>DRQW01000100.1 GCA_011371305.1 Anaerolineae bacterium | reverse complement strand
CACATCAACAAGGGCATCCCCTGCAAAGAATGCCATGGCCGGGTGGACAAAATGGGCTGGACGCGCAAAGAGGCGCCCCTCTCCATGGAATGGTGCCTGAACTGCCATCGCAACCGCCAGGACCATGTCGTCCCCCGGGAAGAGGTCTTCAACATGGAATATGAGCTTCCTAAGGACCCGGCGGAGCGGGAGGCCTTGCAGGCCGCCCTGGTGAAGGAATATCACGTGGACGTCAACCAATTCCAGGTGACCGATTGCTCGGTGTGTCACCGCTAACTTCGGATGTTATCCACCGCACGGATCGCTTAGCACTTATCCGTTCACCGCATCAAGAAGGTGATTATGGACGAAAAACGTTTATCCTTGGCTGAACTTCGCCGGAAACTGGCCGAGAAAACAGGCAAGGTCTATTGGCGAAGTTTCAATGAGATCGCGGACACGCCGGAATTCCGCGAATTCCTGGCGCAGGAATTCCCCGCGGGCGCGGCCTATCTGGATGATCCCACGGGCATGACCCGCCGCACCTTCCTCAAGATCATGGGCGCGTCCATGGCGTTGGCCGGGCTCACGGCATGTACGGCCACGAACCCGGAAAAGATCGTGCCCTATGTGGAAGCCCCCGAGGAGGTCATCCCCGGCACGCCCCTTTTCTATGCGACCGCGTTCCCCATGGGCGGCTATGGCATGGGCGTTGTCGTCGAAACCCACGAAGGCCGACCCACCAAGATCGAGGGGAACGAGGCGCACCCTGCCAGCCTGGGCGCCACCGACCTCTTCGCCCAGGCCTCCATCCTCAACCTCTACGATCCCGACCGCTCGCGGCAACCCTCGCGGCAAGGGTTGTTGAAAACGTGGGATGATTTTGTGAGCGAATTGGCCGAGAAGCAGCAGACCTGGGGGAACGGCGAGAAGGTGCGCATCCTCACCGGCACGGTCACTTCCCCCACCCTGGCCAGCCAGATCCAGGCTTTTCTGGAAAAATATCCCGCGGCGCAGTGGCATCAGTATGAGCCCGCGGGTAGGGACAGTGCCCGCGAGGGCGCGAAGCTGGCCTTCGGGGAATATGCCGACGTGATCTACCACTTCGATAAAGCGGATGTGGTCCTCGCCCTGGATGCGGATTTCCTGACCTCCGGCCCGACCAGCGTGCGCTATGCCAAGGACTTTATGAAACGGCGTCGGGTGGCCGACAAGGGCGAAGGTGGCGACATCGAAATGAATCGCCTCTACGTGGTCGAGGCCGCGCTGAGCAATACCGGCATCGTCGCGGACCATCGCCTGCCTTTGCGGGCCGTTGATGTGGAACACTTCACCCGCTCCCTGGCCCAAAAGCTGGGCCTGGATGTCCGGGGCGGTGATCCCGAAGCCTACGGCGAATGGCTGGAGGCCCTGGTGGCAGACCTCGAAGCCCACAAGGGCGCGAGCATCGTCATCCCCGGCGATCAACAAAACCCGGCCGTCCATGCCCTGGCCCATGCCATCAACCAGGCCCTGGGCAACCTGGGCGAGACGGTCACGGTCATCGAGCCGGTGGAAGCCAAACCGGTCCATCAGGCCACCGACCTGGCCCGGCTGGTTGAGGATATGCGGGCGGACCAGGTGGAAGCCCTGTTTATCATCGACGGCAACCCCGTGTATAGCGCACCCGCGGATCTGGCGTTCGGCGACGCGCTGAAGGAAATACCCTTCACCGTGTATCTGGGCGATTTGCTGGATGAGACCGCGACCGCGTGCACCTGGTACATCCCGCGCAGCCACTATCTGGAAACCTGGGGCGATATCCGGGCCTTCGATGGCACGGTCACCATCATGCAACCCATGATCGAGCCCCTGTATCAGAGCAAGTCGGAATACGAGCTCCTGGCCGCGTTGCTGGGCCAGCCCGAGGCCACCTCCCACGAGATCGTCAAGGGCTACTGGCAGGAGCACGCGCAGGCCGATGATTTCGACGCCTTCTGGCGCATCGCCCTCAATCAGGGCATGGTAGATGATTCCCAATCCCCCGTCAAAGCGGTGACCGCGTCCGCGGCCGCGGTGGCTGAGCCCATCAACGTGGTCACGGAGGACATGGAGATCGTGTTCCGGCCTTCGCCCAGCCTGTGGGATGGTCGGTTCGCCAATAACGGTTGGCTGCAGGAAGTCCCCAACAGCGTGACCAAGCTGACCTGGGACAACGCGGCGCTGATGGCGCCAGCCCTGGCGGAGCGGCTGGGGCTGGTGGATGGGGATGTGGTGACCCTGAGCTATGGTGGCCGCCAGGTGGAAGCGCCCGTGGTTGTGCTGCCCGGTCATGCCGATAATTCGGTCACGGTGCATCTGGGCTATGGCCGAGAGGTCGCGGGCAATGTGGGCCGAGGCGTGGGCTTCAACGCCTATCGGTTGCGCACCAGCTTCCGCCCCTGGCAGGATACGGGGCTGGTGGTTATCCCCACCGGCAAAACCTATCCCCTGGCCCGCACCCAGGACCATCATCTCATGGAAGGGCGGCCCCTGGTCATCAGCGGCACCCTGGAGGAATACAAACACAACCCTGAATTCGTGCAGGAAGAGGTCGAATACGAGCGCATCTCCATGTTCCCCGAATTTGCCTATGGCGGCAACGCCTGGGGGATGACCATCGACCTGAGCGCGTGCATTGGGTGCAATGCCTGCGTGGTGGCCTGCCAGGCCGAAAACAACATCCCCATCGTGGGCAAGGAAGAGGTGATGCGGGGCCGAGAGATGCACTGGATGCGCATCGACCGCTACTTCGTCGGGAATATGGACAACCCCGATGTGGTGTATCAGCCGGTGCTTTGCCAGCAATGCGAGGCCGCTCCCTGCGAGCTGGTATGCCCGGCCGCGGCTACGGTCCACAGCCGGGAAGGCCTCAACGACATGGTCTATAATCGCTGCATCGGCACCCGCTATTGCGAAAACAACTGCCCCTACAAAGTGCGCCACTTCAACTTCTTCCAGTATGTGGATGTGGAGACGCCCTCATTGCAATTGATGCGCAATCCCGATGTCACCGTCCGCTCCCGTGGTGTGATGGAGAAATGCACCTATTGTGTACAGCGCATCAATGCGGCCCGCATCCGCTCCAAGAAGGAAGGTCGCCCCATCCGGGATGGCGAGGTCAAGACCGCGTGCCAGGCGGTCTGTCCTGCGGACGCGATCGTCTTTGGCAACATCGTGGATGAACAGAGCCAGGTGGCGCATCTGAAGAAGAGCCCGCTGAACTACGAATTGTTGGGCGAGCTGAACACGCGACCCCGGACCACCTACCTGGCCCGGCTGAAGAACCCCAACCCCAACCTTGCGGAGGAGGTGTAAACTATGGCGGCATCGACGGATCCGGCTGAAGTCCCGGTCCTCGGTCCGGGGCAAACCTATGCCACCGTAACCGACCGGATCAGCGGCGTTGTTCTCACCAAAGAGACGCCCCGGGGCTGGTTGATCGGCTTCGGCATCGCGTTTCTCATCGTGATGCTGATGCTTCTTTCCCTCACGGTGTTGTTCGCCAAAGGCGTGGGCGTCTGGGGCCTGAATAACACCGTGGCCTGGGGGTTCGCCATCGTGAACTTCGTTTGGTGGGTCGGTATCGGGCATGCAGGCACCCTCATCTCCGCCATCCTGTTGCTCTTCCGCCAGGAATGGCGCAACTCCATCAACCGTTTCGCGGAGGCCATGACCATCTTCGCGGTGGCCAACGCGGGGCTGTTCCCCATCATCCACACCGGTCGCCCGTGGCTGGCCTATTGGCTGCTCCCCTACCCCAGCATGTTCCAGCTTTGGCCCCAGTTCCGCAGCCCCTTGCTGTGGGATGTGTTCGCCATCTCCACCTACGTGACCATTTCCCTCCTCTTCTGGTATGTGGGGTTGATCCCCGACTTCGCCACTTTGCGGGATATGGGCCAGAACAAGCTGGTGCGCCGGATTTACGGCATCTTCGCCCTGGGTTGGCGGGGCGCGGCCCGGCACTGGGCGCAATACACCCGGGCTTCACTGCTCCTGGCCGCACTGGCCACGCCCCTGGTCGTGTCGGTGCACAGTGTGGTGAGCTTCGACTTCGCGGTGAGCCAGGTGCCCGGCTGGCACACCACCTTCTTGCCGCCTTATTTCGTCTCCGGCGCCATCTTCTCCGGCTTCGCCATGGTGCTCACCCTGGCCATCCCCATCCGCAAGTTCTATCACATGGAGGATTTCATCACCGACCGCCATCTGGAGAATATGGCCAAGGTGATGTTGGCCACGGGGTTGATCGTGTTCTATGCCTATATCATGGAGGTGTTTTTCGCCTGGTATAGCGCCAACGAATACGAACAATTCATGATCTACAATCGCATGACCGGCCCCTATGCCCCGTACTATTGGTCCTTGATCTTCGCCAATGGGGTGGTGCCCCAGCTGTTGTGGATCAAGAAGGTGCGCCGCACCCCATGGATCCTGTTCATCATCTCCATCATCGTGAACATCGGCATGTGGCTGGAGCGCTTCATCATCGTGGTCACCAGCCTGCATCGGGAGTTTTTGCCTTCCACCTGGAAATTCTATGCGGGCACCTTCTGGGATTGGTCCCTCTACATCGGCACCCTGGGTTTCTTCTTTGCCCTCATCTTCCTGTTCCTGCGGGTGCTGCCCATGATTAACATGTTCGAGATGAAGGAACTGGTACACCATCTTTCTCACCGCGGCAAGGAGCATTGAACATGAGTGAACTGTACGGTCTCATGGCCAAATTCGATACGCCTGAGGAGGTGGTGGAAGCGACCCGGAAGGCCCGGGCCGCGGGTTACCGCAAAATGGAGGCGTACTCGCCCTTCCCCATCGAAGAGCTGGCCGAGATCCTGAATTTCAAGCCCATCATCCAATACATCGTGTTTATCGGCGGTGTGTTGGGCGCGATCACCGGGTTTGGCATTCAGTACTACGCCTCGGTCATCGCCTATCCGCTCATTATCGGTGGCCGCCCCTTCAATAGCTGGCCCGCGTTCATCGTCGTCATCTTCGAGCTCACCGTGCTCTTCGCGGGGCTGGCTGCGGTCTTTGGCATGTTGGGGTTGAATGGATTCCCGCACCCCTATCATCCTGTGTTCAACGCCAAGGACTTCACTCAGGTTTCGCGCGATAAGTTCTTCCTGGTCATCGAAGCGGCCGACCCGCGGTTCGATCCAGAACGCACTCGGGCTTTTCTGGAAAGTCTCCATCCCGAAGAAGTCACCGAAGTGCAACCATAGGAGATTGCCATGCGACCCACGAAACGACTTCCTTCCATCTTGCGCCGCGCGGGCCTGATCGGGGCGATGGTGCTGGCGTTGGTGGTGCTTTCGGGCTGTACCATGACCATGCGCCAGCAACCTCGAGTGGATCCCTATCGCCCGGCCCCCTTCTTCGGCAACGAACGTTCGGCCCTTCCCCCCGTGGAAGATACCGTGCCCTATGGCGAAGCCCGGCTGGATGCGTTCCTCTACACGGGCCAGGTGGATGGCCAATATGTCGAGGCGTTCCCCTTTGAGATCACCCAGGAGGACCTGGAATACGGGCGGCAGCGCTATGAAATCTATTGCGCACCCTGCCATGGCTTCACCGGCAATGGCGACGGCATGATCGTGCAGCGGGGCTTTCGCGCACCCCAAAGCTTCAATCAAGACCGTTTGCGCGAGGCCGCGCCCGGTTATTTCTTCTACGCCATCACCAACGGTTTCGGCGCCATGCCCAGTTATGCCAACCGGATCCCCGTCCGCGACCGCTGGCTGATTATCGCCTACATCAAGGCCCTGCAGCTCAGCCAGCACGCGCCGGTGGAACAGCTGCCTCCGGAGGACGTGGCGAAGCTGGAGGCGACGCAATGAAGGAGCAGACCATGACTCGCATTCAGGCTGACGAAAAGCTGATTCGACGCTTGCAATCCTATCAAAAGATCGCACTCATTGTCGGCGTCTTGGGCATGTTGGCCCTCGTGGTGGGCTATTTCCTGGGCGTTGAGGACTTCTTCCCCGGCTATCTCATCGGCTGGGTGTTCTGGGTGCAGGTGGCTTTGGGCGCTTTGGTCATCCTCATGATCCAGAACACCGTGGGAGGCCGCTGGGGCCTGGTCATCCAACGGGTGGTGGAGGCCGCAACAACCACCCTACCCCTGTTGGGCGTGTTGTTTATCGTCGTGATCATCGGTATCCCCCACCTCTATGAATGGTCCCACGCGGAAGTCGTGGCCCATGATGAGGTGCTGGCTCACAAGGCCCCTTACCTGAACGTCCCCTTCTTCATTGTCCGGGGTGTGATCTACTTCGTGCTGTGGAGCGGCATCGCTTTGCTCCTGCGCAAATGGTCGCTGAGGCTGGACCAAAACCCCGATGACGCGGCCACGCGCAAAAAGCTCCGCAACCTCAGCGCACCGGGCATCTTGCTTTTCGGCATCACCGTAACCTTCGCCTCGGTGGATTGGATGATGTCCATCGAGCCTCATTGGTATTCCACCATCTACGGCATGATGTTTGGGGTGGGGTCGCTGGCTTCCGGGTTTGCGTTCAGCGTGATCGTGCTCATGGGCATGCTGAAATTCAAACCCTGGAACCAGATCATCCAGACGTTGGATGTAAGCGACCTGGGGAACTGGTTGCTGGCCAGCATCATGCTCTGGGCCTATATGGCCTTTTCCCAATTCCTGATCATCTGGTCTGCCAACCTGCCCGAAGAGACCACCTGGTATCTGGCCCGGACCAAAGGGGGGTGGCAATGGATCGCCCTGATCAACATCTTCCTGCATTTCTTCTTGCCTTTCATGTTCCTGTTGGTGCGGGGCACGAAACGTGCGCCTGGCCGGTTGAAGAAGATCGCCTGGCTGGTGTTGATCATGCGGTTTGTGGACCTGTTGTGGATGATTTATCCCGCCTACACCCCCGAAAAACTGGCCTTCCCGTGGATGTCCATCGCGGCCTGGCTGGGCATCGGCGGGTTATTCCTGGCCATCTTCTTCCGCCAACTGGCCCAGGTCAGTGTGCCGCCCCTGTATGACCCCCGTTTGCCGGTCGCAACCGTTTCTGAGGAGGCCCATGGACATGTCAGCTAATCCCCGTCATCCCGGTTACGAGTCGGGCGGCTATGGCCGCACGCTCCTGTTGCTCGTCCTCATCTTCGTCGTAGCCACCCTGGCTTTCATCGCGGCCGTGGAAGGCGAGTTCACCGCGTCCAAAGTGACGGCCTTCCCCGTGAACACCGCCACCTTCAAAGAGCCCGTGATCCAGATCGATCCCGTGGGTGACTGGAAGGCCTACAAAGCCCAACAGGAGGAGCTGCTCAACAGCTACGGTTGGGTGGATAAAGACGCGGGGATTGCTCGCATTCCCATTGAGCGCGCCATTGAACTGACCGCGCAACAGGGCTTGCCCCATCGCTAGAAAACGGAAGTCGTCCGGTTGGCCGACCTTTCCGAGGAACGAGGAAACCCGAACGAAATCCTGGTATCGTCTTCGAATCATCAACGAGCACCACACCTACCATTCCCAAGCAGGTGTTGCCTTATGCCCACATTTTTGTCCTTACCTGACAAGGTCTCATCCGTGGCCGGCCCCTTCAACGTGTTGCTGTTGACCATGCTTTCGGTGGGCCTGTTTTTCGTGATCTGGATCGCGCTTTTGGCCTTTGAGTCCATCTTGAGCGGTGAGATAGCCGAGGAAAAAGCGCGGCCCGATTCGGATCGCACCGTGCCCAAGTGGTGGTCCCTGGGCGCGGGGCTGGTCATTCTGCTCTTTTTCCTTTGGTCCTCGGTGATCTATTGGCAAAGTCTGCAAGTTCCGGCTGGCGCGGAAGATGTGATCTCGGTGGCCAAGCATTGGGTGTGGAAGTTCCAACATGCGCCCGATGGCAAAGGTGAGATCGATGAATTGCATGTGGCTGTGGGCCAGCCGGTACGGATCATCATGACCTCGCAGGACACGGTGCACAGCATCTACGCGCCCAACTTCGCCCAACAGCAGGATATCCTGCCCGGGAAATTCACCACCATGTGGTTCACTGTCACCAAGCCGGGTGAGTATCCCTTCTATGCCAGTCAGTATAGTGGCACGGGATACACGAAAATGGTGGGCAAGGTTGTTGCCATGGAGCCGGAGCAATACCAGGCCTGGCTGAGTGGTAAACCGGTCGCTCCTCCCGCTGAGGGCGGTGAAGACCTGGTCGCGTTAGGGGAACAGCTCTTCACCCAGTTGGGCTGCTCGGGTTGTCATGGCGATCAGGATACCCCCACCGCGCCCAGCCTCCATGGCATCTATCAGACCGAACGCAAGCTGGCTGACGGCTCCACCGTGGTGGCGGATGACGCCTATCTCCACGAATCCATCGTGGATCCTCCGGCCAAGGTGGTGGAAGGCTACAACCCCATCATGCCTACAAACTTTGCCGACCTGCCCGAGGACCAGATCCAGGCGCTCATCGCTTACATCAAGTCCCTCAGCGGCGTTGCGCCCGAGGCAGGTGGCGGCGCGGCACCGTCGGAAGGCGCGGGTGATCCGGCCCGGGGCGAGGAGCTCTTTACCACCAACGGCTGCAATAGCTGTCACACCGATCAAGACACGCCCGTCGCCCCCACCTTGCACAACGTCTATGGCCATGAGGTGGAGCTGGAAGGTGGCGAGACCGTGTTGGCCGATGATGCCTACATCATCGAATCGATTTTGGATCCTCAGGCCAAGATTGTGAAAGGCTACAGTCCGGTCATGCCCCCTTATTCCGACTTCAGTGAGCAGGACCTGGCCGACCTGCTGGCCTATATCCAATCGCTGAGCTCGGCCCAAGCGGGCGAGGGCGAACAGCCTGCGGCCGAGCCCACCCAGGCTCCCGAATCCGCCCCCTCTGAAGGCTCCCAAGCGCCTTCGGGCGACGAGGGTGACCCCGCGGCCGGGGAGGCCGCCTTTACCCAGAACGGTTGCAACGCCTGCCACACGGACCAGGATACCCCCGTGGCGCCCACCCTGCACGGCATCTACGGCAAGGAGATCACATTGGCCGACGGCTCGACCGTGGTCGTGGACGACGACTATCTGCTCGAATCCATCATCGATCCCCATGCCAAACTCGTGGAAGGCTACGGGCCCGTCATGCCTCCCACTTACGCGGACCTGGATCCCCAGGTTATCCAGGATATCATCGCCTATATTCGCTCCCTGACGCCGTAAGCGGGCGTGGTTTTCCAGCCAATGCACACAAAGGACGCATCCGCGGTGGGTGCGTCCTTTTTTGCGTCGGGAGGTTATCCTGGCTTGAGTGGGGAATTTGGCAAACCTGGCTCGGGTTTGGGACAATAGCAAGCCATGACCCTCGCCGATCCCCAAACGCGCTTCATGTTCCACCGCATGGGCAGCCTGGCCGCGGCATCCCGCGAGAAAGCCTGGGCCGCGACCCCCGATGCGGACGCGCTCAAAGCGCGGGCCATCCAGGCCCGGGACCGCGTGTTGCAGGACCTGCCCGGCCATCTCGCCCGTTTGGAGCAAGCCGTCCGCGCACAGGGGATCACCGTGGTGCGGGCCAACAACGCCCAGGAAGCCAATCGCCGCATTGTCTCTCGGTTGCGTGAACTCCATGCCGCGGACGCCCTGCGGAATCACCACCCCCTGTTGGATGAGATCCGGGTGGATGAAGCCGCGAGGATCAACAACATTCGGTTAACGCCCCTGTTGCTGGGGGATTTCCTGGCCCGGCTCACGGACACCCATTCCGGTCATCCGGTTTGGCCCATAGGCCATCTGACGGTGGAACGCATCAGCGAGGCGTTGCGCCAGCATTGGCGCGTGCCCGAGACCTATGATCCCGATCGCCTCGCCAGCCTCGTGCGGATGCGATTGCGCCGGATGCTCTTGCGGGCCGATGTCGCGGTGATGGGCGTCAATTTTGCGGTGGTAGAAGACGGGCTTTTTGTGTTCTTGGATAACGATGGGCACAATCCTAGCCTGCTTTCCCTGGCCCGACATGTCATTCTGGTGCTCAGCATCGACCAGATGGTGGCTGATCTCGAAGGCCTCCAGGCGCTCATGCGGGTGTTTGCCCTCAGTGCCTGGGGCAGGCCCCTCCCCGCGTACATCGCCCATCTGCAACAGGCCGCTCCCCCGGGCGTGGATGGCCCCCAAACCCTCTATCTCATCATCGTCGATAACCGCCGGAGTGAGATCATCGCCCAGGGATTCGGCCAGGCGTTACGCTGCATCCATTGCGGCGCGTGTCATACCACCTGCCCTGTGTACCAGCAGATCGGTGGCGAAGGTTATGCCCATTCGCCCTACACCGGCCCCATTGGTACCGTGATCAACCCCCTGTTGCTCAAACCCGAACTGGGAGCACAGCAGACCTTTTTGTGCGATGCCGCGGGGTTGTGTGCCTCGGCCTGTCCGTTGGATATCGATTTCCATGGGCTACGCCAGGCCTTCCGACGGCGTCGGGCAGGCCAAACGCGCGCGGGGGAGGACCAACGCTTTATCGCCCTGTGGCGTTATCTCATCCATGCCCCGCGTCTCTTCAGGCCCTTCTGGCGGCGAGTGACCCGCCATCCCAACCGTTCCCAACCCCGTTGATCTCCAGGCCCATCGAGGATGAACGCATCCCTGCTCCAAACCTTGCTTGCCAGCTTCGAAACCGTGGGGGTCAGTTGGGAGCTGGCCGAGAATCCCATCGCGGCCCGGCTGGCCTTGCTGAGTTATCTCTCGGAACTCGGCCGGAAGGACATTGTCGCCTGGGACCCCGAGGCATTGCCTTTGTCTGATTTGAAGAGCGCGATGGCCGATGTGGGAATGCGCCTGCATGCTATCCAGCGGGGCCATCTGGAACCGGAGGGGATGGTTGGGTTGACCGGTGCGGATGCGGCGTTGGCGGATTCAGGGACGTTGGTTTTCGTGCAGGGCGCGGGGCGCTCCTGGCTGCCCGGCCTTCTCCCCTTGCACCATGTGGTGTTGTTGCCTGTACGGCGTATTTTCCCGGATTTGCGGTCGTGGTATGGGGCCTGGCACACAACCCGACCCCAGGATGTGAGCCGCGCGTTATTGGTCACAGGGCTCAGCGTGAACGACGATATCGAGCTGCACGCCCATCATGGCCTCTTCGGGCCGGGCCGGATGCATGTGTTGGTGTTTGAAGCATAGGACGGCGCGATGACTCGGGGTTTCCCTGGAGGGGATGGTTTGGATTTTTCGTGAGAAAGGGAATGAAGCGCAGCCCATTTTTATGGATTTTTCACTATTTTTATAGGAAAAAATTTGACGATGGGCGGTAGCTGTGCTATACTTGAGTCCGTTCCCTCCCACACACTCACGTTGGATGCCATTCGATTATCATGAGCATGCTCTACCATCGTCTCGATGAGTCCCCGCGGGGGCAGATTATCAAACTGTTGCAGCGCAACGGCCCCATGGGCATCAAGGATCTGCGCCAGGCCCTGGGCGTGAGCGATACGGCCATCCGCCAGCAGCTACAATATCTGATCGCGGATGATCTGGTGGTCGCGACGACCGCGCCCGCGAAGGGCCGTGGCCGGCCCGGGCGGGTCTATCAGCTCACGGAGAACGCGCGCCACCTCTTCGCGTGCGAATGTGAGGACCTGGCCCTGGCGCTGTATAACGAGCTGTTGAGCGAGTTTGGGCCCGAGGTGGTGCATCGCTTGCTCGATCGCGTGGGGCAGAAGATGGCCAGCCAGTACAAACCCCGGATGCGGGGCCTGGCATTGCAGGAGCGCGTCCGCATGTACACCCGCCTTCTGGATGAACGCGGGATCATGTCCGAGATGTCGGAACAGGAGGACGTGATCGTCCTGCATGAGTACAATTGCCCCTATCATGAACTGGCCGCGGCCCATGGTGAGATCTGCGAGATGGAGCAGAAAATGCTCGCCGAGGTCTTAGGGGCCGATGTAGAGCTTACGCAAAAGATCGTGGATGGCCATTATCACTGCGCCTTTGTGGTCAAACCTGCCTCCGAATCTCCTCAGGAACAGGAATCTGTGACCTTGCAGTCAGCCACATAAATTCTCCATCGAAATCCATTCTATCCTTATTTTCCAAGGAGACATCACGAACCATGACCGCCGTACTTGAAGTCAAGAACCTCCATGCCGGTGTGGACGGCAACGAGATCTTGAAAGGTGTTAACCTCACCATTCGCCAGGGTGAAGTGCATGCCCTGATGGGCCCCAACGGCTCGGGCAAGAGCACCCTGGGCTATGTCATCGCCGGACACCCTCACTACGAAGTCTATGAAGGCGACATCCTCTTCAACGGGGAAAGCATCCTCGATCTGGAGCCCGACGAACGGGCCAAGCTGGGCATCTTCCTGGCGTTCCAGTATCCCGTCGCCATCCCCGGCGTCAGCTTCGCCAACTTCCTCCGGGCCGCGGTGAGCAGCGTGCGCGGCTATCGCGATAAGGTCCGTGAGGAGATGGAGCGCACGGGCGAGTTCAAAGAGGTGGGCTCCGAACTCATCCCCATGCGTGAGTTCCGCAAGGAGCTGATGGAGACCATGGACCGCTTCAACGTGGACCGCTCCTTCGCCCGCCGTTACCTCAATGACGGTTTCAGCGGCGGCGAAAAGAAGCGGGGCGAGGTCCTGCAGATGGCCATGCTCAAGCCTAAGATCGCCATCCTGGACGAGAGCGACTCGGGCCTGGATATCGATGCGCTGCGCGTCGTGGCCGATGGCATCAACAAACTGGTGGCCGACGGCATGGGCGCACTGCTCATCACCCACTACCAGCGCATCCTCAACTACGTCAAGCCCGATAAGGTCAGTGTGTTCTACGATGGCCGGGTCGTCCTCACAGGCGGGCCCGAAGTCGCCCAGATGCTGGAAGAGAAAGGCTACGGCTGGGTGGAAGAACACTTGGACGAGCTGGAAGCCAAGGAAATGGCCAATAGCTGATTGCCGTCAGCGAATTGTCAATTGCATGGTCAGTGTTTACGGCAACCCAAAACCGTGAACGGTGAACTGTGAACCGTGAACTGTGAACCGTGAACGGTGAACCCCAAAACAGGAGTGACTTATGGCTACTGAAGCGGATCGCAAGGCACTTGAAGGCTTGAAAGATGAATACGCCTACGGTTGGAAGACCGAAGGTGTCGAATATACTTACGTCGCCCGCAAGGGCCTCGATCACGACGTCATCGACCAGATCTCCGACCTGAAGGGCGAGCCCGACTGGATGCGGGAATTCCGCCACAAGGCCCTGGACATCTTCTGGTCCAAGCCCATGCCCAACTGGGGCCCGGATCTCAGCGAGATCGATTTCGATGACATCTACTACTACATCAAGCCCACCGAGGCGGAAAGCAAGGGCGACTGGGACGACGTGCCCTCCTACATCCGCGAGACCTTCGACCGGTTGGGCGTGCCCGAGGCAGAACGCAAGTTCCTGGCCGGGCTGGGCGCGCAGTTCGAGTCGGAGATGGTCTATCATTCCCTGCGCGAGGAATGGGAGAAGCAGGGCGTGATCTTCGTCAGCATCGAAGATGGCCTGCGGGAGTATCCCGACCTCTTCAAGGAATACTTCGCCACGGTCGTCCCCCCGACGGACAACAAGTTCGCGGCGCT
>DRQW01000099.1 GCA_011371305.1 Anaerolineae bacterium | reverse complement strand
TTACGTGACCCTGAACTATGACATCGCCTGGTTCCAGGAAAAGGGCCTGGCTCCGCCCACGGACATTGAGGACCTGCTCAAGCCCGAATACAAGGGCCTGACCGTGGTGCAGAATCCGGCGAGCTCTTCGCCCGGACTGGCTTTTATGCTGCTGACGGTGTGGCGGTTTGGGGAAATGGGGGAATACACTTATCTGGATTTCTGGCGTGATCTGAAAAAGAACGATGTGCTGGTTACCGATGGGTGGAGTGACGCGTACTTCGGGTATTTCACCGTCGGTTCGGGCGGCGAAGGGGATCGGCCCATTGTGGTCAGTTACTCCACCAGCCCCGCGGCCGAGGTGTTTTTCAACGACCTGCCCGAGCCGCCTACGGCCAGCGTGAACACGCCGGGCAACAGCTTCGAGCAGGTGGAGTTCATCGGCATCCTCGCCAAGAGCGAGAAGCAAGAGGCCGCGCGCAAGCTGGTGGATTTCATGCTCAGTCCGACCTTCCAGGAAGATATCCCCACCCACATGTGGGTGTATCCGGCCAACAGGAAGGCGGATGTGGGTGAGCTCTTCCGGCAGTGGGCCGAGGTGCCGCAGGCGCCTGCGCAGATCTCGCCCGACGAGATCGCGGCCAAGCGTGAGCAGTGGATCGAGGCCTGGACTGATGTGATGCTGCGGGAATGAGCAATCCGCGTTGTCCTATTTGCGGGCGGGCGACGACCCGGTTGCTGGTCGCCCCGCCCGATTTTCGTCGAGGCGATCCCCGGCGTTTTCCTATCTGGGCCTGCCCCAACTGTGGGGCCGGGGTCACGGCCATCGCAATGGGGGGCGAAGTCCCGCGCGAGGAGGCTTATCCCCCCGGTTACGAGCCCCACCGGGCGGTTAGCCGACCGGCCGGTGGTTGGCGGGGGCGGTTGGCTGCCACGATCCGCGCGGGGTTCGGTTATCCCCACCCAGGGGCGTTGGCGCTGCCTGGGTTGCTCGCCCGAGGGTTGGCTCGCGTCCGGGCGTGGACATGGATGCCCCCTCCGCCGCCCCCGGGCCGCCTGTTGGATGTCGGCTGCGGAAGTGGCGCGTATGGGGCCAGCCTTATCCGTCTGGGATGGGAGGTGGATGGGATCGAGCCGGACGCGCGGGCCGCGGCTTTGGCCCGAAGCCAGGGCGTGCAGGTGCAACCAACTCGGGTGGAAGATGCCATCCTGTTGGAGGCGCATTATGATGCCATCACCCTGTGGCACGCGCTGGAGCATCTGGATGCGCCGTTGGCTGCGTTGCGTAAGCTGCACGCAGCGCTGAAGCCCGGGGGGCTGCTCATCGTGGAGGTGCCTAATCGGTCGGGCCTGGGCGCGCGGCTATGGGGCGAGTTTTGGTATCATTGGGATGTACCGCGCCATCGGGTACATTTCACGCCCGAAAGCCTGCGTCTGGCTCTGGAAGAGGCCGGGTTTCGGGTCGCCCGGCTGGCACATGTGCCCAATCCGCATGGGTTGGCGGGCGGGCTGGCCTATCGGGTCGGTCGGTGGCGTCTGGCCCGGCATCCGATCATCCTGGCCTTGGGCTGGGTCTTTGGCGTGATCGCGGCACTGTTCCGCCGCGGCGATGTCATCCGGGCCGTGGCTGAAAAATAGACCACAGATGAGGCAGATGCGTATTGCGCACTGCGTATTCCGTCCAGTCGTCATCACGCAATACGCAATACGGAATACGAGATGGCTTCCCCCGCCAACCTGGGCGTGAGGTATGTTCATCGGTATCGGCGAATCAACGCTCGTGTCGCCTGCGATGTAGATTTGGTAGGCCGGGAAACCGGTAGACCAGTAGACCGGGTGGAGGAGCGAATCGGCCCGGTTTCCCTGGTTTCCTGGTTTCCAGATATACCGGGTTACCGCCCACGATTTTTGTCCGTATCCGCCGCGGGCTCGCCCGTCGTCGGACTGCTTTGAACGTGATGGCATTCCCATGCCCCTGACTCGTCTCCAACGCTGGCTTTTGGCCGCGATCCCCTTGATTTTCCTCGGGCTGTTCTTCATTTATCCCGTTCTGGCGATTTTCAACATCAGTTTGTTTCCCGAGGGGCGGTTCGACGCGGCGAGTTTGCGGGTGTTATGGGAGAAGCCTTATTACCTGCGGGTCGTATGGTTCACCTTTTGGCAGGCTGGGTTGAGCACGCTGGGCGCTTTGGTGTTGGGCCTGCCTGCGGCCTATCTCTTTGCCAAATTCCGGTTTCCGGGCAAGATGTTGCTCCGGGCTTTGGTGACGTTGCCCTTTGTCATGCCCACCGTGGTGGTGGCCGTGGCATTTCTGGCACTCATCGGGCCGCGGGGATTGCTCAATCAGTGGCTTATGGCCGCGTTGGGGTTGTCTCAGCCGCCCATCAATCTCTTGCATACTATCTGGATTATCCTGCTGGCGCATGTGTTTTATAACACATCGGTGATCATTCGGATTGTGGGAGGGTTTTGGGCGAATCTGGATCCGTTGTTGGAGGCTGCGGCCGCGGTGTTAGGGGCGGGGCCGTGGTCGCGAGCGCGGCATATCACCCTGCCCCTGCTGTTCCCTGCCATTCTGGCGGCCAGTCTGCTGGCTTATCTGTTCAATTTCACCTCTTTCGGTGTGATTTTGATCCTGGGTGGGCCTAAGTTCGCCACCATCGAGGTGGAAATCTACCGCACTGCGGTGCGGCTTTTCAACCTGCCTGTGGCCGCGGCCCTTTCCATCCTGCAGATGGGTTTTACGTTGGCAATGATGGTGGTCTATACCCACTTGCAACAACGTATGACGATCCCTGTTCAGTTTCAGCCCGCGCAACGCACGCAACGCCCCTTGCGTACCGTGGGAGAGAAGTCGATGGCGTTGGGGATTTTTCTTGTGTTGGGGGTGTTTCTGCTTTCGCCCCTGGCCGCGTTGGTGATCCAGTCTTTTCGCACGCCGGATGGCCCTGGGCTGGTTTATTATCAGGCGCTGTTCGTCAACCGTACGGGCTCGATATTTTTCGTGACGCCCATCGAGGCGGCTCGCAATTCCCTGGCTTTTGCCATGGCGACTGTGCTGTTCGCAGTGGCCATGGCGCTTCCCTCGGCCTATCTGCTCAGCGAGCCCCATCGGGGGCGTTTTTCCCTGGCTCGTTTGCTCGACCCGCTGTTTATGCTCCCGCTGGGTACCAGCGCGGTGACCCTGGGGTTCGGTTACATTGTGGCCCTGAATCGCCCGCCCCTGAATCTGCGCACGAGTTTGATCATCGTGCCCATCGCACATACGCTGATCGCGTTCCCCTTTGTGCTGCGGTCCATTTTGCCTGTGCTGCGAGGGATGCATCCGCATTTGCGGGAGGCGGCGCGGGTGTTGGGCGCGAGTACGGCGCGGGTGCTGCGCTACATTGATCTCCCCATGTTGTGGCGGTCGCTGCTGGTGGGAGGGGTGTTCGCGTTTACCATCAGCATGGGCGAGTTCAGTGCCAGTTTGCTGGTGACCCGGCCTCAGTTTCCCACCTTGCCCGTGGCCATATATCGGTTGCTGGGCCAGCCCGGTCGGTTGAATTTCGGGCAGGCGCTGGCGATGAGTGTGATCCTGATGGCCGTGACTGCGGTGGGTTATATGGTGATCGAAAATCTGCGTTACGGTGATATCGAGGAGTTCTGATATGAGTCATTTCGATGTGTCATTTCTGCAGCCGGACCCGGAACGACGCGGGCGGGTTTTGCCGATTCTGGCGGCGGCGCTGGATGCGGTGGAGCCAGCACAGGCGGTGAACAGGGCGGTGCGTTGGGAGCCGGACGCGTTTTGGGTTGAAGGGGTGAGGTATGGTTTGGATGGGTTTCGGCGGATCGTGTTGCTCGCGTTCGGGAAGGCGGCCACGCCCATGGCCCAGGCCGTGGCCCACGGCCTGGGCCATCGCCTCGACCACGGTCTGGTGATCACCAAATACGGGCATGGCCCCGAGGACGCGGCGTCATGGAAACCGCTGACCGTGGTCGAGGCGGCGCATCCGGTACCGGATGCGCAGGGCGTGGCCGCCGCCCGCCGCGCGGTCGAGATGGCCGCGGCCTTAACCGAAAACGACCTGCTCATCACCCTCATCTCTGGCGGCGGCTCCGCGCTCCTCACCCTCCCCGCGTCGGGCCTCACCCTGACCGACCTCCAACGCACCACCGACCTGCTCCTGGCCAGCGGCGCCACCATCCATGAGATCAACGCGGTGCGCAAACACCTTTCCCAAGTCAAGGGAGGACAACTCGCGCGCCTGGCTTCCCCTGCCCGGGTCCTCAGCCTCATCCTCTCCGACGTCATCGGCAACCCCCTGGATGTCATCGCCTCCGGGCCCACCGCGCCCGATCCTACCACCTGGGCCGATGCCTGGGCCGTCATCCAAAAATACGCGCTGGAAACCGCCATCCCACCGGCTGTGCGCGAACGCCTTCAGGCTGGGCTGGCTGGCCAGGTGCCCGATACCCCCAAACCCGGCGATCCCCTCTTCCGTCGCGTCCACAACGTCATCATCGGCGACAACGCGATCGCGGCCGAAGCCGCACGAAAAGAGGCCGAAAACCAGGGCTTTCACGCGGCCATCCTCAGCACCTTTGTCCAGGGCGAAGCGCGCGAAGTGGCCCAGGTCCTGGTTGCATTGGGCCGGGAGATCGTCGCCCATGGGCGTCCCCTCTCGCCACCCGCCTGCCTCATCCTGGGCGGGGAGACCACAGTCACCCTGCGCGGGGATGGAAAGGGCGGGCGTAACCAGGAACTCGCGCTGGCCGCGGGCATCGCCCTGGCCCAAATCCCTGAAGCCGATCCCATCCTCATCATCTCCTTGGGCACCGACGGCACCGATGGCCCCACCGACGCTGCGGGGGGCCTCGCGGACGCCACCACCGTGGCCCGGGGCCGGGCCTTGGGCCTGGATGCACAAGCCTATCTGGCCCAAAACAACAGCTACCCCTACCTCCAGGCTGTCCACGACTTGGTAATCACCGGGCCCACCCGCACCAACGTCAACGACCTCATGTTCATCTTTGTTCTGCCCTCCCGATCCTCCTCCAAACCCCGATGAGCCCGGTCAGGGAGCTGGGGCTTATCATGGCCTTGCCCGCGCACTTATCCACAGCACAACCATGTTATCCACAGAAATCCTCAACTTATCCACAGGCGGGCGCGCGTCAACCCCTTTTCATCCACACCGAATGAAAAGCTTTTTCCGATCCCAGCCAGCGCTATCGTTTCAACCGCGCCCGAATCCGCTCCAGTTTATCCCGGATGATGGGATCCGCTTGCAGGTTCTTTTCTACCTTGGTCACACCGTGCATCACTGTGGTGTGATCGCGGCCGCCCAGAAACTCACCGATCTGGGGGAAGGAGAGCTGGGCCATCTCGCGCATGAGATACATGGCGACCTGTCGGGGGACGGAAATGCGGCGTGTGCGGCGCGGGCCTTTTAGCTCGCTGACAGTGATGTTGAATTCCTTGGCCACAGCCTCCAGGATCGCCTCCGGGCTGTGGTCCATAGGAACCTGATGGGGTTCCAAGACTTTTTGTGCCAGAGCAAGGGTGAGGGGCATTTGGTGGAGCTGCGCGTAAGCCGTGACGCGGTTCAGCGCGCCCTGCAGCTCACGCACATTGTGAGGAAAACTCTCGGCAATGTAGCGAATAACCTCCTCAGGCACCACCACCCCTTTCTCATACGCTTTGGCATATAGGATAGCGATGCGATGTTCCAGATCAGGAGGCGCTAGGTCCACCGTAAGGCCGCCACCGAAGCGCGAGAGGAGCCGGTCTTCCAGCTTGGTCAAGAGATGCGGCGGCCGATCACTGGCGATCACCACTTGCTTGTTCGCAGCGGTCAGGCTGTTGAACGTGTGGAAGAATTCATTCTGTGTGCTTTCTTTGCCCTGCAAGAACTGGATATCATCAATGAGAAGCACATCCACATTGCGATAAGTTTGCCTGAACGCGACATTGGTTTGCGTGCGGATAGATTCGATCATTTCATTGGTAAAGGTTTCCGACGTCACATAGCGGACGTTGTACCCGGCCTCCGCGGTGGCGTTGCCAATGGCATGCAAAAGATGCGTTTTGCCCAACCCCACGCCGCCATAGATGAATAGGGGGTTGTAAGCCGCGCCCGGATTTTGTGCGACCGCCTGGCATGCAGCATAGGCAAATCGGTTGCCATCGCCTACGATGAAGTTGGCGAACGTGCGATTCCGCTGCAGGTTGGTCTCGGCAAAGGCGGAGGGCGAGGAAAACAGCCCGTCGGACAGGTCCTCCTGCACGAGGTTCAGCAGGGGGGAATCGGGCGAGGAAGTCGAGGGCATGGTGGCTTTCTCGGGACGGACAATAAAGTTCACATCCACCGTTCGACCGCTCAGTCGCGTCAGGCGTCGTTTGATGGTGCCCTTTAGGCGCTGATTTAGCCATTCCTGGGTAAAGGAATTTTTGACGGCGATGATATAAACGCCATCCTCAAAAGCGACGAAACGGGTATCTTTCAGCCAGTTGTCGAAGACAGGGCGTTGAAGCGCCAGCTCGAGTTCACCGAGCGCGGCCTTCCATGCCCATTCGGGATCCATGGGGCGTTCCATTGGGGCGCCTTTCCTTTCGCTTCTGATTCGGTGGAAGAGATCGGGGGACGTCGGCGGGGGAGAACACAGGACGCGCGTTCACAACACGCACTTTACGGCGCGTCAAAGTAGGTGAGACTTTTGTCTCTCTTGGGCGATGATATTTACTTGTGCAAGGGGGAAAGTTGCTTCGCAGACAAAACCCAATGAGAGGGCCTGGGAGGAAAGGGGGGAACCAAGCTTCGCCAGAGCTTGCAATCCTCTAGGCGATGTTGTACCAATCCCAGTCTGCTGAAATCTATCCTAACAAAAACACCACGAACTGGCAAATCGGTTTCGCAAAAGTAGCCGTGCCGAAATAAGCACTTATCGTCAAGCTCAGTCGGACCACTCGGTTCTCTTTCCGCCCATTCGCCCCATAATTAGTGCCCAACTGTGGTGGGGCTACAAAATAGGGGGACAATTGTCGCGAATTTAGTTCGTATGTGCGAACATGTGATTTAACAGTAACTTTGCAAACCCATGGTTGTTACCATCCCAGATAAAGACGGGTGCCCAACACCTCGGGCAGGCCCGCGGCCACAATGGCTTGCTCGACCGCCGCGATATCATATTCCACACGATACCAGGTCCATTGCCAGGTGGCAGTATCCAGCATGGCAAAAGCTGCCCGGGGATCATGGTCTCGCGGCTGCCCCACACTGCCCGGATTCAACAACCACTTTTCCGTCAGGTCCAACGCCAGCGGAACGCCCGGCGTTTCCGCTTCCAATGCCACGTGAACCCGTTGATTCTCCCGGTGCATCCGCCAGGCAATGGCCAGATGGCTGTGGCCGATAAGGCAAACTTGCGTGGTGAACGCGTCATAATTCGCGGCCGCGGTCTCCGCATCGGTGACGTATTCCCACGCGGGTGCCCGGGGACTGCCATGCGCCAGGGTGAGCTCAGGAAGCTCCAACCGACTCGGCAACGAGGCCAGCCAGTCCAGGCTCTTTTGGCTCAGGCGCGCGCGTTGCCACTGAATCGCTTCCCGCGCCACCGGGTTGAATTGCGCCAGATCGATGGCACCCAGCACGCCCAGGTCATGGTTCCCGGCCAGACAATACGCCGCACGGGATCGCACCAACGCCACACACGCTTCGGGCTCGGGGCCGTAGCCTACCACATCACCCAAACAGACCAACGTGTCGGGCTGCAACGCATCGATGGCTTTCAGCACCTGTTGCAACGCAACCAGATTCCCATGGATGTCGGAAATGACGGCGATTCGCATAAAGTTATTGTACGATGAACCCATGCCATCTGCCAACCTGAAAAGCGTTTCAACCGATGCATGGTTGGCTGAATACCGAACACATACCGTATAATTATTTTTGTGAGCCCTTCAACATCTCGCCCGACCGTCGGCCTGATGGCCACCCTGCTCTCGACCGCACCGAGTTACCGGGGCGCGGGCATCCATCAGTATAGCCAGGCCCTGTTGACCTTCCTGCCCCAACAGGCACCCCATTTCCACTATCATGCCTTTCTGATGGACCGGGGGTTTGCACCCGCCGGGCTCACCCCCCATTACCCCGCCCGGTTGTCCGCCAAACCCTGGCAGCGCATCCTGTGGGAGCAGCTTCAGGTGGCCCGATTGGCCCGCAGGCTGGAATTAGCCCTGCTGCATGGGTTCGCCTACGCCCTGCCCCTGGCCGCCCCCATGCCCAAGGTCGTCACCGTACACGATCTCACCTTCCTTCGGTTTCCCCAGGCTTTCCCTCGCACCAGACGACACTATCTCGCCCGCATGACTGCCCTGAGCTGCCGGCGTGCCCGCGTCGTCATCGCAGACTCCAAAGCCACCGCGCATGACCTGCAAGCCCTGCTCCAGGTCCCTGCAGAAAAGATTGTGGTCGTTTACCCTGGCGTGGACGCACGCTATCGCCCATTGCCTGAGCGGGCCGTGGAAGCGTATCGCGCCAAAAAACAATGGCCCGACCGCTTCATCCTCATGGTAGGCACCCTGGAACCTCGCAAGAACCACCTGGGCCTCATCGAAGCCTATGCCATCTATCGGGGGCTGGCACAGCGCCCCCTGCCATTGGTGATCGGCGGAGGCAAGGGGTGGCATTATCGGCAGATTTTCCAACGGGTGCAGGCACTGGGGCTCGAGCAGCATGTCCACTTTCTGGGCTTTGTGCCCTGGGAGGATCTGCCCTGGCTTTACAACGCGGCCACCCTTTTTGTCTATCCCTCCCGCTATGAAGGATTCGGCCTGCCGGTCGCCGAAGCCATGCGATGCGGCGTACCTGTGATCACCTCCAACGCCAGCAGCCTGCCCGAAGTCGCAGGCCACGCAGCCATCACCATCGACCCCAACGAGCCCGAAGCCCTGGCCCGAGCCATGTGGACGGTGACCGAGAAGGAGCCGGAACGCCTCGCTGCCATGCGAGAGCAGGGCATCCATCACGCCCAACAATTTCAGTGGGAGCGCGCCGCGGCCCAGACAGCTCGCGTCTATGCCCGTGCTTTGCATGACCATGCTTAAGTTCATTCACCGTTATCAGAAATTCCTCCTGGTTGGCGTCGACGCGCTATCGGTGATTCTTGCCTTCTATTTGGCGTGGTATCTGCGCTACGAACGGCAATGGTATCACACGGTGGACCCCGCCTTCTACACCGATTTCGGCTTTTATTTCCAGGTGGGGGTCATCGCAGCCATCTTCACCCTGCTCATCTTCTATGTTCAGGGCGTCTATACCATGCCGCGGGGAGCTTCCTTCTTCGCGGAATTCTCCCGCCTTTTCACCTCCAGTGCCATCGTCACCATTGTGCTCATGGTTGGCAACTACATGTCCCACCCCTTGTACCATTCCCGCCTGGTTTATGGCATGGCGGGTGGGTTCATCCTCCTGCTGACCACCCTCGCGCATTTGGGCAATCGTTACCTGACTTCGTGGATGCGTAAGCAAGGATTGGGAACCCGGCGCATTCTGTTGGTGGGCGCGGGCGAGATCAGCCGCACCATCATGCGCACCCTGCTGGCCGAGCCCGCATTGGGTTACGACGTGCTGGGCTTTCTTGACGACAACCCACAAAAGGGCCAGCGAAACCTGGGGCCCTTCCATGGCCTCGGTCCCATCGATAACCTGCCTCAAGTGCTGGTGGAAAATCAGGTGGATGAAGTCATCGTGACCCTGCCCTGGCAATATCACCGCCGCATCACCAGCATTCTCCATCAATGCGAACGCATGAATGTGCGGGCGCGCGTCGTGCCCGATGTGTTACAATTAAGCCTCGACCGGGTCGATATCGAAATGCTCAACGGCATCCCCCTGATCAGCGTCAAAAAAGCCGGCTTCACCCGCACCCAGTTTCTGGTAAAACGGATCATGGACCTGGCATTGAGTAGCCTGGGGCTGGTCTTGGCCTTGCCCATCATGGGGGTCCTGGCCCTGGCCATCAAGCTCGATTCCCCAGGCCCGGTGCTTTTCGTCCAGACCCGGGTGGGCCGCAATGGCCATTTCTTCAAAGCCTACAAATTCCGCTCCATGATCCCCGAAGCGGAACGCCTGAAGCCGCAGCTCGAAGCCCTCAACGAGGCCGATGGCCCCATCTTCAAAATCAAAGATGACCCCCGCCTCACCCGGGTCGGGCGTTTCCTCCGTCGGACCAGCCTGGACGAACTCCCCCAAATCTTCAATGTGCTCAAGGGAGAAATGAGCCTGGTCGGGCCCAGGCCCGCCCTGCCCGAAGAGGTGGAACAATACGAACCCTGGCATCGTAAACGCCTTCAGGCCCTGCCAGGCATGACCGGCCTGTGGCAGGTTTCCGGTCGCTCCAATCTCAGTTTCGACGAAATGGTCATGCTCGATATCTACTACGTCGAAAACTGGTCTCCCGCCCTCGACATTTCCATTCTCCTTCGCACCATCCCCAAAGTCATCATCGGGGAAGGCGCCTACTAACCCCTGCCACTGCACGCTGAACCCCATGCCCCTTCTCCCCCGTCTCCCCGCCCGCCCTCCAGACG
The DNA here is from genome assembly GCA_011371305.1 of Anaerolineae bacterium. GTDB lineage: Bacteria > Chloroflexota > Anaerolineae > J102 > J102 > M2005. The sequence continues at coordinate 4,287 of DRQW01000099.1, read as the reverse complement.
TCCGCCAACGGATGAGCAGCGCGTTGGCCGACGCCTGCACCGACTTCCTGCAGCGCCTCGTCAGCACCCCCAGCCCCTCGGGCCAGGAAGCAGACCTCGCGCGGCTGGTTGCCGACGAGATGCGTGCCCTGGGCTTCCGAGATGTGCGGATCGATGCCGTCGGCAATGTCGTGGGCAGGCTGGGGCCCGACCATGGCCCCGTCCTGCTCATGGACAGCCATCTCGATACCGCGGCCATGGGTGATCCCACCGCCTGGGAGGTGGACCCCTTTGGTGGGGAGATTCTGGAAGGGCGGCTGTATGGCCTGGGCAGTGTGGATGCCAAGGGGCCCCTGGCGGCCATGCTCTATGGCCTGGGTATGTTGGCCAATCGGGACCACGCCCTGCCCGGCCAGATCCTGGTGGTCCTGGTGGTGCAAGAAGAACCCGCCGAAGGTCTTGCCTTGCAGGCTTCCTTGGCCGAGTTGGGCGTGCAACCCGATTGGACGGTGATAGCCAAGCCCACGGAAATGCATTTGGTACGAGGCCATCGCGGGCGCATGGAGATCCGCCTTTCTACCTATGGCCGCACCGCCCATTCCGCCATGCCCGAACAGGGCGACAATGCTCTCTATGCCGCGGCCCGGCTGGTCTTTGGCATCGAGTTGCTGGGTATGGGCCTCATGACCGATCCCATTCTGGGGCAGGGCACCATCGCGATCACCCAGTTCACCACCCACAGCAGCGCGCGAAACGCCATCCCCGACCGCTGTGATCTCGTCATCGACCGGCGTATCACCCTGGGGGAAACCACCTCGCGCGTGTTGGCCGAGCTGGAAACCCTTATCCAACGGGAAGGGGTGCGGGCCGATGTACGCATCGCTCATTATCAGCAGCACACCTATACCGGCTATCGCCTCGCGGCCGATGCCTACTATCCGGCATGGCTCTTGGCCGAGGATCATCCCCTGTTGTTGCAAGCCGCGGCGTCGGTAGAACGCAGTCTGGGCCGCAAACCCGAGGTGGGGATCTGGCGATTTTCCAGCGATGGCGTTTATACTATGGGGCTTGCAGGCATCCCGACCATCGGCTTCGGGCCCGGTCGCAGCCTCCTCAGCCATGCGCCCAACGAATCCATCCGTCTGGAAGATGTCCATCGCAGCATCCCCGTGTACGCTGACCTCGCCCGCGATCTGCTCTATGGCCTGGCCCAGTTGAACCGGAAAACGTCTAGATGAAAATCTCACGTTAAGGCGCAAAGGCTGCCAAGCAGGTTTGCAAGTATGCAAGTTTGCAAGTGGCAGGTGGCAGGTGGCCTGCGCATTGTGGGCGGTAGTCCGGGATACCTGGAAACCAGGAACCAGGGAAACCGGGTCGATTCGCTCACCCCGGTCTACCGGTCTACCGGTTTCCCGGCCTACCGAATCTATTTTCAAAGCAGGCACCACGCGCGGCCGCGCGCCGATACCGATGAAAATGCCTCGCGGCCAGGTTGGCGCGGGAAGCCGAGTCCGTGATGCGTAAATCATCACGTTTCACGCATCACATTTCACGCCCGTTGGCGCTTCGCGCCACGCGAGCTTCGAGTTGATTTTGCTAACGAACACAACGTTATTTCAGAACAGCTATCCTTCGTCGCAACCCAACCCACGAACCACCCACCTTCCATGAATCACCTGCAAACCCTCCTTCCTGCGCTCTATCAGAGCGCAGTCTTTTTGTTGACCTTCTACGGCCTTTTCGTGGGGGCTTCGGTGGCCCTGTTTTGGCGCTATCGAGCTCGCCACGACTGGCCCCTACACGCCTCGCCGCCCGATGAATGGCCCACGGTCACCATCCAGGCGCCCATTTACAACGAACGCCAGGTGGCAGAACGGGTCATCGAAGCCATCGCTCACCTGGATTACCCCACCGAAAAACTTCGCATCCAGGTGCTGGATGACTCGACCGACAGTACCTCCGCCCGCGTAGCCAGGCTGGTGGCCCGGTTGCGCCGTGAACGTGGCCTGGATATCGTCCATCTCCATCGCAGAGACCGCAGGGGCTACAAGGCTGGCGCGCTGGCCGCTGGCTTGCAACAGGATGACAGTGACTATGTGGCTATCTTCGATGCGGACTTCGCGCCCGAACCCGGTTGGCTGAAACAAACTGTAACCGCGTTGTCCGCCCATCCCGATCTGGCCTTTGTCCAAACCCGCTGGGGGCATCTCAACCGCTCTCAGAACTTCGTCACCGCGGCCCAGGCCCTGGCCCTGGACGGCCACTTCGTGGTGGAACAGCAGGCCCGCTCCGCGTCCGGCTTCATGCAGAACTTCAACGGCAGTGGGGGGCTCTGGCGTCGGGCAGCCATCGACGACGCAGGCGGCTGGCAGGCCGACACCGTCACCGAGGACCTGGACCTGGCCTATCGGGCGCAGTTACGAGGCTGGCGGGGCGGCTATGTCAACGCCATCGTCGCCCCCGCGGAACTGCCCCCTGTGCTCACCGGCTTCAAACGCCAACAGCGACGCTGGGCCAAAGGCTCCATCCAAACCCTGCGCAAACTGGCCCTGCCCCTCCTGCGCAGTGAAAAGGCCTGGAGCAAGAAACTATATGCCCTGGCCCACATGGGCGGATACGGGTTCCATCTCCCCCTGCTGCTTTTGTTGCTTCTCTCCCTCCCCCTGGCACTGATCCCCGATGTCCACCTCCCCTTGCCGGGCATTGGCATGCTTTCCATGGGCTTTTCCGCGGCGCCCTTCATCATGTTCTCGCTGGCCCAATGGACGCTGGAGGGCCGCGATGGCTTGAAGCGCTTGTGGGCCTTGCCCGTGTTGGCCGTGCTGTTCATGGGCCTTTCCCCGGCCATCTCGCTTTCCGTGATCGAGGGCCTGCGCTATCAGGGCGGCATCTTCGACCGCACCCCCAAGCAGGGGCGAGGGCCCCGCCAGGCCGCGTTGCCCCGGCACATGTCGCTGCGCGACTTCCTTCCCGAAGCCCTGGCCTTCGCTTATGCTCTCCTAACCCTCGGCGTGATCACAGTCGTGGGGAGTTGGGCTCTGGCGCCCCTGCCTTTGCTCTTCCTGATAGGAACCGGGCTTGTGTTGGCCCTGGAACTGCGCGAATACCGTTCGGTGCAACGCCTGCACCGCCGCCGCCGCCGGACTTCCCTCATCGGTGTTGGCTAGACTCCTTTTGTTCCTACCCTGGCTTTTGGTCTTGAGCGGGTGTGGTCAGGTCATCACTAAACCCACCCCCACGCCCCTTACCCTCGCGCCTATGGCCACCCCAACCCAACCCGTCCCTTCCCCTTCACCAACCCCTAGCCCAACTTCCACCCCTATTCCGGCCACACCCGCGCCCACGGCCACCCCCACGCCCGAACCTACCCCCATCATCCACACCCTGCGCCCGGGCGACACCCTCATCGGCCTGGCCCGAACCTATGGCGTCACCGTCCAATCCATCCAGGAAGCCAACGGCATCACCGACCCCCGTCGCCTGCTGGTAGGCCAGCAAATCATCATCCCCACCGATCCCGAAGCCCGGCTGGATGCCGGGGAGCCCACCCCCGCACCGACGCCCCCACCCGTCCACATCGCTCCCCTCACCTTCAGCGAACAGGTGGATGGGTTGTGGGCCTTTGGCGAAGTCATGCTGGCCGGGGCTGAGCCGTTGGAGGGCGTCGTGATCCAGGTGGATTTATTGGATGCCCAGGGCGCGATCATCGCCAGCGCCCAAGCGCCTCTCTTGCAGGACCTGCTTCTTCCTCAGGAACGCGCGGGTTTTGTCGTGCGTTTCCTTCCCTATCCCCCCAAGTTCGATGGTTATCAAACCCGAATCCTCCGCGCCCAAGCCGCCCACGTCCCCTTTTACCACCGCGATTTCACCATCCGCAATGTGCTGATCCAGGACGCGGGGGAGGCCATTTACACCATCACTGGTGAGGTGGTAAACACCGGCGCGGATGTCGCTTACGATGTGCACGTCATCGTCACCTTGCTGGATGCCGAGGGACGGGTGGTCGGATTGCGTGAGGCGGCCACCACGCCCGCGGAGCTGCCTCCAGGCGAAACCGCGCTTTTCTCCGCCGCGCTCCTTCCTCTTCGTGAACCCATTGCCGATTATCGTCTTCTGGCAGAAGGCCATCGTCGATTGACGCCCGATGAGTGAATCCACATCCCCCGCCATCAAAACGCCCTGGGGTTGGCGATTTGCCCAACGCGTGTTGCGTTTTCTGCTCAGATTGCTGGTCAGGTTGGATGTGCAGGGCCTGGAAAACATGCCCGACCGTGGGCCCGCCATCATCACCCCGAATCATGTCGCCTG
>DRQW01000098.1 GCA_011371305.1 Anaerolineae bacterium | reverse complement strand
CTCACGTTTCACGCATCACGTGTCACGCCCGTTGGCGCCTCGCTCAACGTTGTCCTGACGACCTCCATCCTAATCCTGATCCGAATCCTATTTTCATAGCAGTCCAACGGCTGGCTTGCCAGCGCCGATACAGACGAAAATCGTGGGCGGTAACCCGGTACACCTGGAAACCAGGGAAACCGGGTCGATTCGCTCTCCCACCCGGTCTACCGGCCTACTGGTTTCCCGGTCTACCAATTTCAAAGCAGGAGCACATCCATGTCCCCCAAACCCCTCTCCGACTATCCCCGTCCCCCAGAGGATAATGGCCGTGGCGTCCACTGGTCTGCGAGTGTGTACCATCCATCGGGCGCGGATCTGCAATTCTGGATCGATGAACTCAAGGCGATGCAGATCAAATGGGTCAAACTGCTGGATGATGGCGGGGGCTCCTCGATTGAATTATGTCGGGCGCTGCTCGATAACGGCATTATGCCCGTGGTGCGCATGTATCGGGAACGCCCCAATCCGGGCCACATCGGCGGGCGGGAGATCGACGCGATCCAACGGCTCATCGATGTGGGCGTGCGCTACTTTGAAACGAACAACGAGCCCGACCTGCCCGCGGAATGGCAGGATAACCATCGGCCGGATAATTGGCTAGACATCGTCGTGGATAACTTCATCTTCGACGCGGACGTGATCCAAAGCATGGGCGGCCTACCCGCGTTCCCGGCCATGGGGCCTGGCTCCAAGGCCAACGGCATCGCCAAGGTGGTGGAACGAGGCCGCATCGATATTTTCGAGAAGGGCGCATGGCTGGCCATCCACAACTACACCCTCAACCATCCCCTGGACTATCCCTACGATCCCGTCAACCAGGAAGGTCAGCCCCTGACCCAGGAGGAGTATGACCGGCTGGCCGCATGGCAATACAGCCACCTGACCTGGGAACAGATCCAGGAGATGGGCATCCCCATCACCCGTGAGGATTACGACAAATTCAACCGCTGGGCCTGGGATGGCCGGTCGCTGGAGGAAGTGAATCGCATCCGGGAGCAAAATAAAAATCCAGGCGACACCATCTTCGACGACGCGAATTGCTTCCGGGCGTGGGAGCTGTGGGGGCACTATGTGTACGAAGCATTGGGCTTCTACATCCCCATCATCAGTACCGAAGGCGGGCCGGTGGTGGGCTGGGGAGATGACAACCGCTACGCCAAGGTGAATCCCACCACCCAGGCCGAATGGCAGATGCGCATCGTCAAATTCCTACAAGATGAAGCCCCGCCCTGGTATTTCACGGTCTGCACCTGGTTGCTGGCCTCGAAACCCATGGGGGATTTCAACCCGGCCTGGGACCAGATGTCGTGGTACACCCACGCCTGGGACTTGCAATTCGGGCTGGATGGGCAACTCCCCATCGTGCAACTGTTGAAGGACACGCCCGCGAAGATCCGCCATGAATTGCGGCCCAAGGAGGATACCGCCGCGGTGACGGGCAAAGTCACCGACGCGCAAAAGCAACCCCTGGTGGGCGTGGCCCTCGAACTGCGAGACGCCCAAGGGCGGATCGCGGCCCGAGATATCAGCGATGCGTCGGGCCGCTTCGAGCTGACCGCGTCCCCAGGTTCCTACGACCTGTTCATCCCCTGGTGGGGCGTCGCGGCCCACGACATTACGCTGACACCGGGCGATGTGGATGTGATCGACGTGCCGGGCATCGCACCGCCCGGCCAGTATGAAATCGCGGGCAAAGTGCTGGACGCGGACGGCATCACCCTGCCCGAGATTTCCGTGCACATCCAGCGTAACGGCATCCTGCACAAAACCGTCGAGACCAATGCCTTGGGCGAATTCGTCTTCCGCCCCGGGCTAGCGGGCGAGTATGTGATTTCCACCGAGGGCGCATCGGAAAAAGTGACGGTCACGCCCGAATCCCCGGTGGTGCGGCAAGACCTGATCCTGGCCCCGCCGCCCACCATGCGCTATACGGTGGTCGAAAAACGGCTGCTGCCGCCCGAAGAAACCGGTAACCGGGAGATGTTCTACGGACGGGTGATGAATGTGGCCGGACAGGGCATGAACGGCATCGAATTGGAGATGCGCTGGGAGAACGCGGAGCCCGGGACCCAATTCCCGCGTACCCAGACGGGTCGCGATCCCTTCAAGCCCGACGGCTATTACGAATTCATCCACACCAAAGGCACGTTCATGATCCAGGTCGTGCAGGGTGATTATGAAAGCGAGATCGCGGACGGCCTGGAGACCGCGCACGTGCCCGGTCGGGAGGGGGAGCCCATCACCTACGAGGTGAACTTCCAGCTCCTGCCCGTGGGCGAAGGCGCGCGGGAAAGCGTCATCCGCGGGGATGTGCCCGGTGGCCGGGCGGGTCAGGCCGTCATCCTATGGCAAGATGGCGAAAAGGCCGCGGAAACCACCCTGGACAATGCCCGCACATTCCTGTTCGAACACCTGGCTCCGGGCCTGTATGATGTCGAGCTTGCGGGCATTGGCCTCATCGCCACCGGACTGCGCATGGATGGGCGGAATCAGACCCACCTCGATTTTCCCCTCCTGGGCGCGATTGTGGGGCGAGTCGAAGGTGCGGAGGGTGAACAACGCACCATCAAGCTCATTTCCGAAACCTATGGCTTCATCCGCCATGGCGAACTCACCCAGGACGGCCAGTATCGGTTCACGAACCTGCCCGCGGGCCGTTATCGCGTGGAATTGGATGACGACATTCTCACGGGCCTGGAAACCGATGGCAGGAGCGTGACCGAGGCCCCTGTCTTGCGAGTGGGCATGGGGGGCGAACCCAAGCACAGCCGCATCTCGGGCCGGGTCCACGACGCGGCCGACAACCCCACGCCCAACGTCACCATCGCCCTGCGCTTCCAGGGTGATGACATCGCCACGGTGACCAGCGACGAGCATGGCCGATATGCTTTCGAAAACCTGGGCCCGGGCGTGTATGAAGTGGCCATTGGCGATGAGGTCAACGTGGCGGATATCGTGCTCGATGGCGAAAACCAGGTCACCGTCGATCTCCTCTACGCCCCCATCGCCGAAGTCCCGGCCAAATCCCTGGATCGCTATTACCTGATGCTGATGGCGGATGACGCGCTCACCCCTGAGCTGATGCGCATCGCGGCCCCCTGGGTGGCTACCCAACCCCCAGGCCCGGCGGGCTTCAGCATCACCCAAGCTCAATTCGCCCACACCGTCGTGCTGTTGGGCGACGGCATCCCCGAAAGCGTCATCGCGCTTTTGCGAAACGCCCAATGTGAACTCATCGACATGCGCGGCGACCTGCTGGAGCTGGCCCGCCGGTTGGCTGAGAACTGATTTTTACTGCTGCAGTTTTGGGAAGATCGTCAGGCCAAGGTTGGCCACGTATGCTTCGTGCATATTTCGTACTCCGTATTCCGTCCAGTCGTCACGCAATACGGAATACGCAATACGAAATACGAAATCCGCTTCCAGTGCCAACCTGGCCGCGAGGCATTTTCATCGATATCGGCGCAGCCTACTGATAACTATCCTTCCCGGAGACAACCATGACCGACGTCATCAACGATGCCGAGGCCTACGGCGTCGAAATCATCCCCGCCGCGGTCGAACCCGGCCAGGTGTACTGGAAAGTGATCCGGGTACACCACCTCACCCCCGAAGAGAACAACGGGCGACATCACATCTTCCTCGACGCGGTGGACGAAGAAGGGAATCGCCTTTACGGCAGTCTGTTCACCATCTCGTGGGACGGTGGCAGCGATACGGTCACCATCGAAAAGGAACCGCCCGAGCCCGGCGCGAACTTCCCCATGTGGAAGTGGCAGGTGTGCAGCGTCGAGGGCATGGGCGCGCCCTCGGACCGCGTCATCAACCTGCACACCGCCCATCCCGACGAAGGCCCGGGCAACACCCTGTTCCATCACTCCTTTGCCATCACCTACCTGCGCACCGTGGCCGAAGAAGCGGAAACGCCCGCCTACAGCAGCATCCGTGGCCGCGTGCCCGGAGGTGGGGGCCACACCCTGGCGCTGATCGACGAGAACGACGTGGTCCAGACCCAGGTGGTGGGTGTGGATGAACAATATCGCTTCACCAACCTGTCGGCTGGCGCCTACATTGTGCGGGATCAAAGCGATCTGCGCGTGGCCGGGCCCGTGTTCCTAAACGGACGGGATGACGCTGTGCTGAACTTCCCCGCGCCCTTGCCTTCCGACCGTGTCTTTTCCCAATATTTTCTCTTCGCGAATCCGGCCCTGCCCGAAACCCAGGTTTATCTCTCCCTCCTGGCCGACTATCTAGCCCGTAACAACATCCCCTTCGGCTTTCAACTGGCCGATGCCGCCCAGGCCCAACGCGTGAGTCTCGTAGGAGCCCATTCACAAGAAACCATCGATGCCCTGACCGAAGCGGGTTGCGAGGTGGAGCAACTCCCTCTGGACCCCAGCGACCTGCTCAGCGCGCTGGAAGCCACGGCATGAAACACCCCCAACCCCTGATCCCGGCCCGCTTCCTGCGGCGGGACAATCGGTTTCGGGCCACGGTGGAGGTGAACGGGCGGGAAGCGTGGGCCCATGTACCCAATTCGGGCCGGCTGGACGACCTCTTCGTGCCCGGACGGCCCATCTTCCTCCATCCGGTGGACAATCCCAACCGCAAGACGCCCTATGATCTGAAACTCGTGCAACTGCCCGAAGCCCTGGTCTCCATCGACGCCCGGCTGCCCAATCCCATCTTCGCCGAGGCCGTGGCCGCGGGCAAACTCCCCGAATTCCCCTGCCATGGGATTCAACCCGAAGTGCGGTATGGCGACAGCCGACTCGACTTTCGGCTGGAGGGGCCCGAGGGCGTGTGCTGGGTGGAGACGAAATCGGTGACCCTGGTGGAAGCGGGTGTGGCTTACTTCCCCGATGTGCCCACGGCCCGGGGCAGCCGTCATTTGCGGGAATTGCTGGACATTTTGGAACGAGGCGAGCGGGCCGCGGTGGTCTTCATCATCCAGCGGGGGGACGCGGTCGCCTTTGCCCCCGCGGCGGCAGTGGACCCCCTCTTCGCCCAGACCCTGGCCCAGGTCGCGGCCGCGGGCGTGGAAGTGCGGGCCTACGTTTGCCGCGTGGATTTGGAAGAGATCGTCCTCGACCATCCCGTGCCGGTGAGATTGGGCTGAGATCGCTATGGCGACTTTACAGACCTACGCTGTCGAGGTGCCTGCTTTGAAAATAGAGGACGCAGATGAACGCTGATAGAAACAGATTCACGCAGATAAAATCAAAATAAAAATCATTTGCGAAAATCTGCGCTGCGAAGCATCGGCGCAAATCAGCGTTCT
>DRQW01000097.1 GCA_011371305.1 Anaerolineae bacterium | reverse complement strand
GATACGAATGCGTGATGCGGAAAACTTCTTACGTTTCACGCATCACGTTGGAAATCGCTTCGCCAATGAGATTTTTCCGGTATTTGTGTGACGAACACGGCTTTCAATAAAAAAACCACGATGCTGGACGCCATCGTGGTTGTGCGGGATTCGAGCTCAGATGCAGACGCGCTGGTTGGGATCAGATCGGCGATCTGACCTCGTCCCGTTAGCTGCGACGCCTGCGCTGGAAATTCATGACCCGACTATAGCGGATTTCCAGACGTCTGTCAACTTTCGAAGTGGAGGCACCGGGGGTCGCCAATGCCCATGATACCCCTCGCGGCCAGGTTGGCGCGGGAAGCCACTCACGTAATCCGTAATGCGTATTGCGTAATGATTTGACGGAATACGGAATACGGAATACGAAATACTTCCATTGCAGACTCGCCCAACGCGGGCTTCGAGTTACTTTTGCACACCAACGCAACGCCATTTTCGGAACAGGCAGCACTCATGGTATAACCATCCCCATGCCTGTGACCATTTCGGACCCCCAACGCTTCGACGACCTCCTGCTGACGTTCCCGCGGCCGCACATCTTGCAGACCAGCCACTGGGCCGCGCTGAAAGCGCCCGCCTGGTCGGGCCAGCAGATGGTTTGGGGCGATGAAAACGCGCCCCTGGCCGCGGCCAGCATCCTCACCCGCCGCGTGGGCCGGTTGCCCGTTCAAATCCAATACGTACCCAAAGGCCCCATGGTCCGGCCCGACCCCAACGCATGGGAACAGGTCCTGGCCGATCTCGAAGCCCACGTCCGCCGCACTCGCGCCCTGTTCATCAAGATCGATCCGGACGTGGACGCGGAGGGCGAGCTGGGGCGGGCGCTGACGGCCATGCTCCGGGCCCGGGGCTGGGTCTTCAGCCCCGAGCAGATCCAATTCCGCAACACGATGCTCTCCGACCTAACCGTGGGGGAAGAGGCGCTGCTGGCCGGGATGAAGCAGAAGACCCGATACAACATTCGCCTGGCCGGACGGCGGGGCGTGGTCGTGGCCCCTAGCGACGATTTCGATACCTTCTACGACCTGTATGCGGAAACCTCGGCCCGGGACGGCTTCCTCATCCGCCCGCGGGACTATTACCTGCGGGTGATGGGGCGCTTGCAGGCGCATGGGCTGGGGCAGTTGCTGTTGGCCTGGGTGGAGGATGCGCCCGTGGCCGGGTTGTTTCTATTCCGCTTCGGGCCCACGGCCTGGTACTTCTACGGCGCGTCCAGCAACCAGGGACGACGGCACATGCCCGCGTATCTGCTGCAGTGGGAGGCCATGCGCTGGGCCATGCAGCGGGGCTGCACCACCTACGACTGGTGGGGCGCACCCAACGAGCTGGACGAAAGCGATCCCATGTGGGGGGTGTATCGGTTCAAGCGGGGGTTTGGCGGGCGGTTGGTGCGCTGGATCGGTGCGTGGGATTACGCGCCCAATCCGATGCTGTATCGAGCCTATACCCGGGCCATGCCCAAAGTGCTGGACTTTATGCGGCGGCGGGCGAGCTTGCGCTGATACGGATGAAAATGGCGGGCTACGTAGCCCTGTAAACCGGGGTAGACCAGGAAACCAGAAAACCAGGGAAACCGGGCCAACTCGCTGACCCGCCCGGTCTACCGGTCTACAGGTCTACTGGTTTCCCGGTTTACCAACGCAATTTTCAAAGTAAAGCGTCTATTGGCGTCCGCTCACCGAACCCCGTGGCCCGCTCGAACGCGTAAGCAATGCGGTAGAGGGTGGCTTCGTCCAGAGGCCGACCGATGAACTGTACCCCCACGGGAAGCTGTTCCCCGTCTTCCTCTACAAAACCCGCGGGCACGCTGATCCCAGGCACGCCCGCCAGGGCCGAGGGCAGGGTGAGCACGTCCAGCAAGTAGAGGGCCACCGGATCGATAGGGGCCTCGCCGATGCGGAAAGGCGGGATGGGCGCCACGGGCGCGATGAGCGCGTCCACCCGCTGGAAGACCGCGTCGAAATCCGCGCGGATGAGGGTGCGCACCTTCTGGGCTTTGAGATAGTAGGCGTCGTAATAACCCGCGGAGAGCGCGTACGCGCCCAGGAGGATGCGGCGCTTCACCTCGGGCCCGAAGCCGCGGCCGCGGGTGAGCTTGTAGTTCTCCTGCAGCTCGGGCGCGCCCGCGCTGAAGCCGTAGCGCACGCCGTCGTAGCGGGCCAGGTTGGCGCTGGCCTCGGCCGTGGCGATGAGGTAATAGACGGGCATGCCGTAGTCGGTGTAGGGCAGGGAGACCTCCTCCACCACTGCACCCAGATCGCGCAACACGCGCACCGCCTCTTGCGTGGCCTCGCGCACGCCTGGATGCATATCCTCGGTGAGATACTCCCGGGGCAACCCCAGGCGCAATCCCTTGACCCCGCCTTCCAGCATCTGGCTGTAGGGAGGCACGGGGTCGGGGAAGGTGGTGCTGTCGTGGGGGTCGTGTCCAGCGATGGCTTCCAGCAGGATGGCGTTGTCCCGCACGTCGCGGGTGATGGGGCCGACCTGATCTAAGGAGGAGGCGAAGGCGATGACACCGTAGCGGGAGACCCGCCCATAGGTCGGGCGCATGCCCACGGTGTTCGTCCAGGAAGCGGGCTGGCGAACGCTGCCGCCCGTGTCCGTGCCCAACGCGGCGATGGCCTCGCCCGCGGCCACCGCGGCTGCGGAACCGCCACTGCTGCCCCCGGGCACCCGGTCCAGCGCCCAGGGGTTGTGGGTGGCCCCATAGGCCGAATTTTCCGTACTCCACCCCATCGCGAACTCATCGGTATTCGTCTTGCCCAGGAACACCGCGCCCGCTTCCCGCAGCTTGCGCACAACCGTGGCCTCGTAGGGGGGCATGAACCCTTCGAGGATGCGGGAGGCCGCGGTCGCGGGCATCCCCAGCACGTTGATGATATCCTTGATGGCCAAGGGCACACCCAGCACGAGGGTGTCCTCACCCGCGGCGCGGCGCTCATCGGCCAATCGGGCCTGGGCCAGGGCCACGTCCGCGGCCACATGCAGATACGCATGGACCTGCGGCTCGGCCTGCTGGATGCGATCGAGATAGGCTTCGGTGAGCTCGACCGAGGTAATCCGACCCGAACGCAGCCAGACGCGGGCTTCGTGGAGGGTGCGTGGGAGATTGTTCATTGGCTGCCCTCCAGCACCGCGTGGACTTTGAAGTAGCCATCCTGGCGCTCAGGCGCGTTGGCCAATGCGTCCTCCGGGTCCAGGCCCGGGCGCACTTCGTCCGGCCGCATGACGTTGCGCAGGGGTAGTACCGACGCAGTGGGGTGGATGTGGTCGGTGTCCACCTGCTGTAACTGTTGGGCGTAGTCGAGGATGGCCGAGAGATCGGCTGCGTATTGCTCGATCTCCTCGTCGGTAAGGGCCAGCTTGGCCAGTTCCGCGATGTGTCGGACTTCGTCGGGGGTGAGTTTGGGCATGATGGGATAGTTAGAAGGCAATAGGATGAAAAGTGGATACAAGATCGGTAACCCGGTAGACCCGAAAACCAGGAAACCGGGCTGCGTCGGTCACACTTCCGGTCTACCGGTCTACTGGTTGCCCGGTTTACCAAAACGATCTTCAAAGCTGGTTTTTACCACACAAGGAAGGCAACCCGCAAGCCCCTGTTATCTACCATGCACTAAAAATCTCTCACAACAAGCGCCAAGTCACGAAGGGAATAAAATGTGCCGATAGCAGGTAGCAAGAGGCAAGTCAAGTTGCCCAGTCCATCTGCCACTAGCAAGCTGGCATACTTGCAAACCTGCTTGACAGCCTTTGCGCCATGGCGTGGGATCTTCATTCGTGTTGGCACGCGGCCGGCGGGGCGCCAGCTTCCCGATTACGACCCCGTCCGGCTTTCCCGGTCGTAATTCAGGCCCAGGAACGCGGGCGGACGCACATTGCGGAAGGCGAAGATCATGACCAGGATCGTGGCCAGATAGGGCAACATGCGCAGGAATTGGTGGGGGATGCCCAGGCCGCCCAACTGCACCCGCAGGGCCAGTACCTCGATCCCGGCGAAGAACAACGATCCCAGCAGCACGAGATGGGGCGTCCAGCCGCCGAAGAAGGTGAGGGCAATGGCCAGCCAGCCCCGGCCCTGAACGATGCCTTCGGTGTAGGTGCCCGTGTAGACCATGGGCAGATACGCGCCCGCCAACCCCATCATCATCCCGCCCAGGATGGCGGTGATGTAAATCTGCCTGGTGACGTTGATGCCCAGACTGTCCGCGGCCTTGGGATTCTCGCCAATGGCTCGCAGGTTCATCCCCCAGCTCGTCCAGTAGAGGAAATAGTAGAGGAAAAGAGAAAGGAGGATGCTGAAATAGACCAGAATGTTTTGATCGAACAGGATGGGGCCGAGGAAGGGGATTTGGCTGAACAGCGGGATGGGGACGGGCTGCAGGGTCGGGATAATGGGCGGGGTGAGGGTGACGCCCACGAAGAGCTTG
>DRQW01000096.1 GCA_011371305.1 Anaerolineae bacterium | reverse complement strand
GCGGCGGGCCTGGGCTGGGTGCTGGTCTCCGCCTGGATGGACGGACGCTGGCGCAGCTTCCAGGTGAAGCTGGAAGAGGAACTGCCCACCTTCGTGGCCCAGCTCGCGGGCGTGCTGCAACTCACCGACAGCGCGTCCGTGGCCCTATCCGAGGTGGTGCATTCCATGCCGCAACAGTCCCCGTTGCGGATATGGATGGAACGCTTCACCACGGGGCTGCAACTGCACGGCCCCGCCTTCGCGGAACGGGTGCGGGAGAACGCGGCCCAGATTTCGCCTTCCCTGGCCCTGACCGTGTTTTTCATCGGGCGCATGTCCGAGACCGGCGGCGGCCAGTTTGCGGACGCGTTCACCACCGTGGCCGATGAACTCAGCGCCATCCTGGAAGCCCGCGCCGTGGCCGCGTCCAAGGCCGCCAGCGCCAAGCAGAACGTCCACATGATGATCGGCATCCTGGCCGTCATCACCATGCTGCTGTTCCGCAGCTCCGAGATCCGCGCGGGATTCCAGATTCCCACGGTGCAGATCATCGCGGCCGTGGCGCTGCTGGCCATGGTGGGCGGCTATATCTACATGACCGGCATGATCAACGAAGCGTTGGAGGGTTGACGACAGATGAACGAAATCGCCTTGCAAATCCAGTCCCTGCCCTTTCTTCCCCAGATTCTGACCGTCCTGGCCGCAATACTGGCCGCGCTGTTCGTCATGACCGTGGTCGGACGCCTCATGGCCTACACGGAGCCCTCATCCGCCCGCGCCCTGGCCGATTACACGGGGCAAATCCGCCCCGCCTCGCCCGTGGAGCAGTTCGGCGCGTGGCTGGAGAAGAAATCCCCGGTCCTGGCCGACCGCCTGAGCATGAAGCAGCATCTGCGCTGGCTGGAACTGACGGGCCACGCGCCCTCGTCGGCCATGCTGCTGGGGCAGAGTGCGGCCTTGCTGTTGGTTTTCCTGTTCCTGAGCATGCTGCTAAAAAACACGGCTTTTCTGATCCTGGCGTTCCTGGCCGCGGCCTATCCCTACATCCGCGTGCGGTCGAGGGCCAACGAGGTGCGGCGTAAGGTGGACCGGGCTTTGCCCGATCTGGCCGCGCTCATCTCCGCGGAGATGGCCGCGGGCAATCCCCCGGACAAGGCCCTGCGCCGGGCCGCGGAATGGGGCGGCCCTCTGGCCGCCATCGTCCAGCGGGCGGTGCAGCATTCCGCCACCTCGGGCATTCCCCTGTTTGGCCGCGACCGCATGGAGGGCGCGCTGGTGCGCATCGTCAGCCGCTATGACCTGACCAGCCTGCAATCCTTCGTGCGCCAGCCTGACCTGGCCGCGCGTAAGGGCAGCGCGGGCCCGGAACAGATGCAGCGGCTGGCCCGCACCCTCATCCTCACCCACAAGGAACGGGCCTTGCGGGAGGCGGAGAAGCTGGACGGGCGCCTGGCCGTGCCCGCGGTGCTGTTCTTCTTCCTGCCCTTCCTGGTTTTCATCCTGGCCCCCATGCTCTATCCCGTGCTCAACCTGCTGGGAGGTGGATGACGTGTCGGCGCAGTCTGCGATCCTGCTGGTCAGTCTCATTCCCCTAGGCGTGGCTGCATGGCAGGACGTGCACACCCGTCACGTGTCCAATTGGATCACATTGCCCCTCTTTTTCCTGGCCTGGCCCCTGGCCCGGTGGCTGCATGGTTGGGAAGGCGTCATCGTCACGGGGGTGGTGTTTCTGATCACTTTCCTGGCCATGCCCCTGGGTTTCGGCGCGGCCGACGGCAAGCTGGCCGTGTATCTGGCCGCGGTGGGAGGCGCCATCCTGGTGCTGCTGGGGCTGGTGTTCAATCTGCTGATGCTGGTGCTGGCGCGTCTCTTCCCGGAACGTGCGCGGCGGCTGGCCATTCTGCACGAGGAAGAGGATGGGCGGCATATCGCGGGCATACCGGGCTTCTTTCTGGCCGCGGCGGTGTTTCTATTCGTGGAGGTTGTCACGCTATGAACAACAAAACGGACCACGCCACCACCGGCCTGATCATCGCCCTGGCCGGATTGGGGCAGATTGCCGCGTTCCTGTTTTCAGGGCATCTTCATGGCCCGATACGTGCGACGCTCCAGGTCTTTCAGCCATTGACCGGCATTCCGCAGCAAGTGCCACACATCTTTTTGGCTGGGCAGGTTCAGGCCAGCCAAATCCTGGGATTTGTCATACATGCGAGCCATGTCCTCCACCACCCCGGCGATTTGCAGGCCTTGGTCGGTCAGTTCCATCAGTATCAGTGCCCACGTTTTCGCCTGCCGGTCCGGCAGCGCCCAAATGCCCAGAATGGCGGCGCTCACCGGCTCGATGACCATCAAGATGGGCTCGTTTTGGAAAAATTTCTCATACCGCACCACGAGCACCGGCCCTAATTGGACGAGAGAAACGTCTGTCAAGATGCGTCCTGCCCGCTCTCCCGCTTCCATGAGCAATTCGCTAATCCAGCCCACGCTGCGACTGACGCCAAAGCCCTCCTGCAGTATTGCCTGCATGGGCCGAATCACCATTTTCCCGGGAAAGGCGGCGGTGAGCGCGGTTCGCCGTATCCTGGTCCCCTCATTTGACGGTATGACCTGGGCTACTCCCTCATACTGTGAGAGCCGTTGCAGGACGCGTTTTGGCAACTCATACACGATTTGACGGGAGATCCCAAACATCTCCACCATCCAGGTCACGATGCCTCACAGCCGCTGCGGTGAGCTCATCACGCCCGTCATGAACATGATGTCCGATGTGCTGAGATGGGGCGCTCTGGGCGCAAGAGTGTTGCCAGATGGCTGTCCACCTGTGGCCTGGTAGAAACGTTCAATTGGCTCAGGCCAATGGACAGAATAAAGATAGTACTGATACCATGTCATTAAGAAGATTCCTCTTTGATATTGGGTTGAAAAGAGAAAAAACCAATATCTACAGGAATCTTCCTGTTTTCAATTGTCAAGGTGCTGGAAAACTGGCTCAGCGTCAGATCGATTTGTCAAGCTGGCTTTATTGCAAATGCACCATACTGGTTAATGCAATGCGGACCTACTCCGGCAGTCGGGCGATAAACCAATGCAGGTAGCCCCAGTCAGCAGGAGGAGTGCAAAGCCCAACAAGAAGAAGTGCGAGTCTGGATTAGGGAGGTTATTTTTGGCCCAGACATCGCAAGATGCGATGGGAGGATTCAATGCCAAAATGATACCGAAGTCGCTACGCTCCCTCGGAATGACACACAACAGTTATTTTTAGAAGAGGCACTTCAAGCGATAACGCGTCGATAGAGAATTGTGTTTATGGATGATGCACGAAGGCGTGTTCCTGAAGAAAGCCCTGGATTACATCGGGATCGTCGGAAACGGGGAGGCCGCTGGGCACGCGTGCGGGAATGGTCTTGCTCAACTCTTTGGCCGCCGGGTCGGTAAGCGCGTCCAGAAAGGCCAGCAGGTTGCTGATTTCTTCGTCGGTGAGATCGGCGGGGACTTGCAGCATCGAATCAAGGCGCTCCAGCATGGCCCGATTCAGGCTTTCACTAATCCAGGTGCGCTGGCGCACTTCGGGCGGCAGATGCATGACGTCGTAGTTGGCCAGAGCTTGATCCGGGTTCATGTGATGACGAATGACTTCCTCCAGGGTGTCGTATGCGCCGTTGTGCAGGTAGGGGGCCGTCAGCGTCACGTTGCGTAGCGGAGGCGTGCGGAAACCGAAGAGATCTTCATCCCGGCGGGTGATGAGAAAGCGCCCGTAGTCGCGGTGCTCGATGGCGGGCTGCTTGCCCGGCCCAATCTGCGGCGCGGCAATGTTGTGCATGTTTTGATCAGTAAGCAAATTGCCGCTGTGACAAACGCTGCATCCCGCGCGACCGAAAAAGAGCAATGCGCCCCGTTTGGCTTCGAGCGAAAGCGCGTGTTTGTCCCCCGCCAGATAGCGATCCCAGGGGCTGCGGGTGAAGGTGTAGGCGTCGATCTGAAAGGTGGCGATGGCGTTTGCCAGATGCTGAGGCCCCATCTCCTCAGCGGATGTATTGGGATAAGCTGCTTGCAGCAGGCTGACATACTCGGGGATGGCGACAATGCGCTGCCAAAGCCCCTGCCAGATGGCGGGAATGTCATTGTCCTGGAATTTGGCGATTTCGTTCTCTCGGCCGAAGATATCCACGTCACCCGGCGATTCCCGCATGGGATCACCTTTGAAGCCGCGCATTTCGGCCCGGGCCGAGGGTGGGAACAGAGCCTGCACGGCCACCACGTTTTCCAGACCGGGTGGCAGGGTCACCGGGCCCTGGCTGGTGCGGGCAAGGAAGGAACCATCGTCGGTTTGCTCCACTCGCGCGTCCCAGAACATGGTGCGCCATTCGGGCTGGCCCAGATTGAATAAGGAGGGGGCATGGCGGCCCACCAGGGGTTTTTGGGGGCCGAGATGGCGATGGGGCGCTGCACCGACACCGCCGGTGCCGATGGAAAGTGGCATCCCATCACCCGTGGCCAGGATGGGCGCATGGCAGGTAGCACAAGAGATATCACGATTGCCACTAAGTTCTTTATCGAAGAAGAGGTTTCTACCCAGCTCGATTTTGGCTTTGGAGGCTTGGGGAGCGGGTTGTAGGGGGACCAGCCCATGAGTCCTAATGATCTCGTGCAATTGTAGGTCTAACTTGGCATCGCCGCGTGGAAGGCACGCGCTCAGCGTAAGAACAATTCCCACAAGCCAGGTCCACCAGCGATTCCTTAGCATGTCTGACCTCCGGCCTCTGGCCTCATTCCACACCTGAATGTAATCTCACCTGTACGAACTCCCAGACGTCTTTGGCTGGGACGTAGCGATAGGTGTAGTTGTGTTGTTGGAAATCGCTTGCTGCACGCAGGGTGTAGTTGAACTGGATGGCCTTAATTAACATCTCATCCCTTTTGGGAAACTGGATTTTTTTGGCCCGTTCGTCCTGGCCGCCGGGAGCTTGCAACAGCCGAAATTCCAGACGTTGTTCCGCGTTCAAGGCGCCAGTCTCATCTAGCGCCACGGAGCGGATGCTGCTGTTGCGAGCGGAGCCGAAATAGAGACGTTTGCCCAAGACGCCCCGATACACGCCCAATCCAAACGCGTCGATCCCCTCCAACTGGCTGACAATGGAGACCGCGGCCAAGTCAATCTGGAAAATGCGGCCCATTTCCTCGTCGTAAGTGGAGCCAGCCACCGAACTTGCGTAGAGGCTGTGGGTGTCGCAGTCATAGGTGAGGCCCATGACACCATAGGGATTCGTGGTATTGGGTGGTTGGGCCCACGGTAGCTTGATAAACAGCGACATCACGCCCGTGTTCGTGTCGATTTTGTAAATGTTATTTTGCTCTTCGAGTGGGTTGTTTTCCAGACTGACAAAGGGTGCAGGAGCGACGTAGATGTTCCCATCCTTGTCTAGGGCATAGGCCGCCAAATGGCCCGCGTCGTCCCAGGTGGGATGTTGGTAAACGGCCACCCGACCATCGGATTGTTGGGCGCTGAGGGTGAGTCCGGTATAGCCCTTGAGGTTCGTGCCGATGAGAATGCGATCTCCCAGATTGAGTCGGGAGACGAACGCGGGGCGATGGACGCAGCCTGTGACTGGGCCGATGTTCGGCGGGAGGGTGGGCTCGGACGTGGGCGCGGACGCGGTTTGGGCAGCGATTTGGGCCTGCACGGCCTGCACCGTGGCCGCAACCGCATCCTGCTGTTCATCCCTGCGGGATCGCACCCACGCCCATGTCCCTGCAATCAGGAGTAGGATGAGCCCCGCGGCAGCCAGAGCTGGAAGCCGACGAGAGGAAAGGCGACGAGGTGGACGGGCGCGAGGAGAGGGGCGCTGACTGCGCTTTTTGCTGCGCGATTTCTTGCCCATATAATCAGCTCTCGATTCACTATCAGAATGATGGCTTATTGATCGGGACAAACATCGGCCCGGACCAGCAAGGCCAGACTTTGGTGACGTACATGCCGTTTTCCACGACCTTGTCGGCCCAACAGTATTCATGACCCGGCCGATCGTCATTTTCGATGACCGGCACGTACCAGATGACCAGGTCCTCATCTATGATGGATTCGCTATTGATGAACACCTCGGGCCCCTGGCGATAGTCGAGGTTGCAGCACACGCCTAGGGTGAGCATGTCCGCATCGCCCTCGTCGGGGTGGTGTTTGACCACATAGGTGAAGGCGTAGTCCCCGCGACTGCTATCGCCGAATTGCCCCCGGTTGGGTTCGATATAGTAGCCGCTGTCATCCTGGTTGGTGATGCGATAGAGATAGCCTTCAGACGTGACGGGTGTGTCAGGCTCTTCCTTGAACCACTGCTCGGTTTCCCACACCTGCCACTCATTGCCGTCCCATTGGGCGAAGGTCTGTCCGTTGCCGTCGGGAGCCACGGGATCGATTCGGTAAAGGAAGCGATAAACCGCGTCATTGCCGCAACCGCGGCCCAGATTCGCGGCCATCACTCGAAATCGCCCATCCTTGTAGAATTCGTAGCGCTGGTTATAGCGATAGTTGCAAGGCTGGGGCCACAGAGGATGAACGAAGTCCTGGTTGATGAAGAAGCCGACCTCTTGGCCAGTGTCATTGGTGATGGGCCCGATATCGGGTGGGCTCATGGCCACCACCGCCGCGGAACTGAACATGGGGCAACCGATGGCGTCGCTGTATCCGAACTGATCCTTGGTGGAATAACTGACGTGATAGTCCACCAGTTTGACGCTACGCAGCACCGGCTTGCCCTGAAAGGCCACGTCGGAGAGGCGCAGACCATCGGATGCGGTGAGGATGAAGTCCATACGCCAGCCGTCTTTCTCCAGTTCGTGACTCTGGCGGCAGTATTCCTCGAAGATGTCTTGACGCTCCACGGTCTCCTCGGTGGGCAGGCCGCCACTATAGTCGCCGTACTCGGTCCAGCGCACGGCCACCAGTTTCTTGTCAGTGAGATCGACGATGGCCCACAGGGCTTTGTCCTCTAGTTCGAAGGTGGGGGCGACACAAAGATGGTGCGAAAGTTCGCAGGCGGAGTTGTTGAGGGTGGTCTTGACACCCGCCATGGTGGGCGCATCCGGGTCGGGTTTGAAGCCGAGGGCCTCCTCCACCTCGGGGGCGTTCACCGCGATATCCATGGCTTCGCGCACGAGATGCGGCGGCAGTTCGGGCGAGGTCTCGGGCATGGCGTCCACATCCACCACCTGCTGGTGGTCGATATCGACCATGACCACATAGGTGGTGTTGGTGGCCCAATTGTAAATGTCCACGCGATAGCAGGTGACGGCTTTACAGGCTTCGCTTTCGGAGGTGATGTCGCTTTCGCGGGCGGGGTAGACGCCAAAGACCTCGGCCCGTAAAGGCTGGCCTCTTTTGGGATCGGTGGTCAGCTTTTGCAACAAGGGTTGGTTCATGGCCACGTTTTGGGCAAGTTGCTGCTTTTCATCCAGCTCTTCCGCCAGAGGCGTGATGTGATTGACCGGACTGAGGGTGGGGATGGCGATGATGACCGGGGCCGTTTGCGTCGCGCTTGGCTCCATCGGCGCCATGGGCGCGACCGGCGCGGGCGTTTCTTTCTTGCCGCATCCCGCCAGCAGGAGCAAAGAAAGAATCAGGATTGGGAGTAGAAGACGTTTGAAAGCTGTCATATTTTTGTGGGTGCGTAGTTCGACAGCGGGTGGGCCCGCGCTGATGCCGATGAAAATGAGGAACGCAGATTCTCGCAGATGATTTTCGTAACTACTAAGGTCGTCACACGAAAACCATTAAGAACTCGAAGACACAAAGGCACAAAAGAAAATTTATACATTTTTTCTTTGCGACCCGCAAACTTGCAAACCTGCATTGTTTTCGTCCCCCTGAGCGTAGCTCGGAGGGAGCCGGAGGGGGCGAGCCTTCGCGGCAAGGCATTTTCGATGCCGAACCAGGCTACCTTAGCAGTTACTTTCATCTGCGCTCATCCGTTTCAATCTGCGTCAGATGCCGAATGTTGAGCATTGCACACTATTTTACCGCGAAATTTTGATATTGGCGATGAGAGAGTGCGGGAACAAACGACTCACAGGGGTTTGATACAACAAGACGGGCGGCGGGACGCAATGCTGGACGCCATCGGAAAGATCATGGCGGAATTTTCAAAACAAGACCCCACCGGTGGGGGCGGGGTCTTGGTGAGTGAAGTGATGGGAGCATGGGGACATTACATAGCCCTGCGTCGTTGCCAGAGGAAGGCGGCGAGGCCCGCCAAGCCAATAAAGAGTAGACCCAGCGCCCAAGCGTAAGAGAAGGTACTGGCTTCAATAGCATTAATGGTGACTGCGTTGGGGTTGGACATGGCATCATAATCTTGCTGGGTGAGGAAGCCAAAGTCCACGGTCATGTAGGCGCTGGCGTCATCGTAGCCCACAGGGTCGCCGCTGTCGCTCGTGTTGGTCTGGCCGTTGAGCGTCGCAGCGAAGGGCTGACTGATGACGTAGCTGCCCACTGGGATGCCGTCATCGCCGTTGGCCGCATCTTGGTCGCCCGTGGCGTCGGGATCCTGGTCGCCTCCGTCACTGCTGTATGCGTACCCTGCATTGGTCACGTCACTCTTGACCACGGCGACGCAGTAGTTGGTGGTCGCGTCCCCCGCAGTGCTGGGATCGACGTTTAGGAATTGATAGTAGCCGCCGCCCGATGTGGTGGTGGTGGCGATGGCGGAGCCGTCATCGCCGCCCGGTTCGCAGACGCCGTCGCCATCCGCATCCCGGTACAACTCCACCCCGATGTTGTCGATGCCTGTTTCGCTGCCGTTGTAGGTGCTGTCACCATC
>DRQW01000095.1 GCA_011371305.1 Anaerolineae bacterium | reverse complement strand
GGGCAAGCCCTCCCAGGAGGAGAATCCAGGGGGTGCGGGAGTTGCTTTCGCGCGGGGGATTGGCAGGCTCTTCCGCGGGCGGGGGCGTGGGTTGCAATAATGCGCCCGTTGAGGCCGTTTCGGGGACGGTGAGGGCACCGCTGGGATTCACATAGGTGATCTTCTGACGTAAGGGTTGCTCGGTGAGGGCTCCCAGGGTTCGTTGGAAGAAAAGCGCGTCATCCTGGGTTGGCCCCTGTTCGTCCGCGGGAGGGTCCAGGCTTACCTCTTTGCTGGTCGGCGGGAGCAAGGCTTCGAGGCGCACATCGTTGCTCTGCAAAAAGCCCGAGGGGAGTTCGAAGTCGATGATGCGTTGGTCCCCTTGAAAGGCCAGGGGCGCGTAGTATTCGATTCGAAAAACCGGGAATTCAGGTTTGAGGACAAGGATGCGTTGGCCCGCCGGATCCTTTTCTTCGCGCCAATCGTTGATGATCAAACGGCCGGTATCGTCGGCCGTGGCCACCGCGTTGAGTTCGGCATCTTGGGGCAGGGGGAGGCGTAGTTCCTCCTCCGGATTCGTCAGTTTGCCATCGACGATGACCAGGAGCCTGGGATCGTCGTATTCGGGCCAGAGTTTGATGACGAGCCAATCGAGCTGCGTTGGCGTTTGCGCACGCGCGATGCCGAAGGTGAGAACCAAGCCAGCAATGATGAAGATGACCATGGAGCGCGCAATTTTCATGGTGCTAAGTATATCACGAAAAAAAAGACCCCGAAAATCCAATGTCTTTCGGGGTCCTGGCGTGGAAGGGGGCGAATCAGCATTCGCTATAGCCGCAGTTGATGCATTTCTTGCAGCCTTCGATGTTGAGCAGGGTGGCCTGGCCGCAGTCGGGGCAAAGGTCCCCGATCTGGTTCAGGGGGAGTTCCAGCTGGCCTGGGGGCGGCGCGGTTTCGTCAGGGGGTTGTGTTTCGAGTTGCAGCATCTGCTGGTCCCGTAGATAGGCATCCAGCACCTGGGCGACCGCGTCGGGCAGGGAGCGCACCCGGTTGGGGCCAAAGCCCAGGGGGCGGCCGCCGCCGATGCCCGCGAGCTGGTAGATGACCTGCTGCAGGCGTTCGGTGGGCGAGAGATAGCTGGGCATGCGCAGGATGTAGCTGATGAGCCGGCCCAGGGCTTCGGAGACCGCGGCCACGTCCGAGCCCGCTTTGCCCACGTTCAAGAAAACCTCGAAGGGTTCTTTCTCATCCGTCTGATTGATGGTGATGTAGGCAGTGCCCAGGGGTGTTTCGCGGCGATAAGTGAGGCCCATCAGCCGTTGGGGGCGCGGTTTGCGTTTGGGGGTGGGGATGTCGGGGGTCGGGGCCGGGGTGGGCTCGGTGGCGCCGTTCTGCCCATGACGTTTTTTCGCCTCGGCCACGGCCTTCGTCTCCAACACCACCTCCTGGCGGCTCCCGGTCACATAGACGGTGATGCCCTTGCATCCCAGTTCCCAGGCCATCTTGTAGGCCTTTTTCACGTCATCCACCGTGGCATGGGGTGGGAAGTTGATGGTGTTGTGGTTGCCCAGGCCGTTGGCAATAAAGCTGTGGGAACCGGGCACGCTGACGTCAAAGACTTCGGCAAAGCCGGCTTCGATGCCCTTGACCGTCACATAGACCCGATGCTCATTATCCTGCTGGAAGAAAGCATCAGCGAAAGGATGGCTGACCTGGTCTCGGAAATGCTGATAGATGCGTCGGGCGTCTGCGCGGGCGAGGCGATGGCCTTGGAGCAGATTCACCCGGGCCCGCTGATAGGCTTTGGTGGCTATTTCGCCTTGCCCGGTAACAAAAGCCATGCGTAGCGAGCGATCCGTTTGGGTTTGCATGTCGCGCAGGGCTTCCGTCACCTGCCTGGGCAACAAGCGGCTGTAGTTGCGCGGACGCTGGAGACGGCCCACCGCATATTGGGCCAGCCGCTCGTTCTTCCACACCTCCACAAAACTGATTTGCTCAGCCAGCTTATCCAGCTCCGCGCCCTGTACCGTCAGATTCCAGGCCCGTTCCGCGACCTGACGACGGGTAGCCAGCACGTCCATATTCAGGAGCAGAACCTGCAATTGTCGGATCAACGTCTCGCTGGCCAGGGTGATGCCAAACATCCGGCCATCCTGGGTCATATAACCATCCAGGAACAAGCCCCGCAGAAAGGCCACGACCTCGGCTTCACTGGCCTGCAAGATGCAGGTGGGGATGCGTTTATTCTCCGCGCCCGCTTCCATGCCCAGATCGATGAGCAGCCAGTGGCGAAGCGCCCGGGAGTTCACCACCAGGTTGTGGACGTCGTTTCGTCCATCAGGGACGATGCGGGCTTCCAGGTTAAATTGTTCCCGGACAATGCGCTGCAGGTCTTCCAGCAAGCTCAGGTTGGTATTGGAAATCGTGACGCCATTTTGAGTTATCGCACCTTCCGCTGTGATGGCGCCGAGCAAGAAGGCCAGGTCCTCGTTCATCCGCTGGGGGAAATCCACCCGTTTGCTGTTGGTGCGATAGACGCCGCTGAAAGCAGGGAGGAGCGCGGCCGGAGGGCCGTACACATGTTGGCCCGCGTATAACACCACTGTGTCGCCGATGCGCAGCTCATCCAGCCGCCTGAATTGCACCTGGCCCGTTTCATCCAATACATGAATGCGATGGTTGGGGGTGGCTTCCAGATCGAAACCATACTCCAGGGTTACCCGGCGGGTCTCGCGGTAACCGCCGTAATAGAAGGCTTCGGTACGTTCCCGGCCCTGGGGCGAGATGATGCCTATCTCCAAAGGCTCGAACTGGTCATCCAACCGCATGTCAGAAAGCTCGCGGATGGGCGTGAGGCCCTTTTCGGTGAGCATGAGGGTATCGCCCACCACGCACTTGCTAATGGAATTATCCACAAACCGTTGCAACGCGGCCTGCATGAACACGTGCTCTTCGGGCGTGATGTCCATGCTCACCACGAAGGTGTGCCGGATGTGTTCGGGCAGTTCCTTCACATCCTGGCAGGTGCCGTCGTGCATAATCTGTTCGATGATCTGCTCCCGCAGCTCGCCCTCGATGCCCGCTTCCTCCAGGGCTTTTTGGAAGCTTGGGCTGACGTAGGTGAGGGCCACGTCGCCCTCGGCTTCCTTGACGTAGCGGGTGTAGGCCAGGGCGAAGACGGGCTCGCAACCATAGCCTTCGCAGCCGGTGACCGTGCCAATGGTGCCCGTGGGCGCAATGGTGGTCTGGGCGCCGTTGCGGATGCCGTGGGCCCGGATGCCTTCGACGATCTCGTTCCAGTCGATGGGAGGGCGTCCAAAGTCGCGCGTGTAGGGGAAGAGAGGCTCGGGCGGCTGCCACTTGAGGTCGTCGGGATCGTAAATGGAGCCTTTGATGGCGGGGAAGGGGCCGCGTTCCCTGGCCAGTTCGATGGAGGTGCGCATGGCGTGGAAGCGGACGAACTCCATGAGCTGGCCGGCCAGTTCCAACGACTCCTCGGAGCCATAGCGCACGCCCAACGCGTACATGACATCGGCCAGGCCCATGATGCCCATGCCAATACGTCGAACCCGATGCGCGGCCTCTTTGAGCTGGGGCACCGCGGGCACATAGGCGTTCATCTCCACCACATTGTCCAGGAAACGCGTGGCCAGTTCCACGGTTTCTTGCAGCTTTTCCCAATCCACCCGGCCATCCTCGGTCACATGCTGGGCCAGGTTGACCGAACCCAGGCAGCAGTTTTCATAAGGCCCGAGCCACTGCTCGCCGCAGTTATGGCAAACCAGGCCATTGGCGATGAGGCTGTGGGTGTCCGGCTGATTGAGGTCATAGACGTCGGCGATGCCAGCGTCCTCGATGGAAAGCACGACATCCTGATAGGCTTCACGGTTGCTGGCCCGTTTCTTGTTCTGGATGAAAGCGAGCAGTTTATCTTGTTTTTTCCGTTGGAGGAAGCCGATGGTTTCGGCAAAGCGATCTCGGTTGGCCTTGCCGATGATAAGTTCGTATTGGGCATGATGGGCGTACTGGGCCACACCGCCCTTGCCATCGGGCAGGGGGCGTTCACCAGCAGCTCGACGCTGGTGCAGGCGAGCTATGATGCCGAAATTGCTCAACAACACCTGCACATCCTGCAAGAGGGCTTTGGACGAGCTGGCAAGGCGCACACTGCAATCCTGCTTCGCTTCGTTCACCTGCACCGAACCATCCGCGCTGAAGAGCCCCTGCAGGAAGCCAACGACGGCCTCGCGGGGCGCCCGCCAGATACTTTCGGGCACGCGCTTCTCATGGGCGCGGGCTTCGGAGACGCCCAGCAATCTGAAGAATTCGTAGGGGAGACGCCCATAGGTAAGCTGCGTCACGGCCCCGCGCGTATGCACATGCCCCTCGCCAAACCAGCGTTTCATGGGGCCGTGGACGCGGTCCAACAGCTCGGGCTCGGAAAAGGTCATGCCCACCGGGCTGTTGCTATGCTCTGAAAGCCAACCATCGCCCACCAGGACGCCCAACACCACGCCCAGGTCGTGGCTCCAGTGTTCGGGCAGATTCGCGTATTGGGCCTGGAAATCCCGACGCTGGACGGTGCGTCCGCTGGCGCGATCGCCTGCCTGGGCCATGGCCGCCATGCGGACCTTCAGGCGCTCCAGATGGGGGAGCCGGGTCTCGCGACTCCAAATGCCTTCCCCACTCTGCAGCAGGATCACATCGCCCGGTCGGAGATCCTGCAATTCCACATAGCCATGAGGCGTAAGAAAACGGTGGTCGGGGGTGGCCGTGACGGTGTACCCGTGCTTCGTCGTCAGGCGCATCACAGGCGTTTGACGACGGGTCATCCACGCGGGCGATGCCAGACGCAGCGCCACGCCAGGATGCTCGCCCGCGGTCTCATCGGGCAATGCCCGATTATCGGTGACGATGAACCCGCCCCGCTCCATCTCGGCCAGTTCCGCGATGGTGAGCAAGCCGAATTCCGTGGGGATGCGGGTGTCCCCCACAAAACATGGGTTCGTGGCCTCCAGCTTGTAGAGATGGGGCACGGGGTTAGAGCGGTTGGCCGTATCCAGGAAAAGCAGGCCCGGCTCGCCATTTTTGTGCGCGTAGTAGGCGATCTTGTCAAACAGCTCCCGGGCGTTGACCGTCTTCCACACTTCACCCGTGCGGGGATTGATCAGGTCGAAATCCTCGCCCTTCTCCACCGCCTCCATAAACGCGTCGGTGATGCCCACGGAAATGTTGAAATTGGTGAGCTTGCCCTCCTCTGCCTTCGCGGAGATAAATTCTTCGACATCGGGGTGGTCCACATTCAGCACGGCCATGTTCGCCCCGCGTCGCGTGCCCCCTTGGGCAATGACGCCGAAAGCTTGGTCATACGCCTCCAGGAACCCCACGGGGCCGGTGGCGATCCCGCGCGAGGTGCTGACTCGATCCCCGCGCGGGCGCAAACGGCTGAAGGAAAAGCCATTCCCCCCACCCGTTTGTTGGATCAGGGCGGCGTTGCGCAGGGTTTGGAAAATGCCGTCGGGGTGCTTACCCATGTCATCTTCGATGGGCAGCACGAAGCAGGCCGCCAGCTGCCCCAGGGGCGTCCCAGCACCCGTAAAGGTAGGGGAGTTGGGGAAGAAGCGGAGCGATGTAAGCAGGTGGTAAAAGACTTCCGTGGCTTCCTCCACATCACCGCCCCAGTTCGCTTCCGCCTTGGCCAGATGATGGGCGACGCGATAAAACATCTGGGCAGGGGTCTCGATGGGCTCACCATCGGGCCCGCGACGCAGATAGCGGCGTCGCAACACTTCCAGGCTGTTTTTGCTCAGATGGATGTCTTCATCCCTGACATAATCAGGGTACGCCGTGGTGGGTTGGGTGGTGACTGCCATACGTGTTTACCTCACAAGGGAAAGGATAGGACGGGTGGGGGAACAGGAAGGACTGTTCAGCCAGGCGTCCTGATGCGTCCCGGGGGAAAGACACACCAACGAGTCATTGCCAACCATATTTCACTGACCCCTGGCAACTCGTGATGACGATGGGCTTATGTTATTTTGAGCGTGTAACCAGATTCTCGATGACCGCCTGAACCGCATCCAGGTCGGGCAATTCCAGATACACCGTGGCAAACCGAATATACGCAACAGGATCGATCTCTTGCAGCCGATCCAGCACCATATTGCCGATGACCTTGCTCGGGATCTCCGCCTGACCCGAGCTGTACACATATTCCTCAATCTGCTCCAC
This sequence comes from Anaerolineae bacterium, assembly GCA_011371305.1. Taxonomy (GTDB): domain Bacteria; phylum Chloroflexota; class Anaerolineae; order J102; family J102; genus M2005. The sequence goes on along the minus strand of DRQW01000095.1, from coordinate 2,415 downwards.
AATACCTTCGAGCTCGCTCATGGCGATAGGGCGTTTGGCGCACGCCATCCGAATGCCGTTCAACAACTTGGTGCGATCAAACGCCTCGCGACGACCGTCCGATTTGATGACGTGGACGGCCACGCTGACTTGCTCATAGGTGGTGAAGCGCTTCTGACAGTTGAGACACAGCCGCCGCCGTCGAATGCCATCACCTGAGTCACGTGTATCCAGCACGCGAGATCGCGTATGGCCACAATAAGGACATTTCATGGATGTTCGTCACCGGATTTGCAGATAGTGTATCAGATTCCTGTGGTCTCGCAAGGACGATCAAAACCTAGCACAAGATGTAGTTGGCACAATGTTTAAGACCACAACATATTGGCGATTGGGTTAATGAGTATAGCACCAAATCCATCTCCACCCAAATCGCCATCCTTGCCGATCCTCACGAAATCATTCCGTCTCAGGCAAATAAAAGCAAGGGAATTTGCCACGGAGTCGGGCCAAAACGATAGAATTTTTGGGGTTCTTTTGTTTTTGCTTTGAATTTATCCGGATGAACACATGAATTTCCTGTCGTTCAAATTTAATGTGAATCTCATAAATCCCGTTTCGTGTTTGGCGGGGAAAAAGCCCGGCTATATCGTGAGGGTTTTGGTGCTGGGCTGGGTGTTCTCATGGAGGCGGCCAGAGAAAATCGATGTGGTATAATCCAGACACGAACATGGGGATTCCCGTTATGGCCTCAACCCAACGCATTCTGTTCATCACCGGCGAATACCCGCCCATGCAGGGGGGCGTGGCCGACTACACCCGGGAGCTGGCCCGGGCCCTGGCCCGCACCGGCCACGAAGTGGGCGTCCTTACCTCATCACAGGCCCAACCCGCGGCCGACGATCCCAGCATCCAGGTCTTTCCCATCATCGAAAGCTGGGGCTGGGGCCTGTGGGACGCGCTGGACGCCTTCCTCGCGGACTGGCAGCCCGACGTGGTGCACATCCAATACCAGACCGCGGCCTTTGCCATGCACCCCGCCATCAACCTGTGGGCCTGGCGACCCTGGTCCCAGCGCCCCCGGGCCGTGACCGCGGTCACCTTCCACGACCTCCTGGTTCCCTACCTTTTTCCCAAGGCCCACTGGCTGGGCCTGCGCCGCTGGGTCACCCATACCCTGGCCCGGACCCTGGATATCGCCGTCACCACGAACCCCGAGGACACGGCCCAACTGCGCCCCATCCGCCCCGACGTGGTGGAAATCCCCATCGGCAGCAACATCCCCGACAACCCGCCCGCGGATTTCGACCGGGCCGCGTGGCGGGCGAAATGGGGCGTGCCCGCGGATGCCGCGCTCCTTTGCTATTTCGGCTTCCTCAACGCCAGCAAGGGCGGCGAGATGCTGGTGGATGTGTTGGGTGAGCTGGTTGACCGGGGTCAGAACGCGCATCTGCTCATGATCGGCGGCCGGGTGGGCGCGTCCGATCCCACGAACTACGCCTATCTGCAGAAAGTCGAGGCCCGCATCGCCGAAAAGGGCCTGACCCCACGCGTCCACTGGACCGACCACATCCCTTCGCAGGAGGTCTCGGCCGCGTTTCATATCTCTGATGTCTGCCTGCTCCCCTACCGGGATGGCGCCTCCTACCGACGGGGGAGCTTCATGGCCGCATTGGAGCACGGCATGGCCATCGTCACCACCCCGCCCGCCGCGCCCTACCCTGACCTGGTGGATGGCGAGACCCTGCTCTTCGCGCCAGCGGACGACGCGCGGGCCATGACCGACGCGGTGGAGCGGGTTTTGACCGATGGGGGTTTGCGGCGGCGGTTGGGCGAGCATGCCAAAGCCCTGTCCCGCCAATTCGGCTGGGATGCCATCGCCGCGGCCTGCCTGCGGGCGTATGAGGGCGCGGTTCGATGATCTCGCGCTTGTTTAGCGCCCTGGCGTGAGCTGCCTACGGCAAAATCGCCACGACCCGGGCGGGGCCAGCGCTGCCGCCCTGGATTTTCAGAGGAAAGCAGGCGACTTTGAAGCCGCGGGAGGGGAGTTTGTCCAGGTTGACCAGGCGTTCGATCTGGGCGTAGGGTAGGTCCACCTGATGCGCGGCCCAGAAGACGCCCGGTTTCCCTCCGGCCTCCATCGCCCTCTGCGCCTGGATGTTCAACGGCTGATCCCAGCCCCACGCGTCGATGCCCATGACCCGCACGCCCTGCTCATACAGCCAGCGGGTGGCTTCAGGCGTGACGCCTGGCCCGCGGAAGAGGTAGTCGGGCTGGTTGTAGAACGCGTCCCGGCCCGTGCGCATGAGCACGATGTCCAGAGGCTTGATCTGGTAGCCCATGGCGTCCAGTTGCGCCTGGATTTCCTCCGTCGTGATGGCGTCGCCGTCGGCCTTGTGCGCGAAATCGAAGACCACCCCGTCGGCGAAGAACCAT
>DRQW01000094.1 GCA_011371305.1 Anaerolineae bacterium | reverse complement strand
TCCGTGTCCTCGTCTTTCATCGGTATCGGCGAGCCATGGCTCGTGGCGCCTGCTTTGAAAATAGCATGATCGTCGGCTGCGGAAGGATCGCCAGGCCGACGTTGGGCGAGTCGGCAAAGGTTCGTATTGCGTATGCCGTATTCCGTCCAGTCGTTACGCAATACGCAATACGGAATACGAGTCACGCCGCCCTGGCCGCGAGGCATGTTCATCGGTATCGGCGAGGTGTCGCGGGCTGTTCACAGCGTATCCACGGGGTCCACATCGATACGCCAGTTGGGGGTGAGGGGCGCGCCGGCCAGCAAAAGGCCCGGGTCCTCGGTACGGAGGAGCAGGTGCCAGCGATATTTTCCCCGTTCCTTGCTGAAGAACGCGGGCGCTGGCCCGATGATGCTCACGTTCTCCAGGCGCAAGGCCTCGGCCCGACGGCGCAGGAACGCGGCCATACGCGCGGTCTCCTGGGCACAACGCTCCCGGTTTGTATCCAGATACAACAGTCGGGTGAGCCGTCCATAAGGGGGATAACCAAGTTCCTGGCGATAGTGCATCTCCTTCCGGTAAAAACCTTCGTAATCGTGCTGGCTGGCGGCCAGGATAGCATAGTGGGTGGGATGATAGGTCTGGAAGATGACTTTGCCGCCCCGTTCCGAACGCCCGGCCCGGCCCGCGACCTGCATCAAAATCTGAAAAGTGCGTTCCGCGGCCCGAAAGTCGGGCAGAAAGAGGCCCGTATCCGCGCTGAGCACGCCCACCAGGGTGACCAGGGGCAGGTCCAGGCCTTTGGCGATCATCTGGGTTCCCACCAGCACATCCGCCTGATGGTCGATGAAGTCTTGCAAGATGGCTTCGTGGCTGGCCTTACCGGCGGTGACATCCCGATCCCAACGCAAAGGCCGGGCGTGAGGGAATTCCGCGCGCAAGGCATCGATGACTCGCTCCGTGCCCGCACCAAAGGTTTTGAAACGATGGCTGCCACACTTGGGGCAGACGTTGGGCATGGGTTGGCGGTAGTTGCAATGATGGCAGATGAGCACATCGCCCCAGTGATGGGTGAGGGGCACATTGCAGCGGGGACATCTTACCACATAACCGCAATCGCGGCACATGACAAACGTGGCGTTTCCCCGACGGTTGAGGAAGATGATGGCCTGTTCACCCCGGGCGAGGGTCTCGTTCAACGCCCGGCGTAACGACCGGGAAAACATGGAGCGGTTTCCTGCGCGTAGCTCCGCGCGCATGTCCACGATCTCCACCGGGGGGAGCTCGGCCATACGCACGTCGCCGCCCTCGCGATGCCCCATCACCCGTCGGGGCAGGGTGAGCAGGGTGTAGATGCCCCGGCGGGCCTTGAACTGGCTTTCGAGGGAGGGCGTGGCCGATCCCAGGATGACGACCGCGTCATGCAGCCGGGCGAGTTGGATGGCCGCGTCTCGGGCATGATACCGGGGTGTGCGGGCCTGTTTGTAGGCCGGATCGTGCTCCTCATCCACCACAATGAGCCCGATGTCGGGCAGAGGTGCGAACAGGGCGGAGCGGGAGCCTACGACCACGTCCACTTCGCCCGCCTTGGCCCGCCGCCAGGCGTCGTAGCGTTCGCCCGCGGTGAGTTTGGAATGGACCACAGCCACCCGGCCCGGAAAACGTCCGGCAAAGCGACGGATGGTCTGGGGCGTGAGGCTGATCTCGGGCACGAGCACGATGCCCTGCCGTCCTGCGGCTACGGTTTTTTCCAGCGCCCGGAGGTAGATCTCGGTCTTGCCACTCCCCGTCACCCCATGCAACAAAAACACAGGCGATTCCTCCGAAACCACCGCCTCATCCTCCGACCTCTGACTTCCGACCTCCAACTTTTGCGCCTTAGCGCCTTTGCGTGAGAGCATGGCCGTCAGCGCGGCCTCGATAGCCGCCCACGCCCGCTGCTGGTCCTCGGTCAGGATGGCCGGGCGGGGTGAATGGAACACCCGTCCCGCGAGGGGATCGCGCCACACATCGATTTCGGTCAGTTCTACCAACCCCCACGCGGCCAGTTTTCGCGCCTCGGGCAATCCCAGTCCTGTGGCCTTACGCCAGTCCGAAAGGAGCATGGCCTGGTTGGGGGCCTGGGCCAGGGCCTGAAGCCCGGGCAAAAGTCTGTGGGTCCCGCGCAGTCGCATCACCTGTTCGGGGATGGCTTCGTTGGGAACGGCCAGGTGTGCCTGGTCATCTGCCAGGCGGATCAGGCCTTTTTCGGCCAGCGCTCGGGCCTGGGCTTTGGTGACCCTGGCTTCCTTGTTCAACGCCGCCAGGGGCGCCTCTCCCCCCTGGGCCGCCAGCCAAAGAAGGGCCTCTGCCTGCTTGCTGGCCCGGCCCGCGTGCATCAAGGCTTCTTCCACCTGGTCAGGGGGAATGACCAGGGTCAACATCGTTTCCAGCTTGGGCTTCGGGCGCTTCAGCTTGCCCCGGTCCACCACACGCACCAGCCCCTGCTTGCGCAATTCCCCCAACACCTTTTCCGAAGCCAACCGTCGGTCCAAAGCCCGCAGGTCCTTCAGACGCATAGGCGCCTTCTTCAGGCGCAGCAGCAACGCCTGCTGGGCCGGGGTGAGTTCATCGGGGAAGATGGGCGCGGCGGGGATGTATTCCACCCAGAGGTCGGTTTTGGCCGCGAAGCCTGGGGGCAGGATCAGGCGCACGCATTCACTGAGGGGGGCAAGGTAATAACGACTCATCCACTGGGCCAGGGCCATTTGCTCGGGGGTGAGCGCAGGTTCTGGGCTGATGGGTTCACCCAGCGGTTTGACTTGGATATCCTTGGGCGCGGTTTCGCTCAGGCTCAGCACCAGACCCAGTTGCTTGCTCCGCCCGAAGGGCACCTCCACCACCATACCGGGCACGATACTCCCGCGTAGCTCCCGGGGGATGCCGTAGGTGAATACCTGGCGTTCGGGATCGAAATCCACGAGTGTTTCCAGCCCGCCCGACTTATCAGGCTTGGGCAGACGGCGGTCGATGGGCAACAGCACCACGACCTGTGCGAAACGGTTTAATTCAGGCATAAACGTTGTTCATCCGCATATTCGCCCAGGCGTCGCAGGCTGACGTCTCCTTAACAATCCTCGATTTCCACCCGCTTGTAATCGGTGCGGGCGCGGGTGGCGGTGAGGATGGCCCAAAGCACGCGCGCGGTTTCTTCCAACTTGTCATGGCGATTCACCACCGCGTACTGGAATTTGGGCAATTCCTCCAGCTCCTTGCGCGCGTGCGCGATGCGAATGGCGATCTGTTCCTCGGATTCGGTCTTGCGTTCCCGCAAGCGTTGGATCAATTCCTCCTCGCTGGAGGTGGTCAGAAACACGGTGACCGCGCCCGGCAGCTTTCGGGCCATGGTCTCTGCGCCCTGCACATCCACCCGCATGATCACATCGATGCCTCGCTTCAGCGGCTCGACAATTTCGCTCTTGGGTACACCTTTGTAATCGCCATAGACGATGGCGTATTCGAGTAGTTCGTCGTTTTCGATCATTTCCGCGAAGCGCTTCATGCTCACGAAGTGATAATCCACGCCATCCACCTCGCCCGGGCGGGGCGGGCGGGTTGTGGCCGTGACCACGCGATGGAACTGGACGCCCAATTTTTCCAGCGCGTCCAGCGCGGAATCCTTGCCCACGCCTGAAGGGCCGGAGAGGATCATCACCACTGGGCGGGGTTCGTCGGGCACACCGAAATGATCGGTACGTTGGTGGGAGTAAATGTTTTCCATGCTATATTGTTGGAAGTCAGCGGGGAAGGTTTCGCGATGGGAGGTTCATTGATTATACTATGTTTGCGTCCATCCCCTAGAACGCCCGGAGGTGGTCATGCCCATCTATGAGTACTACTGCTTCGATTGCCGAAAGAAGGTGTCATTGTTTTTCCGCACGGTCAGCGCGGCCCAGGCCACGACGCCCGTCTGTCCGGTTTGCGGCGGTACCCGGTTGCATCGGCTCATCTCCCGCGTGGCGGTGGTGCATTCGGAGGAAGCCCGCATGGAGCGGCTGATGGAGGATCCTTCGTTGATGGCCGGGTTGGAAAACGAAGACCCGCGGGCGCTGGCCCGATTCATGCGCACCATGCAGAATGAATTGGGCGAGGAGGTGGATGATCCCGAGCTGGGGGAGATGATCGACCGGCTGGAAGCGGGGGAATCGCCCGAAGCTATCGAGGCCAGTTTGGGGCTGGACGAGACGTCGGAATAGGCGGGGCCAAGGACCGACGTCGGCGGCGTTGGCGGTTCAGTGCACAATCACAATGCGTGCCTAGGCGCGCCCGGTTATCGGCCGACGCCGGGCCTGCACCTCTTCGGCATGTCATCTCGCTGCCGACGAACGGATCCCACCGGCGCAATTCGCCTACAGCATGGCCCCAATAAACACCTCGATCTCCTAACTCTCCATCGCCATCAACACCTGCTTTGCTTTCTCCGGCAGTTCCACAGGGACAAACATAGATGCCGGATAGAGATACCCGTCCAGTTCGGATCGATCTTCATCGATAATACGAAGCATATTGTGCGACTCAGCTTCTGGATCCGGCAACCTACGATACACCTTACCGACAATTAAGCTTGCTGGGTTGCTCTCATTGTTGATGCAGATAACAAATTCGCTCATCGTATTACCTTCTTGATCTTGAAATCCTTACGGCCTATGCCGTGAGCCTCGTACCAATGGATCTCGGCCTCACATATGGTTCCATCTGCCAGTTCCACGATGGCTATTCCTTTCATTTTTCGCCAACGTCCTCGGCCATAAGTGCGCTCCAGATAACGTCGGATATATACACCTCGACCCGACGCAATCGTTTCAATGTCCTTGATCTCGCTGAGAATTTTGAACCTCACGTTCGTTCATCATACTCATGCGCGTACTTATGCTCTTCGATGGATGACGGCAGCTTTTGGCCTCCAGCAAAGCCGTCTAGCGACGAGCGTCAAGAGCAACAAGCCGAGCGCAACAAGGCGAAATCCTCTTCCAAAGAGGGATATCAACCTGCTGAGTACGGGAAGATGACGGTAAAGCTAGCCCGGATATCTCGCGCTGACTGCGCTCTACCTCGGACCGTCGATGGGACTACGTCTTTCTGACATTTTACCACGTTACCGACGAACGCGCCACCGCCAGATCGACAAAGGGTGCGTTTCAAAATGGTATGCAATGCTTTACTTAGGCAACCACGCTGTACTTAGGCAACCACTCCTGTTTGCTACGGGTGATGCTAGTCAACACATGTCTACTTCCAATTCAATGTCGTACGGACGAACGTCAAGGGCGACGGATCGAGCGTAACCAGTGGCGTGAGACCAAATCTATTCCGTAATAATCCCCACCTCGAAATCGCCCAAGATGCGGCCCGAGGCCGGGTCGTACACCCGCACGTGCAGCGTCGTGCCCGCTGGGCCTTCTACGGGAATCCAAACGGGATAGGTCTCGCCCGGTTGCCAGCGGGTGGTGGGGAAATGGTATCCCACCGGGCGTTGGTCCAGCTCAAGCAGCCGTTGTCCATCCTTTTCGACCACGATGGCCGTGTGGAGATCGGGTAAATCATCGCGCAAGGCCCGCCAGTACAACCAGATGCCATCCGCCGTGGGTTCCAGGCCAACCAGCTCGATGGCCTCGTCAAAGGTCGTTCCCGGTTGGGTGATGGGCGGCTGTTCGGGAATGTGGAAATCGGAAGGGAGGCGATAGTGGCGCAGGTCGAGGAAGGCGAAGTCGGGCGTGGGCTGTTCGTGGGCGTAACGCCCCAGTTGGACGGCGACCACCCCCGCGGGGTCCACCACCTCATCCTGCCAGAGGAACAGCCAGACGCCACCGAATTCGGCCAGGGCGTTGTTCAACGCCCGCGCGCTTTCCTCCCATCCTAGCACCTGATTTACATTCAGAATCTCGATTTCAGGCAGGCGGAAGCGAGGAACCCGCCAGGGCGGCGGCGCATCGGGCGGGAGATAGGTATCGAACACCGGGTAGGCATGGCCCGAAACCAGCAGCACGGCTTCATCGGGCTGACGGTGTTCGAACATGTAAGCGATGGCCTCGCGCCAGGCCGCCTTGGCGAAGTTGGGATCGTGGTACCAGTGATTCAGGCCCAGAGCGCTGACGACGACCGCCAGCAACAGCGTCAGGATGGCGAGCGCCCGGGACAGGGAACGGAGCCGGGACCGGGCCGGGATGGAGGGGGCGGAAGGGCGATAGAGCGCGGCTGTGCCGCCTCCCATGAGCAAAGCCCACGCGGGCCAACTGATGAGCAGGTAGCGAGGATTGAATTTGGGGGTGCGATAGGCCAGGAGGAGGATGATGGCAGGGGGTAGCAGCAACCAGTGCAAGATGAGGGCGATAGGGCGTTGCGCGCCTCGCCGACGAAGGCGCATCAGCGCGGCCAGCCAGATGGCCGCGGCCAGGCCAAACAACACCATCCAAACGCCTGCATCCTCCAGACGAAACACCTCCCTTGCCCCTACCGTGAAATTCGCCAGGGCCTGGAATAGGGCTTCGCTCAGTTTCAGATGGCCCGACCAATAGCTGGCATCGACCTGAAAGCGTCGCCACATCGCGGGCAACCAGGGCAAGTATCCCCCCAGGATGATGAGGTTGGCCAGGGCGAAGCCCCCCAACGCCCGTGTATTTTTGCTTTCCCGTACCCACACATGGCCCCAATACAAGGCCAGGGCCAGCAACGCGAACCCGGCGAAGTAATGGGTGTACATGGCCGCCAGGCCCGCCCCCGCATACAACCCCAGAAAACCCAGGCGTTTTCGCTCAGGCCCGGGCGGCGTGGGCATATCCATCCGGGAGAGCAGCGCCAGAAAGCGCACTACCGCATACGCGGCCAGGCTCACCAAAAAGATGAGCATGGCATACATCCGCGCTTCCTGGCTGTAATAGACCATGATGGGCGCGATCGCAGTGAGGAAGCCTGTGAGAAGCCCCGCGCAAGGGGACCACAAGCGCCGGGCCAGGCTCGAGAGCAAGGGCACCAACAAAACCCCAAATCCGGCGGAGAAAAACCGCATGAGGTAAGCGATGTTGCCGGGCCAGGGATCGAAGAGGCGCAGCCAGCCGCTGAGGAGGATGTAGTAGAGGGGCGGCTGGATGTCATTTGCGGTCCAGCGGGCCAGTTCCCTCACCCCCATCTGCGCCACGCGCGCGGTCACGCCCTCGTCATACCACAGGCTTTGCACATCCAGGTGATAGGCGCGCAGGCCAAAGGCGAGGAGGAGGATGAGCAATAACCCCAGACGATGACGGACGTGATATGGCACGATGACTTTCCGTGCAATAGAGGCGGAAAGTAATCAGTTATCAGTATTCAGTAATCAGTAAGATGGATTGCAGTGTGACTGATCACTGATGACGGATCACTGATCACTTCGATTGCGGGAGCGTTCTTCGGAAAAGCCTTCGGGGTAGCGACGGGCCAGCTTCTCGATGTTGTGCCGGGCGATGTCCTCCAGCGGAATGTCCAGCGTATGGGCCATGACCGCGAGATACCAGAGCACGTCACCCAGTTCCTTTTCCAGTTTCTCTCGGTCCAGGTCGTGGCCGTGAAAGAAGGCTTTTTTGATGTGCTCGGCCACCTCCCCTGCCTCGCCATTGAGGCCCAGCGCGGTGTACATCATGGTTTTCTCGAAATCGCCGTGGTTGCCCGCGGTGCGCAGGGCAAGCCGTTGATAGGCATTGAAGTCAAAAGGTTTGGGGTTCATTGGATTTCCTGTTCTGAAAATAGCATGATCGCTGGTCGCTGAAGGTTCGCAAAGCCCAGGTTGGGCGAGTCTGCCATGGTGGGTACTGCGTATTGCGTATTCCGTCCAGTCGTTACGCAATACGCAATACGGAATACGAAGTCGGCTTCCCGCGTTCACCTGGCCGCGAGGTATTTTCCTTCGTATCAGGGAACCGTGGCTGTCTTCAAAAAGGGTGGGGCGTCAGCTACCGACGCGCTGTCGCCAGTCGTTCAGAATGTCGGCCAGCGTCTGTTCCAGAGGGATTCGGGGTTGCCAGCCCGTGACCTGTTGCAGGCGGCTGGGGTCACAGAGGATAGCCGGGATATCGGAGGGGCGCATGCGCGCGGGGTCCTGTTCGGTGCGAAGGGGCACGCGACTCATGCCCAGGAGGATGTCCAGCAGTTGCTGGATACGCACCCCGCGGCCACTGCCCACGTTGTACACCTGGCCCGGCTCGCCCCGGTTGATGACAAGCCAGTAGGCCCGGACGGTATCCCGCACGTCGGTGAAGTCCCGAATCGCCTCCAGATTCCCGTGGCGCAGGATCGGCTCAGCCAGCCCCGCTTCGATCATCGCGATCTGCCGGGCGAAGCTGGAGGCCACGAACATCTCATTTTGTCCCGGGCCGATATGATTGAATGGCCGCACCCGCACCGCATGGACGCCATGGCTGCGAAAGTATTGCCATCCGGTCAAGTCTTGGGCCACTTTGCTCACCGCGTAGGGGGAAGCGGGCCGCAAGGGCACATCCTCGTGGATGGGGATATCGTCGGGATCGATCGCGCCGTATTCCTCGCCCGAGCCGACCACCAGGATGCGCGCGTCCACGCCCACCGCAAGCATGGCCCGAAACAGGTTGATTTGGGTATGCACATTCTGGTCGAAGGTGGGCCAGGGATGTTCCCACGAGACCGGGACATAGGATTGCCCGGCCAGGTGGAAGATATAGTCGGGCCGCCAGCGGGCCACGATCTCCGCCACCGCGGACTCATCCCGCAGGTCCAACTGCTCCAGATGCACGCGGGCGGAATCGTAAGGCGGTTGGGGATGGCGTCGGTAGATCGTACCGACGATTTCGAGATCGGTTTCTGCCAGCAAAAAGTGGATGAGATGGCGGCCGACAAATCCGGCCGCGCCGGTGACCAATGCGCGCATGGCGTGATTATAGCAGAAAGTGAAGGGATTTGCCCTTTCTCTCCCCGCGGCGTACAATCCTTCTGACCGCGTCGTTCGTTCCCTCCAATGTATCCATGAGCACCGCCATCCTCGCGCTGCTGGCCGCCGGCATGACCCTGACGGGCGTTTGGTTGTTGCCCGAAGCCAGGGCGCATCCCCTCGCGCCCTGGCTGGCCCTGGCGGGCGTGCTCCTGGCTGTGGTTACCTTCCAGCGCATCGAACGGGACTGGCCCCCGCCCGAAGAACCGCGCGAGGAACGCATCCGCGTTCGGGGTCCCAGACGCACCCTGGCCCTGGTCCTCTTCTGGAGTGGCCTGGGGGTCACCCTGTGGGCGTTGTGGCTCATCTGGCGAGAGCCTTTTGCGTGGGCGCAAGTGGGCGTGTGGGGCGTGGGGCTCCTGCTGATGGTGGTGGGCGCGTCGCAGATCACCGGCTGGCGGGCCGAGCCAGGGATGGAATCGCAGGTGGAACGCCACCCCCGCTTGCGGCATCAACTGAGCACCGCGCGCATTCACCCTCCCGAACAGGCCCAAGCCCGGGCCAAACGCCCGCGGGCGAACCTGCAACAGCGCTGGAATGTGCTCTATTGGCCCCGCCCGCGGCCGTGGGTTGAGGTACTGCTGGTCGTCCTCATCGTCAGCGTGGCCATCTGGTTCCGCCTGCACCGCATCCACGAGATGCCGCCGGGGGTGTTCATTGACGAGACCAACGCGGCCCTAGACGCGCTCCACATCCTGGAGGGGCGACCGGACAGCCTCTTTGGCACGGGCTGGTTCGAGACCCCCAACGGCTTCATCTATCTCCAAACTCTCTTCTTTCGACTGTTCGGCACCACCTTCGCTGCAATTAAGCTCCAGTCCATCATCCCGGGCGTGCTGACGGTGCTGGGGGTGTATTTCCTGGCCCGGGAGATGTACGGCCCTTACCCCGCGTTGCTGGCCGCGAGCTTCCTCACATTCAACCGCTGGCATGTGAACATGAGTCGCTGGGGTTGGAACGAGGTTTATCCGCCCCTGATGCAGGTGGTATCCCTGTTTTTCATCATGCGCGCGGCCCGGCGGCGTTCCCTGGGGGATTGGGCCCTGGCCGGGCTCGTGCTGGGGCTGGGCATGTACACCTACCTTGCCATCCGCCTGGCCGTGGTCATCATCTTCCTCTACCTGGGCTATCGCGCGCTGGTGGAACGGGATTTCCTGCGGCGCAACTGGCAGGGCGTCCTTCTTTTTCTCTTGATCTTCCTGCTGACCTTCGCACCCCTGGCGTTCACCTACGCCAAAAACCCGTTCACCTTCCTCAATCGCAGCCAACAGGTCAGTATCCTGCACGATGTGCGGGCCGCAGGGGGCAGCCTTGCGCCCGTGGTCGAGTCGGTCAAGCGTCACCTCCTCATGTTCCATGTGCGGGGCGATATGAACCCCCGCCACAATCTCCCGGCCGCGCCCATGCTGGACCCCATCACGGGCGCGTTCTTCCTCATGGCCGTGGTCTGGTCCTTGTGGCGCTGGAAGGACCACCGCCGGGGCCTGGTAATCCTCTGGGTCGGAATCACCTTGCTGGGGGGCATCCTCTCGCGCTTGGGGGAAGCTCCGCAAGCCTACCGCACCCTGGCTGTAACCCCCGCCATTGCTATCATGGCCGCAGATGCTTATAACCTGACCTGGCGTGCCCTGCTCTGGCCGGGCCGTCGGTATCCCCTCTGGCGCTGGTTCGTCGGTGGGGTGATGATCGCGGGCCTGGTGGTCGCGGGCTGGATGAACGCGGACCGCTATTTCCGTGAACAGGCCCGTTCCCACGCGGTGTATCAGGCCTTCACGCCGTTGGAGAACGTGGTGGCCCGGGATGTGCTGGCGCGGCAAGGTATGCAGCAGCTCTACCTTAGCCCCCGGCTTTACTACTTCTCTCCGGTGCGCTTCTTCACCTATCGCCCACCCCGACCCATCGGCATGCATATTGGTCCCTGGTTCTATACCCCCTTCAAGGAACTGGGGGGAGGGCTGGCCAATCCAGGTTATCACATCGCAGAGCCCGCGACCGATCTCCCCCTGCCCGATACAGGCCAGGACGCGGTCT
>DRQW01000093.1 GCA_011371305.1 Anaerolineae bacterium | reverse complement strand
CCCCGCGGCCACCTGGCCGATGCGCTCGGGAGGCAGAGCGAAATCTCGGGCCAGATGCGCTCCCCAGGTGACAAAATAGGCCTCCGCCGCGATGAAAATGGTCGCACTGACCAGCACCGACCCCACAGCACTACGATCGCGGACGATCCTGCCGATTTGGTGCCAAAACGCCTCTTTCCCCTGGCCGGGATGGGCGTGGCTGGGTGGGAGCATGAACGCGAGGATGAGGATGGCCATGCCGCTGAAAAGGCTGAGCACGCGGAAGGGCGTTTGCCATCCCATCTCGCCGATGAGCCAGCCGATGATGGGCAGGATGACAATGCCCGTGATGGCCCAGCTATACTCCACCGTGATCAACGCCCGTCCCAATCGGTGGGGTGGCGATTGTTCACTGATGTACGCCTGCATCAGAGGATAGGTGATGGCATCGCTCACCCCGAGCACGAGAATGGCCGCGGCGGCCGTCCAAACCCCGGACGCCAGCCCCATCATCAACAAACCCGCGCCCTGCAAGCCAAACCCCGCCATCAGCAAGGGTTTCGGGCCGATGCGGTCTGCCCGATGTCCGAAAAGGGGCGCCAGCCCCACCAGCCCGGTCCGCAACATCAACAGCCCACCCATCGTGGCCAGGCTCACCCCCAACCCCTGGGCATAATCGTTCAGGAAAGGATACATCATGCGGATGCTGGTGTCGCGCACCAGGCGCACCAGGATCACCAGCAACACGAATCGCATGAGATAGCGCCCCGTCTGGATGCCAGATTGCCATTTGAGCATAGGGGAATGGAGGCTGCCTTGCAAATAGAGTTGGTAAACCGGGAAACCGGTAGATCGGTACACCAGTAGACCGGTAGACCAGTAGACCAGTAGACCAGTAGCCCGGGAGGGAGAGCGAATCGGCCCGGCTTCGCTGGTTTCCTGGTGTACCGATTTCCTGGTTTACTGGGTTACGGGACTACGGGGCTACGCCCCCCGCCATTTTCATCCGTCTCGACGCGGACGCCCTCTATTTCGACGGCAGCTTCGACCGGCGCTCCACCACCCGTACCATCATCGAGAGGAACAGGGTCATGATCAGGTAGAGGATCATGATGGTATTGAAGCCTTCGAACGCGCGAAAGTTGCGGGAGATCCACAATCGGCCCGATTGCAGCATTTCGGGCAGGGCAATGACCGAGATCAGGGAGGTGTCTTTGAGCATGGCGATGAGATCGTTGCCCAGGGGCGGCAGGATGAGGCGGATGGCCTGGGGCAGGATGACCAGACGCATGGTTTGGGAATAGGTCATGCCCAGGGAGAGGGCCGCTTCGATCTGCCCCTTGGGGATGGACTGGATGCCCGCGCGGAACACTTCGGCCATATAGGCGCCATAGCCGAAGGCCAGGCCGATGACAGCAGCAGGAAGCCCGCGCAGGTCGATGGTGCCATCCGTGGCGTTGCGCAGCGCGGGGGTTACGGCAAAACCCATGTAGAGGATGATGACCAGCATGGGCACCCCCCGCACGATCTCAACATACAGCGTGGAAAGGGTGTAGGGCATGGCGGGCAGCAGGGCAAAAATGGCCTGAACTGCGAGAAAAATCCCGGCGGCTTTGTACCATGGCGTGCGCCACGCGGGCACGGCATACATCAGCAACAGAAAGATGGGGATGCCGAACGCCAGGCGTTTCCACAGGCCCGGGCGCAGATCGGGCGACCCATCGGCCACGCGCATGATCCCGAAGATCAGCCCCAGCACCAGGCCCAGCAGGAAGGAGATAATCGTCACCTTGATGGTCATCATCACCCCGCGCGCATTCCAGATGCGCTGGAGAATACGCAGGGGTTTGTTGTGGAAGTCATCGATCAGGATGACGTTGCTTGTGCCGGCCGGGGCCTGGCCGGTGAACGCGGGCGTCGAGGTATCCAGCACCACGGGGGCATCTTCACTGCCCAGAGGCGCGGGCATGGGGTCGAGTTTCCTGGCTTCCGCGTCCTTGGGGATGGTGAAATACCAGGGACCGTCCTCGCCCAACAGCACCTTTTCTTTATCGAAATATTCCACCCGGAAGTAATACGTTCCCGGTTTCATGGGCTTGCTCACCCGATAAGTCCACAGCCCATCCTCACCGATTTTTTTGTCCTGGATGTTTTGCACCACATCCTGATTCCAGGGGAAATCAAAAACGAAATAGAAGGCATCACGGTAATAATGATTGTTGACGATGGAGAAAAAGATCAGGATGGCAAAGATAATGGTGATAATGACCCACCAGGGCAGGCGTTCCCAGGGGATGGCCAGGCCCAGGCGCCCGCGATGCCGGGCTTTGGCATCGGGCGTGAGGATGGATGCCAGTTCCTCCTGCTTCTTCCGGTCGTCCAAAATCTACCTCCTGTTCTGAAAATAGCATGATCGCTGGTCGCTGAAGGTTCGCAAAGCCCAGGTTGGGCGAGTCTGCCATGGTGCTGCGTATTCCGTCCAGTCGTTACGCAATACGCAATACGGAATACGAGTCACGCCGCCCTGGCCGCGAGGCATTTTCGTCGGTATCGGCGCGGGGTGGCCCGCCGTCGGACTGCTAT
>DRQW01000092.1 GCA_011371305.1 Anaerolineae bacterium | reverse complement strand
GTGGGCAGGGGGGTGGGCGCGGTCGTGCTGGTGGGGCTGGAGGTGGGGGTGGCCGTGGCGGGCGGGGGGGGGGTCACGTCCGCAATGGGCGGCGTGCGCGGGGGCGTGGCCGTGGCCCGGGGGAAGATAGCACCACAGCCCGAAAAGAGGAAAAATAGCAAAAAGAGAGGAAATCGCATTTTCATGGAGATGTTTGATTTCAAAACAGTCTGACGGCGGGCGAGCCCACGTCGATACCGATGAAAGTGCCTTGCGGCCAGGCTGGCGCGGGAAGCCGACGCCGTAATGCGTAATGCGTGATGCGTAAGTCCTCACGTTTCACGGCTGGCTTGCCCGCGGCGGATACGGACGAAAATCGTGGGCGGTAGCCCGGTATCCCTGGAAACCTGGAAACCAGAGAGACCGGGCCGATTCGCTCCCCCCGGTCTACCGGTTTCCCGGTTTACCAACGCTATGTTCAGAACAGCCTAAATTTCGGGGAGGAAGCGCTGCATGACTGCCAGATTCTCGATGGCTTTCCCCGCGCCGATCACCACGGCCGCCACGGGATTATCGCCCACATAGCAGGGCACCCCCGTTTCGCGGGTGAGGAGATTGTCCAGATTCTGCAGTTGGGCGGTGCCACCGGTGAGCACGATCCCCCGATCGATGATATCCGAGGCGAGTTCGGGCGGGGTTTTCCCCAGGGTCTGCTTGACCGTGTTGACGATCTGGCGCAAGGGCTCCGACATGGCCTCCATCACCTCCTCCGAGGTCACGGTGATGGTCTTGGGCAGGCCGGTCACCTGATTGCGCCCGCGCACTTCCATCGAAAGTTCATCGTCCAGGGGCAAGGCGGAGCCGATCTGGATTTTCAGTTGCTCGGCGGTCTGATCGCCGATGATCAGGTTGTATTTTTTGCGGATGTAATTGATGATGGCCTGATCGATCCGGTTCCCCCCCACGCGAATGCTGCTCCAGACAACGATGTCGTTCATGGAGACGACCGCGGATTCGGTGGTGCCGCCGCCGATATCCACGATCATGTTGCCAGTGGGGGTATGGATGGGCAACCCCACACCATAGGCTGCGGCCAGGGGTTCGGGGATGAGGTAGGCTTCTTTGGCACCGGCACTGATGGCCGCGTCATAGACCGCGCGGCGTTCCACACTGGTGATACCCTTGGGCGAGCTGATCATCACCTGGGGGCGGAAAAGGGGGTTGCGCCCCACGGCTTTGTGAATGAAATGACGCAGCATCGCGGTGGTGACGAAGTAATCCGCGATGACGCCATCCCGCACCGGGCGATACACACGAATACTCTCGGGCACGCGGCCGATCATATCCGCGGCATCACTCCCCACCGCGACGATCTTTTTATCACGCGTGGAAATCGCGACCACGCTGGGCTCTTGCAAGACCACACCTTTGCCCACAAGATAGACGAGCACGTTCACCGTGCCGAGATCAATACCAATTTGTTTTTCGAACATACAAGCATGCCTCGATGATAGAGTTCAAGTTTCTGAAGAGATGGCATTGCCATGTCGATCAGCCAGGGTAGAAGGCGAAGATAGCGAAGCGTAACGCGTGGCGCGCAAATCGTCACGTTTCACGCATCACGCTTCACGTTCGTTGACCCTTCGCGCAATGCAGGCTTCGCGTTGATTTTGCAGATGAAACAACGCTATTTCGGAACAGATTATAGTGCAGGAACCGGCTGTTTGGAAATCACGGGCGTATGAAAAAGCCGGACGTTGAAAACGCCCGGCAAGGGGTACGAAGCATGGGTAGGAGGGAAGGGTTATTCCTGCTCTTCTGACTGTGGAGGTAGGGGGGCTTGCTCCACGCCACGAGCGCGCACGGCCGCGCGTTTGCGTGCCACCTTCATCCGGGCCAGCGACCGCCGCAACGCGGCCTCCATGGCCAGCCGCCGCTCGATATCCCGGTCCTTTTCGGGGCTGCGGAGATATTCTTGCGCCCGGCGCATGGCCTCTTCCGCCCGCTGAATGTCGATCTCCTCGGCAGCCTCCGCGGAGCGGGCCAGGACGATGACCTCATCGGGGCGAACTTCGGCGAAGCCTCCCCCCACCGCGAAATACCGGTCTGCCTCGCCCTCTTTGCGCACGAGGATTTCGCCCGGCTGCAGGGTGGCCATCAGGGGCGCATGCCGCGCCATGGCCGCGAACACCCCCGAGGCACCGGGCAAGATCACCATGTCCACATCATCTTCATAGACAATGCGGTCCTGGGCGATGAGGGAAAAGTGGGTCTTAGCCATAAACGGAAATCCAGAAAATGGGTTGGAGCTGGATGAGCAATGGGATGGGGAGGAAGAAAGGCTTAGCGGCCTTCGCGCAGGCGTTTAGCTTTCTCGACCGCCTCTTCGATAGTGCCGACCATGTAGAACGCGGCCTCGGGCAGATCGTCGTGCTTGCCTTCCAGGATCTCCTTAAAGCCGCGCACGGTGTCTTCGATCTTGACGTAGCGGCCCGGCGTGCCCGTGAACTGCTCGGCCACGAACATGGGCTGGGTGAGGAAGCGCTGGATCTTGCGGGCCCGGGCCACGGTGAGCCGGTCCTCTTCGCTCAGTTCTTCCACACCGAGGATGGCGATGATGTCCTGCAGGTCCTTATACCGCTGCAGGGTTTTCTGCACGCCCCGGGCCACGTTGTAATGCTCCTCGCCCACGATGTTGGGGTCGAGAATCCGGCTGGTGGAAGCCAGTGGGTCCACCGCGGGGAAGAGGGCCTGCTCGGCCAGGGAGCGCTCCAGGGAGATGGTCGCGTCCAGGTGGGCGAAGGTGGTGGCAGGCGCGGGGTCGGTATAGTCGTCCGCGGGAACATAGATGGCTTGCATCGAGGTAATGGACCCCCGCTTGGTAGAGGTGATACGCTCCTGCAGCTCACCCATGTCGGTGCCCAGGGTGGGCTGGTAACCCACCGCGCTGGGCAGGCGGCCCATCAATGCGGAGACCTCGGAACCGGCCTGGACAAAGCGGAAGATGTTGTCGATGAAGAGCAGCACGTCGCGCCCCTCATCGCGGAAGTACTCCGCCATGGTGACCGCGGTCAGGCCCACGCGCAGGCGTGCGCCGGGCGGCTCGTTCATCTGACCGAAGACCATGACCGTGGAGGGCAACACGCCCGACTCACGCATCTCGTGCCACAGGTCGTTACCCTCGCGGGAGCGCTCGCCCACGCCCGCGAACACCGAATACCCGCTGTGCTCCTCGGCCACGTTGCGGATGAGCTCCTGGATGATGACCGTCTTGCCCACGCCTGCGCCACCGAACACACCGGTCTTACCACCCTTGGTGAAGGGCGCGATGAGGTCGATGACCTTGAGGCCGGTCTCGAACATCTCGGTCTTGGTGGATTGCTCCTCGAAGGGGGGCGCAGGGCGGTGGATGGGATAGTAGAGGTCGGTCTCCACCGGGCCTTGTTCATCAATGGGCTTGCCGGTGACATCGAAGATGCGGCCCAAGGTCGCGGGGCCGACCGGCACGGTGATGGGCGCGCCTGTGTTGATGGCTTCCATGCCGCGGCGCAGGCCATCCGTGGTGGACATGGCCACCGTGCGCACCCGGTCGTTGCCCAGGAGCTGCTGCACCTCGCAGACCAGCTCCCCACCTTCGGGCAAGGGGATGATCACCGCGTCGAAGATATCGGGAAGCTGGCCGTCGGGGAACTCCACGTCCACGACAGGCCCTACGACCCGAATAATATGTCCTTTGGATTGCTTTTTGTTGCCGTTCTTGCTCATCCAGGTTGCCTCCGGTAATGCGTCATCCGTAATGCGTAACCAATTGTTATTTCAGAAGCAACGTTTTACGCATTACGTGTTTTGTGCTGGGGAATGAAACTTTGTTTCAAGTCGATGTCGGGGAAAATGGCTATAGCCAGCCCGGTTTATTTTTCCAGCGCCGTGACTGCGCCCGAAATATCGAGCAGGGCCATGGTGATGGAGTGCTGCCGGGCTTTGTTGTAAGTCAGGGTGAGATCACTGATGAGGTCTTCCGCGGCTTCGGTCGCGTTGCGCATGGCCACCATCCGGGCGGAATGTTCGCTGGCGATGGCCTCGAACAACGCCTGCAGGATTTCGATCTCCAGCAAGCTTTGGAGGATCTGGCTCAGCACCGTCTCCGGATCGGGTTCGAAGATGTAATCGATGGCCATATCGGGCGGTGCGGTCTCATCAGGGATGATGGGGAGGAGCTGTTCCACCACCGGTTGTTGTTTCACGGTGTTGATAAAGCGGGTATAGGCCACATAGACCGCGTCGTAACGCTCCGCGGTGAAATCATCCATCAGGATGCGCGCGATGGGCCCGACCTCGGTCGTGGCACGGGTGCGGAATTTGGCATGGAGATGGCGGCTGGCGGGGCGATCGCCAATGCCGACGAATTCGGCACGGATGGGCGGGCCATATTTCCGCATCCAATCGCGGCCTTTTTTGCCCACCGTGACCAATTCCACACTTTTACCCTCGTCCTGCCAGGCTTTGATCTGCTTGGCCGCGTGCATGATCATATTATGATTCAAGCCGCCAGCCAGCCCGCGGTCCGCGGTGATCAGCAACATACCGACGCTGCGCACCTCCCGTTGCTGCAACAGGGGCTGGGCAGACGCATAGGCAGGACGGATACGCGCCAGAAAGGCCAACACGTCGCGAGCCTTGGTGGCGTAGGGGCGCGTGGCCTGCACTTGCTCCTGGGCACGACGCATCTTCGAAGCGGACACCGCCTCCATGGCCTTAGTCACCTGGGCGATGTTCTTGACGCTGCGGATGCGTCGCTTGATCTCACGTGTGGTAGCCAATGGGGACTCCTTTGGAAGAAAGATTAATGACTAAAGATGCAATTGGCACATTAAATACATTCACGTGTTGACATCTTTAGTCTTTAATCTTTAGTCTTCGATCTCAGACAAACTGTTTGTTGAACTCGTCGATGGCATGCCGCAGGCGTTCCTCGATCTCAGGCGTAAGCACCTTCTCCCGTTCGATGGCCGCACCGATATCAGGGTAGTTGGTGTCCATGAACTGGTAGAACTGCTGCTCCCATTCGGGGATGCGTTCGATATCGATGTGGTCGATGTAGCCGTTAGTGCCCGCGAAGATGACCATCACCTCTTGCGCGAGGGAGAGGGGCTGATATTGCGGCTGTTTGAGGAGCTGCGTCAGGCGCTGGAAGCGGTCCAACTGGCGCTGGGTGGCCGGGTCCAGGTCGGAGCCGAATTGGGCGAAGGCGGCCAGCTCGCGACCCTGGGCCAGTTCCAGCTTCATCTTGCCGGCCACTTGTTTCATGGCCTTGGTTTGGGCGGCCGAGCCCACACGGGAAACCGAAAGGCCCACGTTCAGCGCGGGGCGGATGCCCGCGTAGAACAGGTCGGCCTCCAGATAGATCTGCCCGTCGGTAATCGAGATAACGTTGGTGGGGATGTAGGCGGAGACGTCACCGGCCTGGGTCTCGATGATGGGCAACGCGGTAAGGGAGCCGCCACCATATTCGGGAGCCAGCTTGGCCGCGCGTTCCAGCAGGCGGCTGTGCAGGTAGAAGACGTCGCCAGGATAGGCCTCGCGGCCGGGCGGGCGGCGCAGCAACAGGGAGACCTGACGATAAGCCCAGGCATGCTTGCTCAGGTCATCGTACACGATAAGTGCGTCCTTGCCCTGCTCCATGAATTCTTCACCCATGGCACAGCCGGCATAGGGGGCCAGATACTGCAACGCCGCGGGTTCGGACGCGGTGGCCGCGACCACGATGGTATGCTCCATCGCGCCGTATTTTTCCAGGGTGGCCACCACCTGGGCCACGCTGGACCGTTTCTGCCCGATGGCTACATAGATGCAGATCAGGTCCTTGCCCTTTTGATTGATGATGGTGTCGATGGCGATGGCGGTCTTGCCGGTCTGGCGATCGCCGATGATGAGCTCGCGCTGCCCGCGGCCAATGGGGATCATGGCGTCGATGGCCTTGATGCCCGTCTGGACGGGGGTGTCCACGCTTTTGCGATAAACCACACCGGGCGCAATGCGTTCCACATTGCGGAACTTATCGGTCTCGATGGGGCCTTTGCCATCGATGGGCTGCCCCAGTGCGTTGACAACGCGGCCGATGAGCGCATCGCCCACGGGAACAGACGCGATGCGGCCCGTGCTGCGCACGATATCCCCTTCCTGGATGCCGCTGTAGTCGCCCATGATGATGGCGCCTACCGAGTCTTCATCCAGGTTCAGGGCGATGCCCAGGGTGCCGTCGGCGAATTCGAGGATCTCGCTGGCCATGGCGTTTTGCAGGCCGTGGATGCGGGCGATGCCGTCGCCCACCTGCACCACGGTGCCCACATCCACCACGCTGGGCGGGGCCTCGAATTGCAGGATCTGTTCTTTTAACTGTCGGGTGTATTCATCAAATCCGACTGCCATAGGTTTCTTTCCTCAATTTGAAGTAGGTTGCCGTTCCACCGGCTTTTTTGAAAAAGCCGTTCGGTGGAACCAGCCGTGAAACGTGAGGCGTGAAACGTGAAAGGGAACTTGGCAGCGTCGCACGTTTCACGGATGACGGTTCACGATCAAGACACGCCGAGCTTCTGGCGCAGGGCCTGCAAGCGTCCGCGGACGCTATCATCGATGAGCTTGTCGCCGACCTGGATGATAATGCCGCCCAGGATTTCGGGGTCCACCTGATAGAGGAATTCCAGGTTGGGGCCGAATTGTTCCATGAGCCGGGCTTCCAGCTTCTGTCGTTCCTCCTCGGTGAGTGCCACCGCGGTGGTGATGACCGCCTGTTGCGGGCCGGCGGCCTCCTCCACCAAAGCCTCACGCAAGGCGTTGACGACCTCATCGATGAGCCCGAAGTCGTTGTTGGTCAGCAACACGCCCAGGAATTTGCGGAGTTCCGGGGGGCTGCCTTCGGGCAACACGCCTTCCAGAAGCGCCAGCTTGTCCTTGATTTCGATGGTGGGGTTATCCAGTTGGCCCCGAAGCTTTGCGTCGGTCTCATACGCGTGCTGGACCGCGTGCAACCCTTCCAACCAGGGTTCCAGCGCGATGGCCAGGATGCTTCGGGCGTACGCTTCGGGCGTTCGTTGCTTCATCAGTTCAAGCTCACTTGAGACAGGAAGTCTTCGATGATCTTGTGCTGGGTGGTTTCATCCAGCCCTTCCCGCACGACGCGCTCCGCGGCCAGCAGGGCCAGTTCCGCGATCTGCTTGTGGGCTTCAGCCAGGATGCGCTGTTTTTCTGCCTCGGCTTCCTGGATGGCCTTGGCTTTGATCTCTTCGGCCTCGCGACGGGCCTGAGCCAGGATCTCCTCCCGGACCTTTTCGGCCTGGGCCGAAGCCGCGGCCACGCGTTTCTGGGCCTCGGCCCGTTCCGCTTCCAGCTGAGCCATCAGCTTCTTGCGCTCTTCCTCGGCCTCGCGGCGGGCCACATCCGCAGCCGCCAGCCCTTCCGCGATCCGCTTCTTCCGTTCATCCAGCATCTGGATCACGGGCGGGAAGACGAACTTCTTCAGCAGGAAGAAAAGAATGAAAAAGTTAACGATTTGCGCCAGCAAAAAGGCGCCGTTCAGGCCTAATGCAGCCATACATGAACCTCCTTAAGCTGTGAGGGCGAATTGCGAGAACGAGTCCGCGGCCTTATTTCAGACCGGGCGCGCCCACAAACAGCAACAGGAGAGCCACAACCAGGGCGTAGATCGCGATGGACTCGGCGAAGACGATGCCGAGAATCATGTTGGTGCGGATCTCACCGGCGACTTCGGGGTTGCGGCCCATGGCCTGCAGCGCCCCCATCACCAGCAAACCGATGCCGATACCGGGGCCGATCGCGCCCAAACCGATAGCGAGACCAGGAGACAGGATTTCAACCATGATGAACGATTTCCTCCGTGAAAAGAGTATGATGGAAATGTGATTGCGACAGAAAAGGTTCAACCGAGCGATACGATTCGCTTGGATGACAACAGCCTTTTAGTGATGTTCATCACCCGCATGGCTGTGGGTGGCTTGCTCGAAGTAAATGAAGGTGAGGATGGCGAACACGAACGCCTGCATGAAGCCCACGAAAAGCTCCAGCCCCATGAAGGGCACGGGCAACAGGAAGGCCACCAAAAAGGCCATGACGAACAACAAGACCTGCCCGGCGAAGATGTTACCAAACAACCGGAAGCTGAGACTGATGACCTTGGCGAACTCGGAGATGAACTCCAGCACGCCCACCAGCAGGTCGATGGGCTTCATGCCGGTGATGTGGGGCAACGCGAAACGCCGAATATACTTGCCCCCCAATCGGCGGAAGCCGATGATGTGGCTCCAGAGGACCACCAGCAAAGCCAGGCCGATGGTCAGGTTCAAATCGGTGGCCGCGGCGCGCACATAGGGCACCAGCACATAGCCCTTGGCCTCATGGGGGTGATATTCCTCCCCCTTTTCCTTGGCCTCCTTGTATTCCTCTTTAATCCGCGCCATCTCCTCATCGGTCAGCTTCACCTGCTTGTTGGTCAGGGTCAAGAAAGGCCCGATCTGTTTCTTTTCATAGCCGACCGTCACACCCGATTTGGCATAAGCCACTTCCACCGGCTCGATATACCCGATGCTATCCACCCCCGGCACCAATTCCAACCAGTTGGCAAAAAGCAAGAACAACAGGATGGTCATGAAGACCGCCAACCAGGAACGGGCTTTTTCCTTCCCCCCGATATCGGTCAACATACCATCGAACACCTCGATAATCCATTCAAAGATGTTTTGCAGCCGACTTTCGGGAACTTCCTGCATCCTCCGAACGGCCAGAAAACCCAACACCAACACCACGATATCCGCCAGGATGGTGGCAATGAAGGTATTGGTTATGGGGAAATTGCCGATCTTCAACCCGGGAACATGTTCAGCGGGGAGAAGAATGGTGGGGAGCGGCACCCTCACAAAGAGGATGGCAATGAGCAACAAAGCGACGATGCCCAGGATCAGCGCAAGGTTTCTCGGCTTGAGCAATTTGCTCATCAGGACGGTTCTCCTTTTTCTTCGTTTTCGGCTTCAGAAACCGGAGCCAGGGTCAGATAGCGCGTTTGAATCGTGCGGATGACCAACAAGGTCGCCAGAAAAATCCCTGAGAGCATGCCAAATAATGTTCCCAGGGGTGCAGAATCAACCAGAATATCGAAAACCACGCCCACAAAGAGCGGCAAGAGCAGGGCCAAACCGACGAGAATGGAAAGCCTGATGGCCAGGTGCACCCAATCAGGATGCGTCGTTGCATTCTGACGTCGCATAAAAAAAGCACAAAAAAGAAAAGCGCGTGAGGACCTGCTCGAACGGGCTAGAGTATACCCCAAGAATCGATTTCGCGCCAAATCGCACAGCGTAAAAATTTCACCCCCGAAAATGGAGTTTAACGCCCGCGGGGTCCCGTACACTCACCCCCGCTTCCTCGGATCGAAGCTCGTAGCCTGCCCCTTGCAACCTGCTTGCCAGGGCCCGAATATCATCCACCTGCCAAATCGGCTCGGTACCATGGAGGTTCTCGGGCGCTTTGCAGACCCAGCGGGTGGTGCGCAAGACCACGGGCACATTTTCGGCCACGAGATGCACATGCGCGAAATAGGAAAGCCCCACAGGCAGCCCCACCAGATCGCGGTAAAAGTGGACGCTGGCCGTGATGTCGTGGGTGTAGATGGTGAGTTCGGTTACCCCTTGCAAAGGGACGGGCTGCTCCTGGGGCGCGTCCTGGCGCTGCTTCGTGCGCAAAGCCTTGCGCTGGCTGATGTCCCACTCGCCCGGGTCCGTCTCCTGCGCCAGTTCGAAAGGATTACTGTCCGGGTCCAGGAAAACGAGCAGGTTCAGGCCCGGGATCATCTCCTCGAACACGATGGGGATATCGTGGGCCAGCAGGTAGCCCCGGGCATGGCCGAAATCATCGATGGCGAAGACCGGCAACGCGCCATGGGGGCCACGCGTGCCGCAGAATTGCCCGCCAGGCCGCAATTCCCAGACGACATCCCCTATCCGGCTCCACCCCACCCCTTCTTGAAGCTTGAATTGCCTGCGGAAATGGCGCTGCCAGAAGGCGCGGGCCACTTGCACATCACGCACATAGGTGCGCAGGCCGATCAATCGTGGCAACGACATAAGAATTCAATCAAATTCACTGCACCTGGCAAGCCCATGAAGCAGACAAGGTAAAATCACGGATAAGAGGACACCGATATAGGTTTCCAGCTTCTTATCCCTATCCGTGTCCTTTCATCCGTGTTATGATGAACGGACTTGGGCGCAACGGGACATGTGATTCAGTAAGTCGGCTTATCGGGCAGCTCATAACGCCCCGGCTCCCTGCCCTCGGCCACATCCAGCGCGGCCAACAGCCCCTCGAAATGATGGGCCAGGTCCGTCTCCAGCAAAATGGCCAGGACCCGGTCTTCGTGGAGCACGAACGCGGCATGGGTACGGAAATTCCGCCCCTCCACCTGTTTCACAGGAATCCCGACCTCGGCAGCGAATTCGCCCTTTTCGTCACTCAGATAGGGGATAGCCAGGCCCACCTGTTCACGCCAGCTGGCCAGCCTGTTGGGGGACAGCCCGCTGATAACGTAAAGGGCCACATCACGCTCATCCAGCAAAGCCATACGCGCGGGGTAATCGAGGCCGGGTGGGGGCAGGGGGAAGGGATTGACAGCCGCGGGGTTGTAGATGCACACGGCCAACGCGCCCGGCTCCACCATGTCGATGGGGGCCAGATCCAGCCCTTCGGAGCTGGGCATCAGGATGCGGGGCAGAAAAGAGCCGACGCTGATATTCAATCCGGGGAGTTTGGGCGTGTAGGAAGGAAGCATGGGCTTAGTTTACCCCAGAAAGGAAAAAACCGGGAAAACAGCATCCGCGAGAGGAGGAAGTGGTAGACACCACGCGCGCGGCCGCACGCCGATGCCGATGAACATGCCTCACGCAACCGGGCCGATTCGCTCCCCCACCCGGTCTACGGGTCTACCGGTCTCCCGGTTTACCAACGCTATTTTCAGAACAGTCCGACGGCGGGCCACCCCGCGCCGATACCGACGAAAATGCCTCGCGGCCAGGGCGGCGTGACTCGTATTCCGTATTGCGTATTGCGTAACGACTGGACGGAATACGGAATACGCAATACGAACCTTTGCCGACTCGCCCAACGTCGGCCTGGCGATCCTTCCGCAGCCGACGAT
>DRQW01000091.1 GCA_011371305.1 Anaerolineae bacterium | reverse complement strand
GGTAAAATACCCCTGGGGATACAGAAACCCCACGCCCACGAAGGGCAACCCCAGATCACTGGCCGACTTGCAATGATCACCCGCCAGGATTCCCAGCCCGCCCGAATAGATGGGCAGCGACTCATGCAAACCGAACTCGGCCGAGAAATACGCGATGGTTTTGTCCTGATGTTGGGGATAGGTGCGGCTGAACCAGGTGCTCTCCGGGTGCATGTACGCATCGAACGCGGCGATGACCTCATCGTACAACGCCAGGAATTCCTTGTCGCGGGCCAGCAGGTCCAAACGCGCGGGCGAGACCATGCGCAAGAGCTTAACCGGATTATGGTTCACCTCCTCCCACAGCAAGGGATCGATGGTTTCGAACAGCGTCAGCGCCTGGGGCGACCACGACCACCACAGGTTGTAGACCAGTTCGCGCAAGCGCGCCAGGCGCTCGGGGAGGGACGGAAAGACGGATACAGAACCAAGCAGTTTCATAAGACCTCATAAGAAAAAGGATTAAAAACTAAAGATTAAAGGCTAATTCCGCAAAATTATCTTAGGTGAAATTAACCTTTAATCTTCGATCTTTAGTTTTTAGCTGTTTTCAACCAATGAGACCGCGGTCTCGAATGAGGCAACGCGGCGGCCCGCCAACACATCGTAAAACAACGCCTCATACGCATCGGTGACCGCATCCCACGAAAACAGCTTCGCGGCCCGCGCAGCAGCTTTGCGGCGGTAACGTTCGACCAGGTCGGGGTCTTCTAACAGCCGTTGGAGCACCGGCCGCAGCCCGGCCGCGCCCAGCTTGCCATCATACGCCAGGCCCGCATCCCCGATGACCTCCAGGTTTTCGGGCGTGTTGTGCACCACCACGCAGTTGCCAAAGGCCATGCTCTCCACCAGCGCGGGATGCGTTCCCCCCACGCCCGAGGTGAGCACGAACGCATACGCATTGCTGGCCAGCTCCCAATACCCTTCGCCGAACACATAACCGGGCATGAGGATGCGTTCGTCCTTGGCCGCCACGGCCCGCAGCCGGGCTTTGTAATCCTCCGCGTAGGGGGCGTCGCCCACGATGACGCACTTCAGGTCCGTATCCAGCCCCTGCCACGCTTCTGCCAGGTGATGGGCGCAGTTTTCGGGCACCAGCCGCCCCACATAAAGCACATACGATCGCGGCTTCAGGCCCAACCGGGCCAGCGTGGGGCCGGGCGCGCGCTTGGGCAGCTCCGCGCCATAGGCGATGTAGGTCGTGGGGATGCCATACACATCCAGATAATATTGCTGGACCACGCGCGAATCGGTCACCACCGCGTTCGCGGTCACGCCCGAGAGGCGTTCGGCAAAGCGGATGTAGCGCTTCGCAAACCCGGGCCATTTCTCCCGCTTCCAGTCTAGCCCATCCACATTGATGATGGTCTTTTGCCTGGCCAGCCGCGGGATCCACACCACCGGGCTGTTTCCCGCGATGAAATAGAGCACGATGTCGTAGCCCTGGAACAGCCCATGCAGGCTGGAAAGGAAGGTATGGACGATGGTGTCCAGGTATTTGTTGGGGATGGTGGGGAGCTTGACCAGCTTCATCCCCCGATAGGTGGGCTTGTCGTAGGTGATGTGATGTTTGCGGGCATAGACGGTGACTTCGTGCCCGCGCGCGGCCAGCCGGGAGCCTAACTGTTCGACACAGGTTTCAAACCCGGAATAGGACGCGGGCACGCCGCGTGTACCCATCAGCGCGATCTTCAGACGGGATTGCATAAGGCATATGATGGACGAAATCCCCCCGGATGTCAATCTTTCGTGTTCGTGAATTCTTCCCTCAGCGCCTGGATGGCCTGCAATTGTTCGGGTTGTTCGAGCCGGGCTTCGGCTTTTTTCAAAACGAGCAGCGCGGTCGCGCGGTCCCCGCTCCTGCCCAGGCCCAGGGCCACGCCGATGAGGGGGTCCGCGTTTTCGGGCCGGAGGAGGTACGCGCGGGTCAATGGCCCCACGGCCAGGGCATAGCGATGCAGGTTGAGATACGCATTGCCCAACAGTCGTTGAGCCCAGTAATTTTCGGGCGCTCGCTGCACGGCAGCCAGGAGATGTTGCAGCGCTTCTTCATTCCGGCCCTTGGCCAGCAAGGCCGCGCCCATGCCCACATGGGCGTTCACCTGTTCGGGGTTCAGCGAGAGGGCGCGCGCATACGCGGCGATGGCTTCGTCAAAAGCCCGATCCGCCCGCAATGCCTCCCCGCGCCGTGTCCACAATGCGGCCAACTGGGCCTGGTCCGCCCAGGCGGCAAGGTCGTGTTCCGTGATCATCGCCAGGGCATCCGCCTCGCGATCGGCAGGCACCCAATACACATCCCCCGCGTCGGTGCGAAACCGGACCGCGCGCGCGGCCTCCAGCCACGCCCGGAACGAACCATCGTGATCCTGCGCGGCCAATGCCTCCGCGGGCGCCAACAACCAGATATCCTCGCCTTGTTGGCGATGGGCATACACCAGGGGGATGTTGACGGGGGTGAAGCCCGCGGGCGCGTGCTCGGTCAACGCCAGCCGCACCCCCGGCAATGAGGCCGTCGTCTGAAAGAAATCGGGCAGCTTCGGGGCTTCGGCGCACCCCGTCAGCCAAACCAGCAACAAGACAAAAAGAAGCCGGAAGTTCATGTCCTTATTTTTGTAACCACTAACGTAGCAAGCTCAGAAACCACGAAGACGCGACGACACGAAGGCACGAAGGGGAAAAGTGGCTGGTGGCAGGTAGCAAGTCGCAGGTGAAAACGTCGCTGCGAGAAAAACTTGCCACTTGCGACTTGCAAACCTGCAAACCTGTATGGGCTTCGTTCCTTCCAGCCTTCGTGGCAAGACATTTTTCAAGGCCAAATCAGGGTACCTTAACAGTTACTTATTTTCTCATGCAACAACCGCTCGTACAATTCCTGAAACGCCCGAACATGGGTCTCGAACCCAAACAGCCGCTCCGCCCGTTCCCGGCCCGCATGGCCCATGCGCTCCCGCAACCCCCTGTTCCCGGCCAGCAGGGCCAGGGCCGAAGCCATCTCCTCCGGTTCCGCGGGCGAAACCAGCATCCCCGTCTCCCCATCGGCCACCGACTCCAGGGGCCCGCCGTGCGCGGTGGCGATGACCGGTTTCCCCGCGGCCATGGCTTCGATCACCACCATGCCGAAGGGCTCGGGCCGGATGGAAGGAAGGACCAGGACATCCAGTGCGGCCATCAGCTCGGCCGCGTTTTCTTGATAGCCGGGCCACAGCACCCGCTGAGCTACGCCCAACTCGCGCGCCAATGCCTGCAAGGCCTCGCGCCGCCAATCCTCGCCCGGCACCACATCGCCCGCGATGACCGCTTTCAGCTTGGGCTGGGCGCGCGCGGCCCGGGCGAACGCGCGCAAAAAGAAATCCTGTCCTTTCCAGGCAGATATCCGACCGACCACGCCCACCAACACATCCGCATCCTCCACGCGCCACGCCCGTCGCAGGCCCGAACCATCCACCCGGGGTGAGAACCGGTCGGTGTCCACCGCGTCATAGATGACGGAGAGCCGGTCGGCCAGCTCGGGCGCATCGGCCAGCAGGTGTTGGGCCACGGCCCGGCTGATCGCGACCACATGCGTGCTGTGCCGAGCGACCATCCAGGCGATCAGCCGACGTACCAGCCCGGGGTTGGTGACCAGTTCGTGCACATGCCAGACGTGGGGGAGTTGCAAGCGGGATGCAGCCAGGGCACCGCCCCACACCGCGCTGGTGTTGCTGTGGATCAGCGCGGCCCCCTCTCGACGGGCGATGACCTCGACCCCGCGCGTGCCCTGCCACACATGGCTCAGGAAACGGGGCAGACCCCAGGGGGAAAAGTATCGCCGCCGCAACACGGGCATGGCCAACGCCTCATGCGCCACGCCTGCCTCCTCCAACGCCCGGCTCAGCTTCCCTTCGTAAGGGATGTCGGTGGGGAGTAGCACGTAGGGGCGGAATCGGTCGCGGTCCAGCCGCCGAACCAGGTTCAGCAACACCCGGTCCGAACCGTAAAGCTCATCCGAGCTGTGGGGGTAGAGGATGGTGGTGGGCGTGGGCATGGCTTTCAGAAAGAGTGACTAAAGATTAAGGATTAGGGTTAGTTTTTGGAAAATTCTTCGGCAAGGACTTCATTCATCTTAATCTTTAATCTTCAATCTTTGATCTTTTCTAAGAACATACGTCCCGGCGGCGATGAGCCCCGCATGCACCCAGCTCGCGGTCAGCCAGATGCCGTCGGTGGACTGATAGGCCAGGCCCACCAGCGCCGCATAGCTGATCACCAACCCCAGCAACATCCCGCGCTTCATCACGTTCCCTTGCTGCCGCGCGACCTTGATGCCAGGTGCCAATAAGGTGATGAAGAAGCCCGCGAACGTGATCAGCCCCATCACGCCTGTTTCCTGCAGCAGCCTGACGGTGAGGTTGCTGATCCAGGCCGGTCGGGCCCGGAGATAGCCGTGCAGGGCGAAGAATGAGCCGGGGCCCCACCCGGTGAAGGGGCGCTCGCGCCAGTCTTGCAGGGCCAGGGACCAGTCGCTGAGGCGGGCGGAAAAGGTGGGGTCATATTCCAAATTGAGGAAGGATTGCAGGCGGTTGACGAAGGGGAGGGTGGGGGGCAAATAGGGGGTGATGGAAAACAGGATGAAGATCAACATCGGGAGCGCGATGGCGGCCAGGAGAAGGCGATTGACCTGGCTCCACGGGCTCGGGCGTTCGAAAATGATGACCGCGGTGGCGCCGATCACGAGCATGATCCACGCGGCCCGCGACATGCTGAGCCCGACCGCCATCAGCAAAACCCCCAACCCCAGCATCCGCATGAGCTGATGTTTGCGCGGGGCGCGGGCCTGCGCGGCGGCCAGTAGGATCATCAGCAGGAGGATGGCCCAGGACGCGCTGTGGCTGCCGAAGAGATTGCCCTCTTCAAAGGTGCCGTAGGGCACAGGTACGGGGAAATTCCAGGCCACCTGGACGCCCAGGTTGATGCCGAAGGGATAGACCGCGCGGGCCAGGATGCCGAACGCGGCCTCGGCCAGGCCCGCGGCCAGGAAAAAGACCACCGCCTGGTGCCATGCTCGGGCGTTGGGGATGAGGTTGAAGACCAGGAAGAAGGTCAGGGGTAACAACGCGATGCGCAGCACGTTCTGCAGCCCCATGAACCGATCGGGATGCAGCCAGATGCCCGAGATCAGGTTCGCCACCCACCAGGCCACCGCGAACCCGATGGCCGCGGTCACGCGGGGCGCACGGCGTTCGAGCCCGAGCTGCAAAAAGCCCACACCCGCCACCACCACCGCGGCCACGTGTTCGGGCCGCACCGTGACCGGGCCGATGTCGATGCGATAGCGTGTGATCAACGCGGCCAGGATCAGCGCGACCACGCCACTGAAAGGCCAACCCATCAACAACGCGGCCAGCAATGCCAGGGCAGCCAGCGTAGCCGCAGCCAACAGCACACTGACCTGGGTCAAAAACACCGAGGCGCCCGCCAACAGGCCCAACGCGGCCGCGGCCACCAACCAACGTCGCTCATCCATGTCGATGGTGCTCATTCCTGCGCCTCCCTGACAAACTTCCGCCAAACCACCATTCCCGCCAAACGAAAGGCGCCCAATGCCCAAAAACCACACCGAACACCGAAAACGGACCACTGATGACTGATGACGAAATACTGATTACTCACCATCCTCCCCTCCTTCCTCCTTCCGAAAACGCAGCACCCGCGCGGGCACACCGCCCACGACCGCAAAACGCGGCACGTCCTTGGTCACCACACTGCCCGCGGCCACCACGGCCCCGCGGCCGATGGTCACGCCGTCCAACACGATGACGCCTGACCCCAACCACACATCATCCTCTACCACAATACCCTCGTTGGTGACTCCCTGGGCTTTGATGGGGATATCCGTGCGGGTGAAGACGTGATTTTCCGAATGAAACCGCACGCCCTGGCCGATGAGCACATTCCGGCCAATGCGCACGCCCCCGGCCGCGCCCACGAAGTTATAATCCCCCAGATTGGAATTGTCACCGATCCAGAAACCTTCGCCCAGGTGCGTGAGGATGCCCGTGCATTCGATGATGGAAAACCTTCCGATAGACACGTTGTTGCCGATATGCACGCCGTGGCGGCTGAGTGCATCGATCTTCACGTCATCTTCCAGGGTGACGCTTCGGCCCAGGTGCAACAGCCGGGAATTCAGAATCTGCACCCGGCGTCCTACGAACAGCGCCCCCTGGCTGCTACCCACCCAGGGCTTGCGCAACACCCCGCGCATGAAGGCAAATCCTCGCTCCTTCAACAAAGAGACCAAGGCGGTCGTAGGAACGGCGGGATCGATGGTATAATCAGGATCGTTTTTCAGTTTGCGAATCAGTGTTTGCAGCATATCCCGAAGCATAATCCCATTGTAAAAACAAATCTGTAAAATCCACAATGTTTTCGGTGAATCGTTATGGCGACCGAGCCAACCTATGAACTCCTGGTGATCATTCTCGATGATATCGCGAAGTTGCCCCCGCTGTTGGACGCATTGAACGAAGCTGGCGTTTCGGGGGCTACCCTGTTGAGCAGCATCGGCGGCTATCGCGCCCGCACCTGGCTGGATGAGATCGGGCTTTCGGGATTGCAGAAGATGTTTGGGGTGGCCGAGCTTAAACGCCGTACCATCCTGGCGGTCATGGAAGCGGATCGGATCGACGCGGCCATTGCGGCTGCGGAGCAAGCCGTCGGGGGCTTCGGCCGGCCCGATAGCGGGATCCTCTTCAGTGTGCCTGTGCGTCGGGTGGTGGGTGTGCATAAACGCGCCCGCCGCGAGGAATCGGAGACCCTGCCCGTGGCCGATATGACCGATTGGGCCATTCGCGAAACACCTATCCATGCGGTATCCCATATCCTCCAAAGCCCTCCCGTTCTCCTTTCCACCGAAGCCACCTTGTTAGAAGCTGCCCGCGCGTTCATCGCCCACCCCTACGTCCACGTAGCCGCGGTGATCAGCCAAACCGAACACCTGTTGGGCATCGTCACCCTCCGGCAGATCGCGGACCATCTGTTCTTCGGGATCATGCCTGAGCTTTTCTACGGTGAGCTGACCACCGATATTGAACAGAGCCTCGATTTCGGCAAGATGGCCAACATCCACAACATTGCCGACCTCATGCTCGAACCGGTCGCAGTTCATCAAACGGATACGGTGAGCACGGCGTTCGCGCGGATGCACAAACATAACCTTTCTGGCCTCCCCATCCTCGATGACAACGACCATGTGATCGGTTTCATCAGCTTGCAAGACCTGCTCAATCTGGCCTTGTACAACTTCCAACAGGCATCTTGATTTCCGGCTGCCACTATGAACGAAGCTCTCATCGCTGTCACCATCTTTGTATTGGTTTATGCAGCCATCGTCACCGAAAAGCTGGACCGCGCGGCCGTGGCACTGTTGGGGGGCATGGCTGTCATCCTTTTGCTCAAAGGCTATACCCAGGAGCTCGCCTTCGAAGCGATTGATTTGAACGTCCTGTTTCTACTGACAGGCATGATGGTCATCGCCAACATCATGGGGGAGACAGGGGTTTTCCAGTGGATGGGTGCCAAGGCCATCCAACTGGGCAAAGGCAACCCCACGCGTATCATGCAGATCCTGGTGCTGATTACCGCGGCATCTTCCGCCTTGTTGGATAATGTGACGGTGGTCGTGTTGCTGGCCCCGGTGACCCTGGTTGCGGCTTCCAGCCTGGGCATCAGCCCCATTCCTTTTCTCATCGCCGAAGTCCTGGCCTCGAACATCGGCGGCGCATCCACCCTCATCGGTGATCCACCCAACATTCTCATCGCCAGCGCTGCCGATATCGACTTCCTCACCTTTCTCATCAACATGGGGCCATACATTCTTGTGACCCTGCTGTTTTTTCTGTTGGGGTTGCCTTTGTTGTTTCGCAGACAACTTGGGATTGCCCGGGCGAATTTGGTCAAACCCACACTCGTGGATGCTTCCAGCTTCATCACCGATCCCGCCTTGCTGCGGAAATCCCTTGTTGTGTTGGGCTTGGTATTGCTTGGGTTTCTCTTCCACGGTGTCTTAGAAGTGGAAAGTGCGACCATTGCCCTGGCGGGCGCTGCCGTGCTCATTTTGTGGGCGCGAGAACCCGCGCATCGGGTGTTCCAACATGTGGAATGGGCGACACTCATGTTTTTTGTGGGGTTGTTTGTCTTGGTCGAGGCGTTGGTGCATGTGGGGGTGATCGATGCCATCGCCACCTGGCTGTTGGCTACGACCCAGGGCAGTGTGCCTGTCACCACCATTGCCTTGCTGTGGGGGTCGGCCTTCCTCAGCGGCGTGGTAGATAATATCCCCTACACGGCCACGGTTGTCCCCATCATCCTCAAATTGGGTGAGAGTGGGATGAACATCTGGCCTTTGTGGTGGGCGCTGGCCATCGGTGCGGATTTGGGTGGTAACCTAACGATTATCGGCGCTTCGGCCAATGTGGTGGTGGCTAGCTTTGCCGAGCGCAGTGGGAACAAGATATCCTTTCTCACTTTCCTGAAGTATGGCGCCGTCACCACGTTTTTTTCCATCCTTCTCGCCACGGTCTTTCTCCTTCTCTTCTATTTGAGATAAGATTGGTCCCATGCGGATTGGTGTGGATCTCCGGCTTGCTTATCATCAGATGGCTGGCATTAGCTGGTATGCCATCCGGTTGTTGACCGCGCTTTCCAAAATCGACCACGACCATACCTATGTGTTGATCCAGCACCGTCGGCAACGGGAACCGTTGATCCAGGCACCCAACATCACCCATACCACCCTCTTCGCGCCGGTGCACCATCGTCTGGAGCAATTCCTCCTCAGCATCGAGACTCGTTTTTTGAATCTGGACCTCATCCACAGCCCCGATTTCATCCCGCCCCTCTACAACGCCATCCCCGCGGTGATCACCGTGCACGACCTGGCGTTTTTGATCTACCCCAACTTCGTCACCAAGGAAAGCGCCCGCTATTACGGCCAGATCAACGAAGCCGTGCTTCGCGCCAATCGCATCATCGCGGTGAGCCAATCCACCAAGCGTGACCTCATCGAACTCATCGGCGCGCCTGAAAACAAAATCGACGTCATCTACGAAGCCGCCGATCCCTTGTTCCAACCCATCCCACATGAGGAGGCCCGACGCCGCCTGGCAGCCACCGGCATCGAAGCCCCGGAATCCTTTATCCTGTTTGTGGGGACCATCGAGCCGCGCAAGAACCTGGGAACGTTGCTTCGGGCGTATCGGATCTTGCGTGATGCCTATGGGGTGGAGGCATCCTTGTTGCTCTCGGGTGCGATGGGGTGGCTTTCGGAAGATATTCGGACGTTGGTGAGGGATTTGGGGATCGAGGAGCATGTTCGGTTTTTGGGGAAGACCTCGATGGAGCAGCTCCTTTGCCTTTACAATCTCACGTCGGTGCTGGCTCATCCGGCCTACTACGAGGGCTTCGGGCTCACGCCCTTGGAAGCCCTGGCCTGTGGCGCGCCGGTTGTGTGTTCCAACGCGGGCAGCCTGCCCGAAGTCGTGGGGGATGCAGCCATCCTGGTGCCCCCCGATGATGAGGAGGCCTGGGCCGCGGCCCTTCATCGTGTGCTCGATGATGAGGCCTTGCGGCAGGCGTTGACCGAAAAGGGCCCTGCCCGGGCCCGGCAGTTCTCCTGGGAAAAAGCCGCTCGCGAGACCCTGGAAACCTATCGCAAGGCTGTCCTATGATGTTTTATCCCCTCCTTGGATTTTCGTTAGGGTTGAGTGCGGGGCTGGCGCCCGGCCCGTTGCTGGTATTGGTCATCCAGCGGACGCTGCGGTATGGCGCGATCAGTGGGTTGCGGATCGCGGTGGCGCCGCTGCTCACCGACGTCCCCATCGTCATCCTCGCCCTGGTGTTTGTATCCCGCCTGCCCGAGGTGGCGCTGCATGGGCTGATGGCCGCGGGCGGTTTGTTCGTGTTGTGGCTGGGTTGGGAGGCCTGGCATGAGACCGGCGCAGATCTGGCTATCGATGCGGAGACCCCCACCGTGCAACAGGACCTTTTGCGCGGGGCCCTGGTCAATTTCCTTAACCCGCACCCCTATCTGTTTTGGGCGACGGTGGGCGCGCCCATTGTCATCCAGGCGTGGGCCCAGTCCCCCTGGCAGGCGGTGGGCTTTGTTTTGGCCTTCTATTTGCTGCTGGTGGGGAGCAAAGTGGTGTTGGCCCTGATTTTAGGCCGTGTTCGCCAGATGCCCGGGCACCGCTACCATCGATTCATGCAATTTTCCGCGTTGCTCCTGTTCGTGGTCGGGGTCTGGATGCTGTATGCCGCGTGGCAGGGCATCGCAAACATTTTGTTCTGATGGGCCGTAGGCCCCAGAGGCTATGATTGAAATCACGCCCCTCTACCAGGACGATCTCCCTTCCTTGGCGGCCATCTGGTCGGCCACCCTGGCGCGGCATGGTTTCGACTGCGGCCTGAACGAGGATGAGATCATCGAACATGTGTTGTTGCATGGGGGCGAACCGCGCGCGATCCTGGCCATCGATCCCAAAGGGTGGCTGGTCGCGCGAGCGGATGGCGTACTGGTGGGCTTTGTCCATTGCACGGTGGGGCGATGGGCAGAGGATGATCCCGAGACCTTACGCGGGATCGTGCGAGCCCTGGTCACCACCGCGGATGCATCCCCCGCGGTGGTGGATTTGCTGCTGAAGGCCGCGGACCGGTATTTCGATGGCAAACAGAACCTGGAGGGCGTGTTCGCGTTCCCGTTGGCCGCAGGTTATCCGCGCATCGCCTTCGGTCGCGGCGCGATGTTGGGCGAGGATTGGGCCCTGATGGAGGCGTTGGGGCGGCGGGGCTTCAAACTCGCCCAGCGGTGGCTGTTTTACGAACGCCGTTTTCACGGCCCGATTCCTGAGCACATGCCGCAGTTGCCAGGCGTGGCGCTTTTCTGGCAAGATGAGGATGAAGACCATCTGGGCCTGGTGGCCCGGCATGGCATGGACGAAATCGCCATCATCCAGTTCCTACAATATCCCCACCCCGTGAGCTGTGCCCAGCCGGTGGCAGCAGGGCTCTATCGACTGCAGGTGCAGCCCGACTATCAGCGCCAGGGCATCGGGCGCTGGTTGCTGGAACGAGGCATCAACCATCTCGTGGCCCGAGGTGTGCAACGGCTATGGGTGGATATCCCCCACGAGGACACCCGGGCCCAATCCCGGCTCCTGCGGATGGGTTTTCACGAATCCCCTTTGCGAGGCTATAGTTTTGTGCGTATGCCGCGCTGATTCCCACACGTCCCTCCAGCATCGATCATGCCGAAATCCAATCCCCTATTCACCAACAAACGACCTCGTATTCGCATCGGTTTTCGGTTCCTTCAGTTTATCCATGTCGAGGGAGCCAGCGGCATTCTGTTACTATTCGCCACGGCAATCGCCATGATTTTGGCCAATTCTTCGTGGCGGGAGATATATTTTTCTTTCTTCGAAACCCGGATCGTGGTGGGGATCCCCGAACTTTTTGTCATCGATAAAAACCTGACCCAATGGATCAACGACGGTTTGATGACGGTGTTTTTCTTCCTGGTAGGGTTGGAGCTCAAGCGGGAATTCCTTGTCGGTGAGCTTTCCTCCATCCAGAAGGCCATTTTACCCGCGCTGGCGGCTGTGGGGGGCATGGCTGTTCCGGTCCTCATTTTCTGGGGGTTCAACCGCCATGACCCGATGGCACTGGAGGGCTGGGCCATCCCCATGGCCACGGATATTGCTTTCGCCATCGGCGTGCTGACGCTGATCGGACGCCGCGCGCCTTTGAGCCTGATGGTTTCCCTCACCGCGTTGGCGGTGGTGGACGATCTGGGGGCGGTGATTGTCATCGCGCTTTTTTATACCCAACAGCTTCACATCGCTGCTTTGGGGGTGGGGTTGGCTATCCTGGCCTTGACGTTCCTCTACGGCTATATGGGGGGACGCAACCTGCTGGTGTTTGTGGGATTGGGCGTGTTGGTTTGGTTGGCGTTTCTGTTTTCGGGCGTCCATGCCACCATTGCGGGCGTGTTGCTGGCGCTGACCATCCCTGTCAGGACCCGGATCGATGCCTTCAAATTCATTGAAAGGATTCAACATTTGGTCCATGCCTTCCGAGAGGATCATACCCAAAGCGGGGCGGTCGCTATTATCCCTTCGCCCGAACAGCGAGCCCTTTTATCTGAGATGAAACGGCTTATCGATCTGGCCGATAGCCCCCTGCGGAAGCTGGAGCTCATCATCCATCCCTGGTCGGCTTATGTGATCATGCCGCTTTTTGCCCTGGCAAACGCCGGGGTGACCATTGATGCCAATTTGGTTTCCGGGTTCACATCGCCGCTGGCATTGGGCATCATGTTGGGGTTGTTTTTGGGGAAACCCATTGGCATTTTTACCTTTACCTGGTTGGCGGTGAAGCTGGGTTTGGGTGCGTTGCCCAGGGGCATTCGGTGGCAGCACGTGCTGGGCGCGGGCTTTCTGGGGGGAATCGGCTTCACCATGGCCATCTTTATCACCACGCTGGCCTTTGGCGCGGCCGAGGGCCATGCTCAAATCATGGGCTTCCGGCTGGCTGCGCCGGCCGCGTGGGCAGCCATGAGCGCTTCGGAGATGCAGCAAGTGGCGAAAATGGCCATCTTCACCGCCTCGGCCCTCGCGGGGTTGACGGGGTTTATCCTTTTGCGTATCATGCCTATCTCTACTGATAGCGATGTCATTATCGAGCTCGATCAGCTTGCCAATGGATCGTGAGATGACGTTACGCCACTACAGGCCCAAACCCACGTTTTACCTCTACGCCTTGCTTTTCGCCCTGGCCACCCTTTGGCTGGGCAGCGAAGCATGGAAGCGTGGGGACCTGGTGTGGTGGGTGATGTTCGTGGGTGTCGCGTTCATTGCGGTCCGTATGGTGCTGGCCTCGTTTGCCCGGGCGGAGTTCGACGGCCAGACGTTCATTTATCGCACGCCGCTTCGCAAACCCCATCGGGTGGACCGTCAGCAATTGGCCCTGGTGGAAATGGGCGGACGCCGCAATGAGGCGCTTATCATCGGTTATCATCCCCGCGATGAACAAGGATTGGTGACCATCCGCGAGATGCGCTACATCAATTGCGTGCCCCTGGAGGGGCAGGGTGAATTGATGGATCGGCTGTTAGAGGCCATGCCCTCGGCTGAGAAATAGCGCATTGCCAAGAACGGAAAGGATTTGTTAGCCAGATGGGCGCGAGAAGTCAATCCCGTAAAACGTAATGCGTGATGCATAAGTTTTCACGTTTCACGCATCACGTTTCACGCCCATTAGCACTTCGCCCAACGTGGGCTCCGAGTTGATTCTACGGATAAAACATCGCTATTTTCGGAACAAACCACCATGCCCGTACTCATTCCCGGCCTTACCGGCACCATCATCAACACCCTCACCGTGATCCTGGGCAGCCTGATCGGTATCTTCATCGGCCACAGGCTCAGCGAGCACACCCAGAATACCGTGCTTCATGGCCTGGGGCTGGTCACCATTGTGGTGGCTATCAGCAACGCCATCACCACCCAGAACATCCTCATTCCCCTGTTCGCGATCGTCATCGGCGCGATGTTGGGGGAGTGGATGCAGCTAGAGGAGCGATTGGACGCGCTGGGCAAGTGGATGGAGCGGACCTTTGGCGAGCGTTTGGGCGAGAAGGATGAAAACCGGTTGGTGCAGGCGTTCGTGACGGCCAGCCTGGTCTATTGCGTGGGCCCCCTCACCATCATCGGTTCGGTGCAGGATGGCCTGGTGAACGATTACGAGTTTTTGTTACTCAAGGCGGTGCTGGATGGTTTCGCCTCGATTGCGTTTGCAGCCAGTCTGGGCCCGGGCGTCATCCTCTCCGCGATCACGGTATTCGTCTTCCAGGGCGGGCTGGCCCTGATGGCCATGCTGTTCGGCGGCGCCCTGGGCGGTGTCACCGCGGAGGACCCAGCGGTGATCGAGATGACCGCGACGGGCGGCATCATCCTCCTCAGCATCGGGTTCATTTTGTTGGGCATCAAGCGTGTGCGCGCGGCCAACTTCCTGCCCGCCCTCTTTTTAGCCCCCGCGTTTGTGATTCTGCTACAATGGCTGGGCCTTGGTTTCTAACCAGTAACCCGGAAATCCGGTAGACCTGGAAACCAAGTAAACTGGACCACAGCGCCCACCTCCCCGGTCTACGGGGCTACCGGTTTCCCGCTTTACCAAATCCATTTCCAGAAGGCTCCACGAGCGACCGCTCGCCGATACAAGAAAACAGGAACGCTGATAACGCGGATGCTTCGCAACGCAGACTTCCGCAGATGATTTTCACAGATTTTTGGATTATCCGTGTTTTTCTGTGTTCATCCGTGTTCTATCTTCAAAGCAACGCCATCGAATCGAATTCATCAAACATCATCCCATTCAAATAAGGAAGTCCTCCCGATGTTCACCCTTGCATTGCGTAAAAAATTCATCGCCCATCACCACACAGCCGAGCTCGACGCCGAACACCCCATCCGTTCCCATCTCTACATCCTCGAGGTGATGCTGGAAGCCGAGGCGCTGGATAGCGAAGGCTATGTGTTGGACCTGGATACCCTGGAAGCAGAAGTGGATGCGGTCCTGGCCCAATATGCCCATAAAAACCTCAATGAGACGGAGGCGTTTCAGGATCGTGCCCCCACCCTGGAATCCTTGGCCCAGGTGTTGGGCGATGCGATCAACGAAAGCCTGTACGCGCCCCATCTGACGGCCTTGAGCGTG
The DNA here is from genome assembly GCA_011371305.1 of Anaerolineae bacterium. GTDB lineage: Bacteria > Chloroflexota > Anaerolineae > J102 > J102 > M2005. Next base: position 8,086 of record DRQW01000091.1, on the reverse strand, counting down.
CGTTTGTGGCGGGATGATGTGGCCTGGGCATTGTACGATATCGAGAGGTGACCCATGACGGTGAAAACCCGGGAACTCCATTTTTCCACCCAACCCAACTGCGATTTCATCGATCTCACCCATCAGGTGCAAGAGGCGCTGGATAGCACCGGGTTGCAAAACGGCGTGGTGACGATTTTCACCCCCAGCAGCACGAGCGCGCTGACTACCATCGAGTATGAATCGGGTGCGCTGGCCGACCTGGAGCGGTTTTTCGAGCAGGTGGCGCCCCAGTTCGGGCAGGAATACCGTCACAACCTCCGTTGGGGCGATGGCAACGGCCACAGCCATCTGCGCGCGGCCATCATCGGCCCCGACCTGCACGTGCCCTTTGTGAACGGGCGCTTGACCCTGGGCACCTGGCAGCAAATTCTGTTCATCGAATTCGATGTGCGGCCCCGCCAACGCCGGGTGGTGCTGCAATTCATCGGGGAATGAAAAAACGCCCGTCCAACGGGCGTTCTGCTTTTGGGCCGAGGGGATGTCATTCAGGTTTTTTGGGCACGAATTGTTCCAGGTTCAGCACGGCGAAAAGTCGGTATTCGACGGTTTCCGGCAATTGTGGCGAGGTGTTCCGAAGCTGATGGACAAGATAGAGGGTTTTGTTCAATGTGTCGAACACGACGCGACAATCCTCACACACCTCCAGGTGCGCCTCCAACGCCTCGCATAGCTCGGGGGCGAGTTCCCCATCAATATAGTCGTTGAGATGGGCTAAGACCTCGTGGCAACTGTTGGTGTGCGTGTGTTGGCTTTGGGCACTCATGATCATGATGACTGGATTAAGCGAGGTATGGCGCCAGCAGTTCGCGCAGGCGAAGCCGGGCCCGATGCAGGCGCACTTTGGTGGCGGAGACGCTGATGCCCAGGATGTTGGCCGTTTCCTCGGTGCTATAACCTTCGATCTCACGCAGGATGAACACGGCACGCAGCGTTTCGGGGAGCTGAGCGATGGCTTTTTCCAGCATGTCGCGCACTTCGCTGTTCATGGCGTGATCATCAGGGGCCAGAGACCCATCTTCGACCTCGCGATAGATGTCCTCACCCCCGGCCATCTCGATGGGTTCATCCAGAGAGACCTCGCGATGTTTGCGTTTGCGCAGGTGCATCAGCGCCGCGTTGGTGGCGATGCGATGCAGCCAGGTGCCCAGGGCGCTCCGCCCTTCGAACTTATGGATGTTCTTGCAGGCGCTGATAAAGGTCTCTTGCAGGACTTCTTCCGCGTCGTCCGGATCGTTCAGCATGCGGATGGCGATGGCATACACCCTTGGCGCATATTGCTTCACCAAACATGCGCATGCCTCAGGCTCGCCCCGTTTGAGGGCTTCCAGCAGGGAAGCTTCATCGGGGTAAATGTCAAGATCAATCTCAATTCCAGTCATTGGATGCAACTCATGAGGTTTGCGTTACCCGAGCGGTGATCATGGGGTACGCCCCATCATACCCCATCCATCCCCAAAATTAAAAAAGCGCATTTCACAGCGCGGATTCGAGGCGCTCATGGTTCCTTGCCTCATCCAGCTCCCTCCGAAGTGCTTCCAGTACGATGCGGTCGGTAGGGAAAGCCAAGGGTTCGGGCAGGTCGTTGAGCGGAAACCAGGCTACCAGGTCCAGATCATCGCCCGCCCGCAGTGTACCTCCCTCAATCTCACACCGAAACCAGACGCCCACGGTGTGTTGGGCGGGATTGTGGAAGTTGGAATGTACCGCGACCACCTCGCCCACCCGCACGTCCAGGCCCGTTTCCTCCCGACACTCCCGCCGGGCGGCCTCGCGGACGTCTTCATCCCATTCCACATGCCCGCAAGGGATGCACCAGGCGCCGGGGTAGGAACTGTGCGATGCCCTGCGCCCCAGCAGAATGCGTCCATGATCCACGATCACCGCCGCCACTCCCACGGTGGGATTGCGATAGTGGATGAATCCGCAGGAGGGGCAGGCCATCCGCCTTCGTCCCCCTTTTTCGATGGGATGCAGAGGGGTGGCGCAGTAAGGGCAGAAGCGGAAAGGCCCGCTCGCGGGATCGGTTGATCTTCGTTCGGTCATTGTGTAAAATAATATCGGCGTTTACGTCTCTTTTCGCCAGTCACCACACGCCCACGTTGCAGGAGATGCATCATGGAAGTCATCAAGGTATCGGCCCGCTCCCGCTCGACCGCCGTCGCCGGGGCCATTGCAGGTGTGATTCGCGATGAGGGGTATGCCGAAGTCCAGGCCATCGGCGCGAGCGCAGTGAATCAGGCCGTGAAGGCGGTGGCTATTGCCAGGGGCTATCTGCAGGAGGATGGCATCGCCATCGTCTCGATCCCGGTGTTTGTGGAGGTGGACATCCAGGGGCTGGAGCGCACCGCGGTGAAGATCGTCGTCTGGTCCGTGGACCACAGCGTGCTGCCTGGGCAGCTCTTGGCCCTGTTCGAGGCGGAAGAAGCCGCACAGGGAGAAGCTGAGGCCCAAGATGAAGGGGCGCCCACCGCAGGGGATTGAACTTGTTGGGAATGCCGCCAGGAGCGACAATTCACCGATGCGGACAATGGCTCAAACCAAGACGCAAAGTGGCTGAGCAAGTTTGCAGGTTTGCAAGTCGCAAGGGCAAGTGATTCTGTGAACGATTTCTTTTCACCTGCCACCTGCATACCTGCTACTTGCTTGGTTTGTTTCTTTTTCCCCTTGGCGTGAGGTCTCCTTTCGGAAAAACTCAAGCCCGCGCGCGGGCGAGGAAGCGCCGCCAGCCGTCATCGTGTTCGCCGGGGCGGAAGGGGATATACAGGGTCGCCCGTTGCAGCAGGTCGCCATAGCGTTCCCGGATGGCCGGGCCGATTTCTTCCCACGCGCCCGTCACCGCGAACGCATCCACCATCTCGTCAGAAATCAGCGCGGGCATGTCGGCCCACTGCTGACGCACGGCCAGGCGTCCCAACCGGTCGCCCAAATCCCCCCAGCCATGCTGTTCCAGCACCGGCCGGTAGGAGGGGGTGGATGCGTAGAACGCGATCTGCGCCCGCACTTCCTCCCGGCGCTGCGCCCGCTCCTTTTCCGTATCCCCCACGATGGCGAAGACCGTCGTGCTGAAGACGACATCCTCCACCCGGCGGCCTGCCTTCGCCGCGCCCGCGGCCACCCACGGGCGGATGCGCTCCCGCAGGTAGTCCACCGTGTGGAAGGGGTGAACGTGGAAGCCGTCGCACAGCTCGCCCGCCAGCTCACACAGCCGTCGGTTGACGCCCGCGATGTAGATGGGGATGTCGGGGTGTGCGATGGGGCCGGGGTTGAAGAAGGGTGACATCAGGGTCATCTTGTAGAATTCGCCCCGGAAGTTGAGCCTACCTCCCTCCTGCCAGATGCCCCAGATGTGGCGCAGGGCCAGGATGTACTCCCGTAGCCGGGCCGCGGGCTTGCTCCAGGGCATGGCGAACCGCCGTTCGATGTGGGGTTTGATCTGGGTGCCCAGGCCCAGGATGAAGCGGCCGTCACCGTAACGGGCCATATCCCAGGCCACGTAGGCCATGTGCATGGGGCTGCGGGCGAAGGCCACGGCGATGGCCGTGCCGAACTCGATGGTTTGGGTGTGTTCAGCCACCAGGGCCAGTTGGGGGAAGGGATCGTGCCGGGTCTCGGGCGTCCAGATGCCGTCGAAGCCCAGGGCTTCGGCCGCGCGGCTGGTCTCGCGGATTTCCTCCAGGGTGTCTGCGTCGAGGACGATGTCGAATTTCATCATGGGTGGGATGGGGTTGAGCGGGATGGCGGGGTGATGGATGGAAGTATCGCACACAGGCCGGGGTTTGGTCAATAGGGATCTAACCTAAAGGAAGTTTGAAACCAAGGTTTTTTGCTCTTATCTTGCACTCAGAGCTCAGCCTCCGAGCTCTCTTTGCGAAGCCTTACGGGTTGCTGAAACAGCCTCAAAGGGGCTTTTCGGCCCGCTAGTCTGAGGGTTCAGGATACTGTTGGCAAACCCCAAGCAAGCAACACAACAATCCGGCAGGGCGGTGAACCGCCAACTGCCCCCTCCCCTGCCCCTCCCCCGATGCTCGCTCCGCTCGTGTTCGGGGGAGGGGAACGCCCGATTCCGGTCGAACTTCAAGAAATAAGCCCTTCTTTCTGCGGAAAGACCGCCTCCCCCGCTTTGCGGGGGAGGACGGGAGGGGGCCATCCCCGCTGCATCCAGGTAAACCGACAATTTCGTTCGGCCTCGGGCGCAAGGAAGCGGACAACCCGGACTTCAAAGGCGCCTTCGGTTTTGGCTGTACGCAGGTTTTGGGTGTCAAGGAAACTTGACAAATTGAAAGGGTGCGGTTATGATGAGGTTTGTCAAGTTTCCTTGACACATTTTTGTGTTGATGAACGAGAAGCTGCATCATGACGCATGTGATCCAAGTCCAACAACTCACCAAATCCTACGGCCCGGTGCGGGCGGTGGACGGCCTCAGCTTCACCGTGCGGTCCGGGGAGATCTTCGGTCTGCTCGGGCCCAACGGCGCGGGCAAGACCACGACGCTGAGCATCATCGAGGGCATCCTGCCCCCGGATGAGGGGCGGGTGGAGGTGTTGGGGCTGGATGTATCGGTTCGCCCGCGGGAGGTAAAACGCCGCATCGGCGTCCAGTTGCAACAGACCAGCCTGATCCGGGAACTGCGGGCCTGGGAGCAGGTGGCGCTGTTCGGGCGGCTGTACGGCGTGCGGATGGATCGAAAGCGGGCGCAGGAGCTGTTGGCGCGGGTGGGGCTGGACGCCCGGGCGAATGCCTATCCCGACGCGCTCAGCGGCGGCCAGCGCAAACGCCTGACCCTGGCTCTGGCCCTGGTCAACGACCCCGACATCCTCTTTTTGGATGAGCCCACCACCGGGCTGGACCCCCAGGCCCGGCGCGCGTTGTGGGACATCGTGCGGGATATCGCGGCCCAGGGGCGCACAGTGGTATTAACCACCCATTATCTGGAGGAAGCCGAGGCGTTGTGTCATCGCGTGGGCCTGATGGATGGGGGGCGGCTCATCGCTCTGGATACGCCCGCGGGGTTGATCCGGCGGGCGGGCCTGGCCGCGGTCATTCATGTGCACGCCACGACTTCGTTGCAGCATCTGGCCCACCGCCCCGAGGTCCTCGCCATCCACCAGGAGGGCCAGCGGTTTCGCATCCACACCCGGGATGTGGCTGCTACCTTGCAGGCGCTGACCCGCGAGACGGGCGTGGATGCATCTTCCATCCACATCCAGCAGCCCAGCCTGGAGGATGCCTTCATTCAGCTTACCGGAAGGAGATTACACGCATGAACCAGGCGACAACCCTCAATCCCGCCCGCCGTCGCGCGGGCCTGCCATCCGATTGGGAGGCCGCGGCCGCGTTCGCGGGCATGATGCTTCGGGCCACCCTGCGCGACTGGCGCACGCTGGGGATTTTGCTGTTCACGCCCGCGATCATGCTCGTCGTGTTCCGGGTGACGGGCTCGGACGATGGCTTCGACCTGCTGGCGTTCGTCTTCCCAGCCATCGTGGCCATGTCCGTTTTCTTTGCGGGCGCGCCCTTTGCGGTGCGCATCGTGGGCTGGCGCGAGCAGGATGTGTTCCGCCGCCTGGCCTGCACGCCCGCGCCCCTGGGCTGGGTGGTGGCCGCGTATGGCGTCACCTTTGTCCTGATCGCGTTGCTACAATCGGGCGTCATCCTGCTGGCCGGGCGTTTCCTGTTCGGGATAGCGGGCTCGGCCTCGGGCGCTGCCTGGGCGATCCTCCCCTTGCTGTTGGGCGCAGTGATCTTTGTGGCCTATGGCGGCCTGCTGGCGGGCTGGGTGCGCAAGGCCGAGACCTTGAACCTGCTCTACATTTTCACCCTGTTCCCCATGATGTTCGGCGGGGAGGTGTTCGTCCCCGCGGGGAATGCGCCCGGCCTGTGGCAAACCGCGGCCTCCTGGCTGCCGCCCGCGCTCATGCTGCGCCTGCTGCGTCCCCTGCTGCAAGAGGGCCAATGGCCCGACGACGCGCTCCTGCTGCTGGCCGCACTGACGGCCTACGCCCTGCTGCTGACCCTGCTCGCGGCCCGACGCATGGCGGGCCTCGCGCGTCATGAGCCTCATGCACGTTAGCGCTGACGCCAAAAGATCGCCAGGCCAACCTTGGGCGCATTGACAGCCAGCGTGATACGTGAAAACGTGAAGCGTGAGGTTGTTACGCAATACGCAATACGCATTACGAACTCGGCTTCCAGCGCCAACCTGGCTCACAACCATTTTCATCCTTGCACACTTTTTCTGAACGCCCCATGGACCCAACCACGAAACGATTTCTACGCATTTTTCTCCCGGCCATGGCCCTTTTTCTCTTCCTGGCGGCGGCGTCGGAATGGCTCATCCAAATGACGCCCGCGGGGCCCGGCCGCTGGCTCGTCGCCCTCCTGCCTGGGTTGCCCCTGCTGGCGGCGCTGGCCGCGTTTCTGCGCTTCCTCAACGATCTGGATGAGCTGCAGCGGCTGATCCAGCTTCAGGCCATCGGGTTTGCCGCGGGCGCGACCGCGGTGGTCAGCCTGATGGTGGGATTTCTGGAGGATGCGGGCGCGCCGCGGCCCTCGTGGAGCTGGGTGACGCCGCTGATCATCCTGTTTTGGGCGGTGGGTTTGTGGATCGCCCACAGGAGGTATCAATGAGGAACCGGTTGCGGGAATTGCGCAAGGCCCGGGGGTGGTCCCAGGCCGCGTTGGCGCAACGGTTGGGGGTCTCCCGTCAGACGGTGAACGCCATCGAGACGGGGAAATACGACCCCAGCCTGCCCCTGGCCTTCAAGATCGCGGCCATCTTCGACTTGCGCATCGAGGATATCTTCATTCCCGATTGGCGGGACGGGCCGGAGACCGCGGGCGGGGATTAACGGGCATTTGGGGATAAGCCTGTGGAAAACCTGTGGGGATTGTGGAAAAAGGTGGGGAAAGATAAAAACATGCGCCACGAGCCACGGCGCGCCGATACGGACGAAAATGAGGACACGGATTCACACGGCCTTCGGTCACAGATTTTTGAATTATCCGTGTTTTTCTGTGTTCATCCGTGTTCTATTTTCGGAACAGCCCCATGTTCTCCTCCTCCGCCCAAACTTGCGGCGATTCCATGAATGCGTGTATAATGCCCTCGATACAAGCGCCGGGGACCCCAAGCGAAGTGGGGCGTTTTTGCGCGTCCTGTTGGAGAGGAGCAAAGAACGTGTTCAGCATTCAGTCTTGATAGAGGCGTATCTGCGCCAAACCGATGAAATCAGCCTGCAGCCAGGTTGGCACAGGAAGCCAGGGGCGTGAAACGTGAAGCGTGATGCGTAAGGCCCTCACGTTTTACGTTTTCACGTCTCACGTCCGTTGTCTCGCCCAACCTCGGCTTTTCGGATCTTTCGCAACCACTGCCAGCGCTATTGACGGAACCATCCCATCATGTCCACATCATCTCCCATCATCGATTTCGATTTGAAGGAAACCCTGGCCGAAAACCGCCTGGTCGGGCTTTGGCGGCTGCTGCGCGGCTACTATTTGCGCTTTATCGTCGCCAACCTGGCCGTGGGCGTGTCCGCGTTCGCCCGCACCGCCACCTACATCCTCATCGGCTTCTACGTGGATAAAGTGTTGGGGACGGGCGCGACCTGGGGATCGCTGGCCCTGGTGGCCCTGGCTTTCCTCGGCCTGGCCCTGGCCCAGGGCGGATTCACCTTCCTCAGCGGCTATCTGGCCAGCCAGACGGCCGAGGGTATCGCCCTGCGCCTGCGCAACTACCTCTACGACCACATCCAGCGCCTGAGTTTCTCCTATCACGACAAGACCAAGACGGGTGAGCTCATCCAGCGGGCCACGTCGGACGTGGAGGCCGTGCGGCGTTTCTATCAGGATCAGGCCATGAGCATCGGCCGCATCCTGCTGCTTTTCACCGTCAACTTCGCGGCCATCTGGCGCATCGACGCCCGCCTGGCCCTCATCTCGGTGGTGGCCGTGCCCGTGCTGGTCGCGGTCTCCTACGTCTTCTTCAAGCGCATCCGCGACCAGTACGAACGCTATCAGGAGCAGGACGCGGTCGTCTCCACCCGG
>DRQW01000090.1 GCA_011371305.1 Anaerolineae bacterium | reverse complement strand
CCCGCGCCGATACCAAGGAAAATTGAGAACGCTGATTTGCGCCGATGCTTCGCAGCGCAGATTTTCGCAAATGATTTTTATTTTGATTTTATCTGCGTGAATCTGTTTCTATCAGCGTTCATCTGCGTCCTCTATTTTCATAGCAATTCAACAGCGGGTCCGCCCGCCCCCGTGACATTCCCCCGACCGCCTCCACCTTATGCTATAATGGCATAGACAAAGACGTCATCTCTTTGTCATACCTCTTTTGTGAACGAATCCATCTATGAACTATCTCATCACGGGTGGCGCTGGTTTTCTCGGACGACATCTGGCCAACAAACTGGTCGAGGCAGGCCACAACGTTCGGGTCATCGATGATCTCAGTGCGGGCGAGAAGGATGCCCTGGATAGCCGGGTGCTCTTCACCCGCGGCGATGTCCGAGACCAGCCCAAACTCTGGACGTTACTCCACGATATCGACGTGGTTTATCATCTCGCGGCCAAAGTCTCCTTGCCTCAATCCGTGCTTTATCCCCGCGAATACAATGATGTGAACGTGGGCGGCACCGTGGCACTGATGGAGGCGATGCGGGCGTTGGGCACGCCCCGGATCGTGCTTGCTTCCTCGGGCACCATTTATGGTGATCAAAAACGCCAGCCCGTGGATGAACAGGTCCCGCCCGATCTGCGCACGCCCTATGCGGTAAGCAAGCTCGCGTCCGAACACTACATCTTCACCCTGGGCCAGCATTACGGTATCGAGGCGGTGGCCTTGCGCATCTTCAACGCGTATGGACCGGGCCAATCCTTGCCCCCGGCTTATCCGCCGGTGGTGCCACAATTTCTGAATCGCATCATGCTGGGTGGCTCGGTGGTGGTCTTTGGGGATGGGAAACAGACACGGGATTATGTTTATGTGGAGGATGTGGTGGACGCGCTCATCGCCGCGGGCGAACGGCCCGACCTCAACGGTGAAGTGATCAACATCGGCACGGGCGTGGAAACCAGCGTGAATACACTGATCCAACTGATGGAGGACGTGACCGGGCGCCAGGCCCACGTGCTCTACAATCACGAACAATCTGGAGGCGTGCGACGCCTGGTGGCCGACATCGAAAAAGCAACACGGCTGCTGGGTTACCGCCCCCAATGGAGCCTGTCAGAAGGGCTGCGAGAGACCATCCGGCTGGACCCCCGCTTCCGCGAGCTGGTCGCGGCACGTTCCCATGGATGAGGCAACTTTTCTGGGTGACAGCATACTGATTCGTTCATAGAACGCGGATGCCCGGCCATGCCCTGCAACGCTGATTTGCGCAGATACTCCCTCATTTGGTCCTTCATCTTCTTCTTTGCGCCCGAGTGCCCTGGCGTGAGAACCCGATGCAGGAGTCCCCTATGCGCTTGATGACTTTTCGTTACGGCAATGATATCATGGCTGGGCTGGAGCAAGGAGACCGGGTGTTCCCCCTCCCCTGGCCCGATGTGAAGGCGCTGATCGCCTCGGGCCTGGAGCAGGCCGCGGAGGCCGCGGCCGCGGCCCAACCCATCCCCCTGGCCCAGGTCCAACGCCTGGCTCCCATCCTCCAGCCAGGGAAGATCGTGGCCGTTGGGCTGAATTATCTCGACCATTGTCTGGAACAAGGGCTGACGCCGCCAGCCGAGCCCACCCTGTTCACCAAATTCTCCACCGCGGTCAACCATCCCGATGGCGAGATCCGGTGGGACCCGGCCCTGACCACCCAGGTAGATTACGAGGCGGAACTGGCAGTGGTCATCGGCAAGCGCGCCTATCGCGTTGCCGAGGAGGATGCATATGAGTATGTGGCGGGCTACACATGCCTGAACGACGTCACCGCCCGCGACCTACAACGCCGAGATAAGCAATGGGTGCGGGGTAAAAGCCTGGATACCTTCGCGCCCATGGGGCCTGTGCTGGTCACCCAGGAGGAACTCCCCGACCCGCACACCCTGGCCATCCGCTGCTGGGTCAATGGCGAATTACGCCAGGAAAGCCACACCGGTCAGCTCATCCACACCGTGCCCAAACTCATCGCGTTTTGCTCCCAGGCATTCACCCTGGAGCCGGGTGATGTCATCACCACAGGCACCCCAGGCGGTGTGGGGGTCTTTCGGGAGCCGCCCGTGTTTTTGCAGCCAGGGGATGAGATTGTGGTCGAGATCGAAGGAATTGGGCGTCTGCGCAACGTCGTTGGCCCCTATCTGCGATAGCCCTTCTCAGACGCCTGTCATGTCCTCGAACCCCAACGCAACCACAGCCCGACAAGATGATCTTGCCAGTATGAAAACCGAGGTAGGGCAGATCGCGCGCGGGGCAGGGCTGGGACTGGGGGGCAACGTCCTCTACTACTTCCTCAACTTCCTCTTCACCGTCCTGGTCGCCCGCCTGGTCGGTGCCGAAGCCTTTGGGCTTTATACGCTGGGCGTCACCACCGTGACCTTGCTCTCCCGGTTCTCGGTGATGGGGCTGGACCGGGGGGCCATTCGCTATGTGAGCATCAAACGGCGGGCAGGGGATGGAGGTGCCATTCGTCAGGTCATCCTCACCTCCATCCTCATCGGTCTGGGGGTGAGCATCACCGTGGCTTTGCTCCTGGCCTTCTTTCCCGAGTTCTTCCTGCAGTTGTTCCGCTGGCGCGATAAGACGTACCTGCTGACGCTGTTCCCCGTGTTTGCCCTGGCCCTGCCGGCCATGGTCATGGTCAGCATCGGGGTGGCTGGGACGCAAGCCTTCCGCACCATGCGCTATCGGGCGCTGATCCCCAATACCCTCATCCCCCTGACCAAACTGCTGGGCGCGGTGGCTTTGTTCTTTGTTCTGGGCGTCACGGCACTGACCCCCACCATCGCCTTTGCGGTGGCCCAAATCGTCGGCGGCGTCCTGGCGCTTTACTTCCTCTTCCGCCTGGCCCGACGCTACACCCATCCCATGCAGGGCAATACGGCCTGGGAACCGGGCCTGACCCGCGAGCTGCTGGTCTATTCCTTCCCGCTGCTGCTTTCCAGCGTGTTGGTCTATCTCAACGGTCGCACCGAGATCATGGTCTTGGGGATTTACCATCAGGCCGATGCGTCGGGTATCTACAACGCGGCCATGCGCTTCGCCACCCTCCCCCTCATGGTGTTAACCGCGTTCAACGCCATCTTCATGCCCGTCATTGCCGACCTGCACCATCGCGGGGAGATGCAACGCCTGGATGCCTTGTTCAAGCTGGTCACCCGCTGGGTGATCATGGTGGCCATGCCCATCTTGCTGGCCCTCTTCCTCTATGCGGAAGCGTTCATCGGCTTTTTCGGGCGCGACTTCGCCACAGGGGTCATCGTTCTGCGGATTCTCAGCCTGAGCACGCTGATCAATTTCAGCACGGGCTCGGTGGGCGTCATGTTGCTGATGACCGGCTATTCAAACCTGGCCCTGTTCAATGCCTTTCTTACCCTGTTGGTGGCCCTGGCTCTGGACTTCCTGCTTATCCCCACCTTTGGGATCACCGGGGCCGCGGTCGCGGGCATGCTCAGCCTGATCGTGGTCAATCTGGTGAATCTGGGCGAGGTGCGCTACCTGTTACGCATTCAACCTTACAATCGGCGCACCCTGCGACCGTTCATCGCGGCCATCCCAGCGGCCATAGGTGGCTGGCTCCTCACCCGTTGGGTGCCTGTCACCGGCCTGCTGAGCCTGGCCTGGGCCAGCGCGCTGGTCGCGGGCGTGTATTTCGGCGGTCTGATGGTGTTGGGCTGGGATGACGAGGACCGGATGATGTTCGCGGCCCTATCCAAACGCTTCCGGCGACTGCTGGGCCGCTAACACACTATTCCCAGTCCTCTTCCCAATCGGCATCCCAATCGTCCTCTGCAGATTCCGATTCGCCCAAAAGGCGCTGTTTCAAGCCCCCGGCCACCTGCTTCAATTCGTAGTTGATCACAAACCAAACGCCCTTCCAGGTCTCAGGGTTCAAGAACTCCTCCGGCGGTGTATCCTGAAGCATCTCCTTGAGGTCAGCCAGGGTGCTGACGCCAGGCAATCGGGCCAAACGCTCGGCCAGGGCCTGTCCTCGCTCGCTGGCTTCCAGTTTGATCAGATAGTTAATGGTAAACCAGACCCCCTTCCAGGTCTCGAAATCCTTAAAATCCTCGATGGTGGTCCCTTCCAGGCTTTCCTGCAGGCTTTTCACCGTTTCGGGCGCGAAGCGGTCCAAATTCTCGGCCAGGAGCTTTTTCATCCGTTGGGGGGTGTAGGGGGGCGGTTGGAATTGAGGCGCGACCCGTTTCAATTCGGCAGCCAGCTCATTGAGCTCCTTCACCAAGTCCTGAAGCTCGGCCCGAACGTCCTCCATTTCCGCGGAGGGCACGGCTTCGGGAGTTTCGGCCTCGGGGGGCGATGGCTCCTCACCCGCGCCGGTCAATTGTTGGGCCTGCTGAATCCAATCCTCATAGCGGGCCAACCCGCCCCGAGCCTGGATGATTTCATGCAATTGCTCGGGCGTGGCCGCGGCCAGGTCCTGCAGGGTGACGATGCCTGCGTCCGCGAGCTTTTGCGCGTATTTCGGGCCGATGCCCTTGATCTGTTGTAATTCGTTCATAAGGTAAACATCGCTTTGAGAGTAAGAGGATCGCCAAGTCAGCGTTGGCCGAAGTGGCATTGGATGTGAAACGTGATGACTTGATTTACGCATGACGTTTCACGGCCCAGGCTTCCCACGCCAACGTGATTGCGAGGCTATTTCATTCGTTTCAGTGAGTTGTTGTCATTGAAAGATATATCACATATCGGGCGAAATTCAAAACCCGCGCTGTGGATTCCTCGAAAAACCATGTAACCTTGTGCCCTTTCCCCACATCTAATGATGCGGTTTTCAAAAAATCCAACCGAGATATCCCTCAAACCTGAGTTCTCATACAAGGAGTAAATCGACCATGCCTCTTCTGAGCCCGGATGACGCGAAGGCTGTACAGCAACAATTTCAAGAAAAGATCACCCGCCCCGTGAAAATGGTCGTGGTGACCAGCGAAACCAATTGCATGTATTGCACCGAAGTGAAGATGCTGGCCGAGGAACTGGCCGATCTCTCCCCCCTGATCAGCGTCGAAACCTACGATCTGGACAAAGACAAGGCCATCGTTGACCTCTACGGCATCGACAAAGCCCCGGCCATTGTCATCGTGGCAGATGGCCGCGGGGAAGAGCCCGACACCGACTACGGCATCCGCTTCTACGGTATCCCCAGCGGCTACGAGTTCATGTCCTTGCTGGACGCGCTGAACACGGTGGGCAGCAACGGCAAGGACCTCCAGATCATGCCCGAGACCCGAGAATTTCTGGAGAACCTGGACCGCGACCTGCACATTCAGGTTTTCATCACGCCCACCTGCCCCTACTGCCCCCGCGCGGTGATGATGGCCCATCACTTCGCGTTCATCAGCCCTCGGGTCAAGGCCGACATGGTGGAGGCCATGGAATTCCCCGAGCTGTCCAACCGCTATCACGTTTATGGCGTCCCCCGCACCGTGATCAACGAGGTGGTGCATCAGGAAGGCGCGGTGCCCGAGCCCATGATGCTGCAGAAGCTGAAAGAAGCGGTCGCGGCCACCCCTGCCTAAAACCATCCCTTTCTCCTCCCTTCCTTACAAGACCCCGAACGCCCGGCTGGATGTTCGGGGTCTTTGCGCGTTTGGGGATGGGCAAAGCGCCCGAACCGATCACGATTGACAGGCGCGATGATGTGTGTTAAACAAAGTGTGTAGGACCTCGTTTTCATCACCCGATTCGAGGAATCCCCCCATGCCCCGCCACGATCTCCAACGCCACCACCGCCGATCGATCCGATTACAAGGATACGATTACACCCGCCCAGGCGCGTATTTCATCACCATTTGCACCCACCAACGGGCCCATTTGTTCGGCAAGGTGGTGAACGGTGTCATGCATTTGAACGCATTGAGCGAAATCGTCCGGGCCGAATGGTTCCGTTCCGCGGCCACCCGCGCCATCAACGCCCACCGCCACACGCCCGGTGCGCGCGTGTGGCAACGCAATTATCACGACCGCATCATCCGCAACGACGCCATGTTACGCGCCATCCGCCAATACATCCGCAACAACCCCAAACGTTGGTACGAGGACCGATTCCGCACGCCCCGGTGATCCATGACGCACCTCGTATCACCCTATCCCCCATCATAAATTCCGATTATTCCCCAACGGAGGCAACATCCTCCCAAAACGCCTCGTGATCCACCCCGCCCGTTTCCTCAATCCCCTCGCGCGACGCGTTCAGGAGGGCTTGCAGTCGCGGCGAATACGCCAAAACCAAACGTTCGATTTCCTCCTCATCCTCCATGGGCAACAACACGCCCGCAGGTCGACCGTTGCGTGTGATAATAAACGGCCCCGACGATGTATCTCGCAGATAGGCGCTGAGATATTTTTTGACATCCGCAATGGATACGATCTTCATAATTCGATCTCCTCGTTATCGATGATCAGACGATTGCCAATCTTGACACCAATCGCCAGAATATAAACTTCATGGGCCTCACGATCGACGTCATAAAACACCCGAAAACGATTGTTCGGCCCAAATCGAAGCTCCCAGGTTGATAAAGCGGGTTGGCGCAACGGTTTGCGATTGCGAGCAACGACATCGGGCTCATAAAGCAGGTGGTTTTCGATATGCCGCCTGATCATCGTGACCTTAATTATAACCTGAATTCAGCCCATCCTGCAATCCAAGAGGATTCCCATGAACACCATCCAACCTCTCACGCCCGACCAGCTTCGCCCCTTCTGTGATCCTGGCGCCTTTACCTTCCGCTCCACCGCGGAACTGCTCCCACTGACCGAGATCATCGGCCAGAAGCGCGCGGTGCGGGCGTTGCACTTCGGCATCGGCGTAAAAAACGCAGGCTACAACATCTACGTGTCGGGCGTCTCAGGCACGGGCAAATTCACCGCGGCCCGACGTTTTCTGGATCAGGAAGCCCGGACGCGGCCGCCCGCGGATGATTGGATTTACGTCAACAACTTCGAGAACCCCTCCCGGCCCAATGCCATCCGCCTGCCCGCGGGCTGGGGCCGAGCCTTTCGCAGCGATGTCGATGGCCTGATCAAAGAACTGCGGCGGGATGTGCCCGCGGCCTTCGAGAGCGAGGAATATCAAAAAGAACGGGAACGCATCATCGAGGAACTGAAGCGGATGCAGGAGGAAACTTGGCAGAAGCTGAATGAATACGTGGAGCAATACAGCTTCGGCATCGTGCGTATCCCGGGCGGATTCATG
>DRQW01000089.1 GCA_011371305.1 Anaerolineae bacterium | reverse complement strand
TCAGTGCTTTATAAACTGATTTGCGTCCTTCTTCGCTTTGAAGTAATTCGATCAGGTCTGGTGAGAGGTTGCCACGCATATCACCCTCCTTTAGTTAAGAAATTTCGTCAAAGATGGGGAATCAAGTTTATCAACAAAAAAATCTCTTGTCAAACCACGCAAAATGAGGCGATTATTCAGTCTTCTTGGATTCTTTGCTGTTTTATGTGGCCCCAGTTCAAAACTCCGGCCAGGCGATGTTGGTCCCCGATGGGACGATCAGGTCATCGAAGGGGGTGAAGGCGTCCTCCGAAACGCCCACGCCCACCACGACGTTGCGGCCCAGCTTTGCGCCCGCGGGGATACGGCTCTTCTGGCCCACCAGGGTGATGCCCGTGTTGAGAAGGTCGGACATGGCAGGGTTGGGCCGGTCGTTCTCCCCTACGCCGATCTCGGCCCCGGCGCCCACCACCACATCCTCATCCAAGATGGCTCGGTCCACCACCGCGCCCTCATGGATGATCGCGTCATGCATGATGATGCTGTCGCGCACCTCTGCGCCCGCCTCGATGACCACGCCCGGACCGATGATAGAGCGGACCACCCGGCCTTCGATGCGAGCGCCGTCGCTGAGCAGGTTGTTCATCACCCGGGCTTCCTCGCTGAACCACACGGGCGGGTATTGCTCCGACCGGGTGTGAATGGTCCAACGTCGGTCGTTGAGCTCCAGCGCGGGGATATCGGCCAGCAGGGCCATGTTGGCTTCGTAAAACGCGGGGACCGCGCCTACGTTGGCCCAATACCCCTCGAATTCGTAGGCATACACGCGTTTGGCCTTGACCAGGCCGGGGATCACCTCCCCACCCAGGTCATGGGCGTGCTTCCCCGTCCCCCGCAGCCAGTCGATGAGCACGGCCGCGTTGAAGACATAGATGCCCATGCTGGCCAGGGTGGCCCGGGTGCGCCGCGGCTTCTCCTCGAAGCGGATGATGCGGTTGTCCACATCCATGGTGACCATGCCGAAACGGGAGGTCTGATGGGGGCTGACGGGGCGCACGGCAATGGTGACATCGGCCCGGCGGGATTGGTGGAATTCGATGAGGGGCTGGTAGTTCATCTTGTAAACATGGTTGCCGGAAAGCACCAGCACCAGGTCGGCCCCACTTTCTTCGATGACATCCAGGTTGAAGCGTAACGCGTCCGCGGAGCCCTTTTCCCACAAGCCCTCGCCCGGGCGGGTTTGATAAGGCTGGAGTAAACGTACTCCCCCTTGGGCCCGGTCCAGGTCCCAGGGTTTGCCCGAGCGGATGTGTTCGTTCAGGGGCCGGGGCATGTATTGGGTGAGGACGGCCACGTTGTAGATGCCGGAATTCACGCAATTGGAAAGGGGGAAATCGATGACGCGATATTTCCCGGCGAAGGGCACGGCCGACGCGGGCCGCCGCGCGGTGAGCACGGCCAGGCCAGGTCCTGCGCCCCCGGCCAGGATCATGGCGATGACAGATGGGGACATGGGGAAGTCACCTTAGAAAATGAATCGTTACCAGCGAAGTTTCGGAAGGATAAATCAGGTCCAATCTGCTGTGCACGTGATGCGTAATGCGTGATGCGTAACTTTTTCACGTCTTCACGTTTCACGTTTCACGTCATTGGCAGCCACATCCAACCCCAGCGCCTCATGGGCTTCTGTGAATGCGTCTGGCGTCGCCTCAGGAAGTATCACCCCGCCGGGGTGAACGGACGCGCCCGAGGGGATCTCGGTGTGGTTCTCGAAATCCCCCACGTCCACGCCCGCGTCGATGAGCACGTTGCGGCCAATGACGATGTTTTCCGGGATAAACGCGCCCTTGCCTACGACGGTGATACCCGTGTGGATCTTATCGGGCATCTCCGCGTTGGGCACCGAGAGGTCATCGCCCACACCCAGGCGCACGCCCGCACCAACGACGACGTTTTTATCCACGACCACCTTATCCAACACCGCGCCCGGGCCGATGAAAGTATCGTTCATCACCACCGATTCGCGCACCACCGCGCCCGGCGAGACAAACACGCCCGGCGAGAGCACAGAGCGATAGACCTCGCCCTGGATGATGCAACCGTTGCTGATCAGAGCGCGTTGGCTCTTGCCCAGCACACTGGTCTTGACGGGCGGGCGCTCCTGGCTGCGGGTTCGGATCTGCCATGCGGTATCCCACAGGTCCAACGGATGCGTGGGTTCGCATAGCTCCATGGAGGTCTTCCAATACGCCTCGATGGTCCCCACATCCACCCAATAGCCTTCAAAGGGAAATGCATAAACTTTATCCCGGTCATGCCGCTCGATCATGTAGGGGAGGACATGCTTGCCGAAATCCAGGTCGGGGTGTTGGGGATGGAGCTCCTTCAATCGGGCTTCCAGCACGTCGGTATTGAAGAGGTAAATCCCCATACTGGCCAAGGTGCCCGGCGGGTCTTTGGGCTTCTCGTAGAACGCGGTGATGCGGCCATTGCGGTTGGTGGTGAGGATGCCGAAACGGTGGGCTTCCTCCCTGGGGACGTTCATC
>DRQW01000088.1 GCA_011371305.1 Anaerolineae bacterium | reverse complement strand
GTCGCCCGGGAGGAGGTCGGGATAATCGTCGCGGATGGTGAGGAGGCTGCTGGGTTCCAGGCCGATGATGGGGACGCCGGCGCGGGCGTGGGGTAGTAACGCGGCCACCACCTGGGCCGCGGCCTTTTGGGCGTAGGGAACCAGGCCCTGGGAGAGGGCGGGGCGGCCCGAGGTCATGGCCGGGGTGATCGTCACGGCCACGCCCGCGGCCTCCAGTACCCGCACAGCGGCCATCCCCACTTCGGGCTCGTTGTGTTCGGTGAAGGTGTCCACGAAGAGGATGGCTTTGCGGTCGGATGAGGACGCGGGATGTTGCTTGCGGTAGTCGCGGAAGCGCGCGCTGAAGGTTTTGCGATGAAAGCGGGGGAAGTTGCGGTCGGGGTGGATGTGCAGAGCCTTTTTCATGGCCCAACGGGTGGGCGGAAAGGCCATGACCCAGTTGGACAGGGGGGCAAACGCACTGCCCCAGCGGGAGAGTTCATGGATGTGCCCGAACACCAGCTTGTGGAGGGGCGGGCGGTGGGCCTGGTAGTGCTGGGCCAGGGCTTCGGTCTTGAGTTTGGTCATGTCCACACTGGAGGGACATTCACTCTTGCAGGCTTTACAGCCCAGACACAGGTCCAGGGCTTCGTGCAGGTCGGGGTTATCGAGGCCGCCGGGGAGTTCACCCGAGAGCGCGGCGCGCAGCAGGTTGGCCCGCCCGCGGGTGCTGTGCATTTCATCCTTCAGGGCTTTGAAGGATGGGCACATCACGCCCACTTCCAGTTTGCGGCACACCCCCGCGCCGTTGCACATCTCCACCGCCTGGGCGTAGCTGCCATCGTAGGACCAGTCCAGCACGGGCTGGAGGGGGATGGTGCGATAGTCGGGGCCGTAGCGCAGGTTCTGGTCGGGGGGCAAGGGGTCGACCACCTTGTGGGGGTTCATGAGGTTGTCGGGGTCGAAGGCCCGCTTCACCTGCACGAAGAGGTTGTAGATGTCCGGCCCGAAGAAATCGGGGTTGAGGTAGCTGCGGGCGAGGCCGTCGCCGTGTTCGCTGCTGGGCACGCCGCCGTATTTCTTGGCCAGGTGCGCGGCCGTGGTGGTGAGCGCGATGAGGTTGTCGATGTCCTCTTTTTTCTTCTGGCTGAGGATGGGCCGCACGTGGACGCAACTGGCCGAGGCATGCGCGTACATGGCCGCGACCACGCCCCGGTCGGCCATGGCCTGCCACAGTTCTTTCATGTAGGGGGCCAGGTTTTCGGGCGGGACGCCCACGTCTTCGATGCCGGGCAGGGGTTTGGCATCGCCCCGCATAGAAAGGAGCAGGTTCAGCCCGGCCTTGCGCACCTCCCACACATTGGCCATGCCCGCAGGGTCGGTGATGGTGACTACGGGGTTCGTGTAGCCGACCTTTTGCAGATGGCGCTTGAGGGCCTCCATGCGGTCGGGGATCCAGCCCGGTTCATCGCCCGCGAATTCGACGATGTACACGACCATGGGGTCGCCTTCAACGAAGGTGAGGCGCTTGCTCCACGCGGGCGAGGCCCGGGTGAGCCGCAGCAGGTAATCGTCGATGAGCTCGATGGCCGAGGGTTGTAGTTCCAGCAGGCCGGGCACAGCCTCGAAGGCGGCTTCCCGGGTGTCGTAGTGGAGGATGGCGATGCCTTTGTGGCGGGGGATAGGCACCAGGTTGAATTCCGCTTCCAGGATGACGCCCAGGGTGCCTTCGCTGCCCACGATCAAGGGGGCGAAGTTGAAGGTCTCGCCCTCCAGTTGTCGGCGCAGATAGTCCAGGTTATAGCCGCCCGAGCGCCGCCAGTATTTGGGGAATTGCTCATCGATGAGCGCGGCGTGATCGCGGATGAGGGGGAGCAGGTCGCGATAGAGTTTCGCTTCCAGGGTGTCGCCCTGGGCCAGTTGGGGGATGCGGTCCCAGGACACGGGCCCGAAGCGCACATCCCGACCATCGGCCATGACCACGCGCACGGAGCGGATGTGGTCCACCACGCGGCCATAGACGATGCTGTGCGCGCCCGCGCTGTTGTTGCCAATGATACCGCCCACGGTGGCGCGGTTGCCGCTGGCCGGGTCGGGGCCCATCATCAGGCCGTAGCGGGCCACGGCCCTATTCACCAGGTCGAGGGTGCGGCCCGCCTGGACCATGACCCGACGGCCCGGGCCATCGATGTCGATGACCTGGTCCAGATATTTGGTGAAGTCGATGACCACGGCCTCGCCCACGGTTTGCCCGGCCAGGCTGGACCCACCCCCGCGGGGAAGCATGGGCAGGCCGTATTCGATGCAGGTCTCCACCGTGGCCAGGACGTCATCGTAATGTTTGGGGATGACCACGGCCAGGGGGAGCATTTTGTAGATGGAGGCGTCGGTGCTGTAGAGGATACGGGTGGTGAGATCGGTGTGGATCTCGGCCGCGCTGTACTTGCGCAGGGTTTGGGCGAAGTCCTCGATTTTGGCGTTCATGATGGCTTGAAGTCGGAAGTTGGTGGTCAGAGGTCAGAGGACAGGATTTCGTTCAGTAGAACCCGGATGAAGGGACACGGATGGGAAAAATGGCATGGTTTTCTTTTGTGGCGGGGAACTGGGCCAATACCGGGTATCCAAAAATGTATCCGTGTCTTCTCATCCGTGTTTTTTCTTCGACGCCCGATAGCGTGCTCGTCGTACCTGCGGACATGGGGCGTGCGGATGGCCTTGCTTGATGATCGCCATCATCATGGAACCGATAAGATTGTAGCACAGGCCGAAAGCGTGGACAACGCGTGTGGGTTCTCGTCCGTGATTTTACAACCCTTGACAGGTGGGGTATAATAGAGGTGAGGCTTAGTGTATTTTTTACACGAAGCTATTTCGAGATCAGGCAAGCAGAAGCCGGGAAACCCGTTGACCGGCGGGCTGCAGCTTGATCGTGAAATGTCCCAAACCTTTTCAATCGAAAGGAGGTTCATCATGACCACGGTCGTCATGGTTATCGATATGGAACGGGGGTTCACGGACCCCAAAGGCACCCTTTATGCGGGCGATTCCGTGCGCGAGATCATCGGTCCCATTCGCGAGATCCTGGAAAAAGAGGGGGCCAAGGGCGCGAAGTTCATTTTCACCCGCGATTGGCACGATCCCAACGATAAAGAATTCCAGATGTGGCCCCCCCACTGCGTGAAAGGCACGTGGGAGACGGAGATCGATCCCGAACTGGCCGAGTTCGCACGCAACGCGATCGTTATCAACAAACGGCGCTACAGCGCGTTTTTCGATACGAATCTGGACGAGGTGCTGAAGGCCATCGATCCAGATGTGGTGATTGTCACGGGTGTGGCCACAGATATCTGCGTGATGTTCACCACCGCAGATCTGCGCAACCGTGATTACAACGTCGTCATCCCCGCCAACGCGGTGACCAGTTTCGATCCCGAGGCCCACGCCTTCGCGCTCAAGCACATGGAGAAGATCCTGGGCGTGAACGTGGTTCCCGACTATGAAACCTGGCTCCGCACCCAAGAAAAGGAACTGGTCCATGCCTGATTTTCCCTTCACCGATGCGCGATTTGCCCCCAGCGAGGCCACCTTGCGGGGCGACAATGCCGATGTTTATTTCCTCCGCACCAAGCACATCCTCGAAGCCGAAGGGGTGAATCCCCGGGTGAGCATGGAGGTGTTCGCGCGCAAGCACGGCGTGCTCGCGGGCATGAATGAAGTACTCAACCTGCTCAGCCGGGTGCTTCCCCCTGACGGGGAGGTCTGGGCCCTGCCCGAAGGCTCGGAATTCGAACCCCGCGAGGTGGTCTTGCGCATTACAGGGCCTTATTTGTCCTTCGCCATCTACGAGACCGCGTACCTAGGCATTCTGGCCCACGAGACAGGCTGGGCCACCGCGGCCCGGGCCTGCGTCGAGGCCGCGGACCCCATCCCGGTCATCAGCTTCGGCGCCAGGCATGTGCATCCCGACATCTCTGCGCGCATGGAATATGCCGCCATGGTGGGGGGATGCGCGGGATGTGCCACCCCTGCGGGCGCGCGGCTGGCGGGTATCCAGCCTTCGGGCACCATCCCCCACGCACTCATCCTCAGTTTGGGGGATACGGTACGCGCGGTAGAAGCCTTCGACCGCCATATCGAATCCAACGTGCCCCGGGTCGCGCTGGTGGATACCTTCAAGGATGAAGCGGAGGAGAGCCTGCGGGTGGCCCGGGCCTTGGGCGACAAACTCTGGGGCGTGCGGCTGGATACCCCTTCCGAGCGGGGTCGGGTCACCCCCGACCTGGTGAAGGAGGTGCGGGCCCGGCTCGACCTGGAGGGCTTCACCCACGTGAAGATCTTTGTCAGCGGAGGCATCACACCCGAGCGTATTCGTGAGTTCAAGGAGGCGGGCGCGCCGGTGGATGGCTTTGGCATTGGCAGCGCCATTTCGGGCGCGCCCCCCATCGACTTCACCGCGGACATCAAGGAGATCGACGGGCGGCCCGTGGCCAAGCGGGGCCGCATCCCGGGCATCACGCCCAACCCACGCCTGCAAAAAGTCCTTCCCACAACCTAATACCCTGGCCAAACACGGATAGGGGGACGCGGATAGCTGTTTCTGACCATTTATCCGTGTCCTTTCTATCCGTGTTTTGCTATGCGACCTCTAAGGGTGCTTCTGCAGCTTTTTCTTCTGTGGGTTTTTCCTCAGCCGGTGTCATGATGCGGGCGACGACCTGGCGGTAGATGGCCACGGCTGGGTGGCTGGGGTCATATTCCGCCATGGGGCGCTGGGCCGCCGCGGCCTCGGCAAAACGGGCACTCTTGGGGATGGGGGGCTCGAACACATAAGAGCCAAAAATGCGTTTTGCTTCTTCGTACACCTCCCGACTGTGGAGGGACGACGGATCATACATGTTGATGATCAGCCCCAACATCTTGAGTTTGGGATTCGTCTGTTCTCGTACTTTACGCACCAGTTCGATCAACATCCCCATGCCTCGCAGCGCCAGATATTCACAAACCAGGGGGACGAACACCTGATCGGCCGCGGTGAGCGCGTTCACCGTGAGCATCCCCAGCGTAGGGCCATTATCGATGAGGATGAGGTCGTATTCCGCTTTGAGGGGAAACAGGGATTCCTGCAGGAGATATTCCCGCCCGATCTGCTGGGCGAGATCAACATCCGAACGGACCAGGTCGTTGTTCGCGGGCAAGATGTCGAGGTTGGGGCGTAGATCGCGGACGACAACTTGTTCCGGGTCCAGCTCTTTGGCCAGGAGCAGGTGGTAGATGGACTTGCTCAACCGGTTGGGTTGCAACCCCAGCGACGCGGTCAACGCGGCCTGGGGGTCCAGGTCCACCAACAAAGTTTTATAGCCCTGTGCCGCGGCAACAGCCCCAACATTGAAGACCGTGGTGGTCTTGCCCACACCACCTTTCTGATTGGCGACAGCGATAATCTGGCTCATGATGACTATCCTTTTTGAACGGGGGAGAGGATAGGGGGGACGTTATGGGGTAGTATAGCATAAACTGGACAATCGCGTCCACAGGTTGTATAGTGGTTTTGAACCAACCAGGTATTTTGTGGGTTGCCTCGTGAAAAACGGAAAATATGCTGGCAAGACCGTCCGCGTTCTGTCGGTTATGCAGCGCGTTTTTGTCAGGAAATTCCATCGAGATTCGTGTACACTGAGGCTATCCACCCTTGGCTGTGTCACTTCGTAGATTGCGGCAACGGCTACCGGCATCCCTTTTGAGCACAGGAGTTGTCATCATGACCATGGATATTTACTTCTGGGGCTGGTTGATCCTGGCCCTGATTTTCTTTGTCGGGGAGATGTTTACAGCAGGATTTTTCTTGGCAGCATTTGGCGTGGGCGCGGCTTTGGCAGCCCTGGCCGCGTTGTTCGGGCTGAATATCGTCTGGCAGCTTGCCATCTTCACATTGGCTTCCGCCATCGCCCTGTTCCTGAGTCGGCGATTTGCAGAAAGCGTGACACCACCCCAACAACCCGTGAATGTGGGCATCGATCGGGTGCTGGGCAAGATGGCGGTGGTCATTGAGCCTGTGAACGCAGTCCAGGGCACGGGGATCGTCCGGGTGGATATGGAGGAATGGCGGGCGGTGCCCGAAGATCCATCCATCACGATTCCCACGAAGAGCATTGTGGAGATCGTCGCGGTGGAGGGGACTCGCCTCGTTGTCCGTCCTGTGGAAGGAACCCAGCGCCCGGGGACAGATGACGGCGAAAGTCAACAATTCGTTTCCTGACATCAACTTCAGAAACCAAAAGCCCATCGGTTTGTTCCCCTAGGAGGTGAATCCCATGGCAACAGCATTTGCGACCTTGTTTTTCATCCTGTTGGCCCTTTTCGTGCTGATTGTTGGCGCGTACAGTATCAAGATCGTCGCCCCCTATGAAAAAGGCGTGGTCGAGCGCCTGGGGCGATACATTCGCACAGCAAATCCCGGTCTGACCATCATCGTCCCGTTCATCGATAAAATGCGCAAGATCGATATGCGCGAACAGGTGGTGGATATCCAGCCGCAGGAGGTTATCACGCGCGATAACGTGGTGGTCACTGTGGATGCCGTGGTCTTCTACGAGGCCACCGATCCGGTGAAGCTGGTCTATAACGTGGCCGATTTCTTCGAAGCCGCGACCAAACTGGCCCAAACCAACCTGCGCAATGTCATCGGTGAAATGGAGCTGGATGAAGCCTTGACCTCCCGTGAGATCATCAACGCGAAATTGCGTGATGTGTTGGATGACGCCACAGATAAATGGGGCGTGCGCGTGGTACGGGTGGAGATCAAGCGCATCGATCCTCCTGCAGATGTGACCGAGGCCATGCACCGCCAGATGAAGGCCGAGCGGGAGAAACGGGCCAACATCCTGGAGGCCGAAGGGTTCCGGCAGGCCAAGATCCTGGAGGCCGAGGGCCTACGCCAGTCGAAAATCCTGGAAGCCGAGGGCGAGGCCGAGGCGGTCCGCCGCATCGCGGACGCCCAGCGCTATAAGCTGGAGACCGAGGCCCAGGGACAAGCTGTGGCCGTGCAACGGGTCTTTGATGCCATCAAAGAAGCCAAGCCCGATGACAAGCTCATCGCCATCCAATACCTGGAGACCCTGAAGGTTGTGGCCAATGGCCAGGCCACCAAGCTCTATCTGCCGTATGAGGCTTCGGGCATCCTGGGCGCGCTGGG
Organism: Anaerolineae bacterium; assembly: GCA_011371305.1. Lineage (GTDB taxonomy): Bacteria > Chloroflexota > Anaerolineae > J102 > J102 > M2005. Next base: position 1,596 of record DRQW01000088.1, on the reverse strand, counting down.
GGGCATCGGCGAACTGTTCCAGGACAAAAGCGGCGGGGATAGCGAGTCGGCTTGAGGGAAATCAGCCGCCGGGGGGCGGGTTCACCGCCCCCCAATGCTTTTCAAATTTTGTCAACTAGATGTCAGGAAAACCAAAATGGAAGGGTGTAAGATGAAGGTGAAGGGGCCTGGCAGAGCTCCCGATCCTCTCGCATCGTTTCATTTTGGAGATGACCATGAATTCGCTTATCCAGACGATCCAGGCGCTGATACGTCGGAACTTCAGCGCGGTCGATACGCATGCACCTAGCTCAGATGACTTGCAAGCTCTGGATGATTATAGTCGGCAGATGGAAGCGTATCTGGAAGTGGTGGAGGATATCACGAAAACGTTGGGGAAGGGAGTCAAGCGGTTACGTCGTCGGCAGCGTCACTTTGAAATGCTCATCGCCGAGGCCGATGACAACGTGCGGCAATTCAAACAGGAAGGACAGCCCAGGCTGGCCCGGGCCGCGGCCGCGCGCAAAGCCATTATGGCGGAAGCCGCGCGGGCGTATGCGACTGAGGCGGATATGCAAAACGCCCGATTGCTCGAGTTCATGGACGCCAAGTTACAGCTCGAAGCCCGCTTGACCGAGGTCAATCTGGAACGGGCGCGGCTGGAAGCGTTGCTGACCCAACAAGCCCAGGCGCTGTCCGTGAGCTGATGGGGATTTCGTATCATCGGCGTCGCTGGGTGATCCCATTGGCATTCGGGGTGGTGCCTCTGGTGGTGGCCTGGGTGTTGTGGGGAACGTTGACTTATGACGATGCCTACATCACCCTGACCTACGCCAAAAACCTCGCAGCCGGAAAGGGATTCGTCTATAACGGTGGCGAACCCTATCTGGGTACGACCACGCCCTTGCTCGCGTTGCTGTTGGGCGGCCTGGGCGCGTTGTTCCCGGCCATCGGGGTGGATGGATGGGCATTGTGGGTGGGCGCCCTGGCCTGGCTCGGGGCCATCTGGGTGGCGTTCGTGTTGGGGGAAAGGATTGTGGCGGGATGGGGTGGGGTGTTCGCCGCGCTGGTCATGGCCACCGCGCCAACGTTCCCCCACGTCCTCCGCGCGGAGTTCCCGTTGTTGATGCTGCTGGGGTTGACGGGCGTGTTGCTGGCCATCCATCGGCGATACGGGCTCGCGGGAGCGGTGTTCGGCCTCGCCTTCCTGGCCCGGGGCGATGCCCTCATCCTCGCGGGCGTGGCCGGGCTGGCCGCGCTCTGGCGCGAGCGCAGGTTACCTTGGCGCATGGTCGGCGGCTTCCTGCTGGTGTTCATCCCCTGGGCCATCTATGCCTATCTCACCTTCGGCAGCCCCCTGCCCGCGACCCTGGGCGTGAAGCGCGCCCATCGGGCGTTGGGTGCCTGGCCTCACATCACCTTCGGGTTCTGGACGTGGTTGGTCCATTCCCCGCCCGCGCTTCAGGTGCGATTCTGGACCAGCGTGGTGGGCGCAGGCATCGGGCTGGTTCTGTTCGTGCGGGAACGGCGTGTGTGGGGGCTGGTGATCCTTGCCTGGGGCGTGTTGTATGCGTTGGGCTACCTCCTTTTGAACGTGCCCTTCTACGCGTGGTACGC
>DRQW01000087.1 GCA_011371305.1 Anaerolineae bacterium | reverse complement strand
GGGGAAGAATCCGCCCGGAGCAAGGCCTTCGCCGAAGACCACCCCAGGTGCGTGGGGCAGAGGTGGCCGAATGCGCCGCACCCGGGGGTTCGCGGCCAGTTGCGCAAGCATCGCGCGCGGGGCCCGCACCTGCCATAACCTGCCCCGCCGAAGTTCAACCGTCACCCCCGGAGGCCATGGCACATCCCCCTCCGCTTCCAGGATCACCCGCAGGTGATCGGGCCCGGCCCACACGCCCAGCGCCCGGGCCGCGGCCACCTGCTCGGGGGTGAGTCGTTGGGCCGTGACCAGATCGCGCAGGCTGGTGGCCAGCGCGGATGCATCGGATTTGGTGGAATCGGGCGGCCGTTCGGGCGATCCCTGCACCCCCACCGTTAACCAAAGGACCAACACCAAAAGGGCCAGGACGATCAGAACATACTTCATCATGCTTTCATTTTACCACAAAACCCCAACCGGCTTTTCTGAAAGCCCTCGATGCTTCGGTCGCACGAAGGCTTCAGTTCGGGAAGCGCCCCGATCTTGCCTCCAATGCCTACTTTTTGTATAATGACAATTCCCCTCTGTCCATACCAAGAACTGGGCGACGTCTCAGTTCTTTTTTTGTGGCGTTCGCCTATCTGTCCCCCTATGCTTGGGACGAAATCCCCCCACGAATGCCATCGATTGTTCCCCTGGAGTGCCGACCATGTCCACCGAGAACGAAAAAGTTGTGTATCTTACCCCCGAAGGCTTGAAAAAGCTCAAAGAAGAGCTGGACTGGCGCATCAATGTGCGCCGGCCGGAGATCGCCAAACAGATCGAAGCCGCGCGCAAAGAGGGCGATCTCTCGGAGAACGCGGGATACGACGAGGCTAAATATCAGGCCGGGATGAACGAAGGCCGCATCATGGAATTGCAGCAAAAACTCAAACACGCCGTGATCATCGATCCCAATGATGGCCCGTCCGATACCGTCCAGCTCGGCCGCACGGTCACCATTGTGGACAAGGAATTCGGCGACGAAGAAAAATATACCATTGTCGGCTCCGCGGAGGCCTCTCCCGGCGACGGAAAGATCTCCAACGAATCCCCCATCGGCCGCGCGTTGATGGGGAAAAAAGTGGGCGACATCGTCACCGTCCAGACGCCGGGCGGCGAAGTCACCTTTGAAATCGTGGCTATCGAATAAGCCCGAGCCACAGCTCGACGATATCAAGGAAAATGCCTCGCGCCAGGTTGGTGCGGGAAGCCGACGCGGTAATGCGTCATGTGGGATGCATAAGTCCTCACGTTTCACGCATCACATTTTACACCCATCGGTGCTTCACCCAACGTGGGCTTGTCGATGGTTTCTCAATCCACACCAAGGCACATTTTCATAGCAATTCCCTCCGATCCAGGTCCTGACCATGTCCCAGCCTTTTTCTGAACAAGAACTCCTCGACCAGGAACGCGTACGCCGGGAGAAACTGGCCCGCCTGCGTGAAGCCGGCATCGATCCCTATCCCCCGCGCGTCGAACGCACCCACACCATTGCCCAGGCCCGAACCCTCTATGAGCAAGGCAAACTGGGTGAAAACGACGTAGTCGCCCTGGCCGGGCGCATGATCTCCCGGCGCATCATGGGCAAGCTCTCCTTCGCCCATATCGAAGATGGTACGGGCAAGATCCAGATCATGGTGCGCCGGGATGAACTGGGCGCGGATAAATACAACCGGTTTTTCAAGAAAGACCTGGACCTGGGGGACTTCATCGGCGTGAAGGGCGTGATGACGGTCACGAAAACCGGGGAAGTGACCTGCCAGGTACAAGACATCACCCTGTTGGCCAAAGCCCTCAAACCCTTGCCCGACAAGTGGCACGGCCTCAGCGACCCGGAACTGCGCCAGCGCCAGCGCTATCTCGACCTGCTGGCCAACCCTGAGGTACGGGAGCGATTCCGGGTTCGGGCCAGGATGGTACGGGCCCTTCGCGACTATCTGGATAGCCAAGGCTTCATCGAGGTAGAAACGCCCATTCTACAGCCCATCTACGGCGGCGCGGCCGCGGAACCTTTTGTCACCTATCACAACTACCTGCACCAGAAACTCTATCTGCGTATCAGCTTTGAGCTCTACCTCAAACGCCTGCTGGTAGGCGGCTACGACAAGGTGTATGAGATCGGTCGGGATTTTCGCAACGAGGGCATCAGCCGCAAGCATAATCCCGAATTCACCCAACTGGAGTTCTACGAAGCCTATACCGACTACAACGGTGTCATGGCCCGCACCGAAGAGATGCTGGCCTATGTGGTGAAGGAAGTGACGGGTGGGCTGGTCATCACCTGGCAGGGCCATGAGATCGACTTCACCCCGCCCTGGCCTCGTATCCCCCTGCGCCAGGCTATCCTCGAAGCCTCGGGCATCGACTACGACGCGTATCCCGACGCGGACAGCCTGCGCGCGGCCATGCGGGCCAAGGGCATCGACGCGCCGGCCGAAGCCAGCCGGGGCAAACTCATCGACAAACTCCTCAGCCACTTCGTGGAACCTAACCTCATTCAACCCACCTTCCTTATCGACTATCCCCTGGATGTGTCGCCGCTGGCCAAGCGCAAACCGGGCACTCACGATGTGGTGGAACGATTCGAGGGCTTTGTCGCGGGCATGGAGATCTGCAACGCGTTCAGCGAATTGAATGACCCGCTGGATCAGCTGGAACGCTTCTTGGAGCAGGGCCGGGCGTTGGAAGCTGGGGATAAGGAAGCCACGCCCGTGGACATGGACTACATCAACGCGCTTAGCTACGGCATGCCTCCCGCGGGCGGGTTCGGCATGGGCATCGACCGCTTCGCCATGATCCTGACCGACCAGGATAACATCCGCGAGGTCATCCTCTTCCCCCACCTGCGGCCGGAAAAGCGAGATGAGCAGGAATAAATAGCTCGCGTCAAGGCGTAAAGGCTGCCAAGCAGGTATGCAAGTGTGCAAGGATGCAAGTTTGCAAGCGGCAGGTGGACTGCGCAGCTTGACTTGCTATCTGCTACTTGCCACCTGCACACCTTAATTCCCTTTGCGTCTTGGTGCCTTTGCGGGCGGTCCGTCAGGACACCATACCGAAACACGGGGCTGGGGCGTCTTGATCAACACAACCATCTTACCTACCCACTCGCCAGCATGGATAGGGGGTTCAGGCGCGCCATCGGGTAACCCCCCATCCACTCACCACCCCGAACACGCGAACCATGCTCCGATATCTGCTCACCACCCTGGCATTGCTTTTGGTCGGGACCCTGGCCGGGTTGAGGATGGACGTTCCTACCCAAGCTCAGCCCGTCAGCACCCCCGCGCCCCCATCGCCCCAACCAAACCGGGCCGCCAGCCCGGACTATGCCTTCTCCACCACGCCCGCGGCCGGCTTTTACGTGGCCAGCGGGACCTGGAACCCCTTGGGACCGCCCGAGACCTACTCCGCGGTTGGCGCCTACAACTTCTGGCATTGGGCACCCCTCAATCCCTCCCCGGGCACCTACGACTGGAGCGACCTCGACCTCTGGATGCAAAAGCAGGTGGACGCGGGGTATGAAAACCTGGGCCTGGCCCTGGTCATCTACACCAACCGGTATGTTGCCTGCCCCGATCAAGGGGTTGACGCCACCCCCGGATGGGTCCAGGCCGGGCCCGATGGCATCTGGGGCAACGCGGATGACACCATCTTCACCGCCAGCGATCCCGACACCCGAGACTGCGATGGCGATGGCGACACCTCCAACGACCCCTGGTATCTCCTCGACTACCAGAACGCGTTCCTTAACCAAAAATACAGCGACTTCATCTTCGCCCTGGCCGACCATCTAAAAACCAGCACCCACGGCTGGCGCGTCCGCTGGGTCGCTATCGCCACAGGCAAAGATGGTGAAAACATCCCCTCGCATAACCAGGATGACGCGGATTATCAAAACCGAGGGATGGGTTCCCAGGAATGGATCGATTGGGTCAACAGCATCACGGACCTGTATCGGGATGCGTTTACCGATGCCAACGGGGATTTTCAGGTGATGGTCATGACCCAGAATGCGCCCTTCTATCTCAGTAGCTGGGAACGCCGAGATATCGCGGATTACGCGGCCAGCCAACAGGTGGGGGTTTCCATCAATGCCTTTACCTCCGATTACGACTACACCAAAGCGTGTAGTTCCACAAGTCCCAATGTCCATTGCACAGGGATGTGGGACCAGGCATATCTGCACAACGAAACCGTGCCCATTGCCTTCGAAGGTTACGGCTACATGACGGGCACGGAAAATGAATTCTATTGGGGCATTGCCCGTACCCTCCATGCCCGCGCCGACTACGTGCGCCTCTCCTCGTTCTGGACCTATGAGGGCATGGACACGCCCAACAACCGGACCATCGCGGAATGGGCCGCGAAATACTTTGGCACGGGCTTCCTGCCCGGACAAAAACGCCCGCCCAGCATCTGGTCTCGGGCGTGGGAACACCGCCGCCCCTGCTTCCTCAACTATGCCGGCCCCCTCGATTGCAATTACTATCCCCCCGTCGGCAATTCCGAATTCTACCTGACCCAACTCCACAACGTGGGCAATGGCAACACCATCCCGGTCACCGATGACGACCGCGTGACGGGCATGGGGTGGTCGGGAGTGGATGACAAACCCTGGCACTACAACGATAACCCCTACGACCAAAACCTGCGAAATGCCGGTTTGTTCCACCTGAACAACAAAGGCAGCCAGGTCCAGATCGAAGTGGACCCGGGCTGGTCGAGCCGGCGCACCGATCAGGCCTCGGATAATTTCGTCTTCTTCTACGCCGCGGACGACCGGTACGTTTCGCCCGCCACCGGCATCGATGGCCAACACAACACCGTCATCATCACGGTCACCTATCTGGACCACGGCACCGATACCTGGCGCTTGATTTATGATGGCGGGAATGGCCGCAAAACCGCCAAGGTGTTTGCCATCAACGATTGGACCATCCGCCGCGGCCTGGCTATTGACCCCGGCCTGCCAACCACCGGCCGCCTGGACCCTCAACCCTACGAAGTCACAAAAACCAACACCGGGCGCTGGAAAACCGCCACCTTCCTCATCACCGACGGCGTGTTTGGCAATGGGCTCAGCGGTGGCGCCGATTTCTTCATCGATTCCCGCACGGGCTCGGGCGTCTATGATGGCGATGAGTACATCCATCACGTGGATTTGCAGCAATACGACGACATGACCGTCGGGCAGATCGACATTACCCTGACGAACACAGGAACCCAGCTCGACTGGACCGCTGCGCCCGGCGCGGTGGACCACTATGAAGTGTGGCGTAGCGAATCCCCTTACTACGCACCCGGTGACCCCGGCACCACCAAACTGGCAGATATCCCCGCCAATGGAACGCTGAGCTATACCGACAGCCCTGGCGGTGGCGGCGACGCGGCCGTGAACTACTATTACATGGTCCTGGCCGTGGACCAGGATGGGCTCTATTCCGACCGACAACAACGGGTCGCGGATTTCGATTTCGACCTGGTCGTACCTTGATGCTGCGGTTTGCACCTCCTTCGCCTTGGTTGCCAAAGGCACCGCGCCACATGATCTAAACCATAGACGGGCCGTGGCATGCATGTTAAGCTAACCCAAAAGCCCACGCCCGCGGAGGCCCGCCATGAAACATATCAGCGTCCTAGCCGCCAAACACTTGGGCGTCATCGCCTGCCCGGCCAATGCCACCTTGCTCGACGCCGCCCGCATGATGGATGAGGAAGATATCAGCAGCATCATCGTGGTGGACGACACCGGTCACCTGCGGGGCATCCTCACCCGCACCGACATCCTGCGCGCGGCCCTGGAACGCCCCGACGATTGGGAGCAGCTTGCCTGCCCCGACTGGATGACCAAAGACGTGGTCACGGTGCCGCCCACGGCCAGCCTGGAGGACGCGGCCCGACTGCTCCAGCAAAAACACATCCATCGCGTCGTCGTGGCCGAGGATGATGGGCAGGGCCTGGTGCCCCTGGCCGTTGTCTCCGCCCGCGACATCATCTACCACCTGGTGCATCAGCGGTGAGAGCCTGCTTTGAAAATAGATTCGGTAGGCCGGGAAACCGGTAGACCGGTAGACCGGGGTGAGCGAATCGGCCCGGCTTCCCTGGTTTCCTGGTTTCCAGGTGTACCGGGTTACCGCCCACGATTTTCGTCCGTATCGGCGCTGGCAAGCC
>DRQW01000086.1 GCA_011371305.1 Anaerolineae bacterium | reverse complement strand
GAGCAACGAGCAATCGCCCTCCCGCCGCGCGCAGGCGTTGGTTCAACTCGTAATCTTCATTGGCCTCGAAGGTCGCGTCCCAGCCGCCAATGGCCCGCAGTTTCGCGGTGGAGTAAGCCCCCAGGTACAGGGTGTCGCTTTCGGTGGGTGCGCTCGCCCGACGATAGCTGGGGCCTCCGGCGCCCAAAGGATGATTCAACGCCAGCGCGATGGCCTGGCCCGCGTCACTACACCCCACCGCGATCTGCGGCCCGGCCACGCCAACCCACTTGCCCTCTTGCAGATAGGCCACACATCGCGCCACATAATCTTCCCCCGGCCGAGATCGGGCGTCCAGGCGGAGAAAATAGGCGCCGCGCGCGCAGGCCAGGGCCAAGTTCAGGCCCGCTGCAGCCACACGATCTGGGTTATGAAGCAGCCTGGCGTGGGCAAACTCAGGTAGGGCTGCCCCCAGGATTGCCAGGGTCTCGTCTTCGGAGCCGCCGTCCACAAAAATCCATTCCATGCGCTCCCGAGGCCAGCTTTGTTCCCGCAGCGCCTGTAACAATCCCGGAAGCAAACGGGCTTCGTTCCATAAAGGAACAGCAATGGAGACTTGAATGGGCTCGTGCGTTACATCGCCCACGACTTCTTCCCGAGGCGATGGGCTATCTCCCGAAATCCGCATCCTAACTCGCCCAGGCCTGTAATGCCTCGACCACGCGATCGACCTGTTCGGGCAACCCCGCGCTGATACGGATGGCGTTCCGCAATCCAGGCTTATCATAATACCGCACCAGGATACCTTCCTCGCGCAACGCCTGGTGCAGTGCGCGCGCGGAACGGCCTTCCACCCGACAAAACACGAAATTGGCCTGGCTTGGTAAAGGTTGGAGGTAGGGAATGTTACACAAGGCCCGGTAGAGCCGATCTCGCTCCGCCTTGAGCGCGGCGACCCGGGCCTGCAACCGGTCCAAATCTTGCAGGCTGACCAACCCGGCTATCGTGGCGGCCACGTTCACGTTGTAAGGCTGCTTGAATTTCCACAACGCGTCCATAAGTGCCAGCGGCATGATGCCATAGCCGAGCCGGAGACCGGCCAGGCCCGCCCATTTGGAAAAGGTCCGTAAAACCACGAGGTTGGGGGTCGTGGGCACGCGCGTAGCAACCGACTCCTGGTCGGCAAATTCGATATAGGCTTCGTCAACGACGACCATCAGGGGCAAAGCCAACAGCCGTTGGAGGTCCGCCTCGGGGAGCAAACCGCCATCGGGATTGTTAGGCGATGTCAGGAAGAGGAGCCTGGCCCGTCCTCCCGCCCGACGGACTGCCTCCTCAATCCCCGGAACATCGACCCGAAACGCGTCATCACGGGGGACTTCGACCACGCGTCCCATACTCAACCGGGCGTCAAAATCATACATGCCAAAGGTAGGTGGACAATTGATGACCACATCCCCCGGTTCCAACAGAATCCGACATAGGTAGTCGATGAGTTCATCCGCGCCATGCCCGACCATGATGTGCTCGGCCGGAACCCCCACATATCGGGCCAGCGCATCACGAAGTTCAACCTGCTGGGGATCGGGGTAGATATGATACCAGGGATAGTGTGCCAGTGCCTGCCGTAGCAGAGGGGAAGGCCCATAAGGATTTTCGTTGGCATCTAATTTGATAATCTCTTCGGGCGCGCGTCCCAAATCCCGGCTTAAAGCCTCGAAGGGCTTGACCGGTTCATACGGGGCCATACGGGCGATATCGGGTCGAATCTTCACCATGGCACCCTCATCCACTCGTTATTCCCTCACCAATGCTGCCCAATCCAGTCGTTGCACCGTCTCGTGCAGCATGTGATCATCATCGACCTCATGAAAAACGAGATTGCGAAAAACCTGTTCGGCCAGGGCGCGTGTAGGTTCCAAAGGCACGACCGTGTCCCGCATGCCATGAAAAATCACAACAGGCACATCGCATGGTTCGGGCGGATTCTCGGCAAACGCGGGGAAAGGCAAGGCGGGCGCAAGCAAGATGACTTTCCTCACCCGGCTGGGATGGCGGCAAGCGTAGAGCGCCGCCATCAGTCCGCCAAAGCTCGAGCCGATGAGCACATGGTCGCGGCCCCGTTCCAGGATCGCCTCCAGTTTCGCCATGCGTTCGTCCAGATCACCCGGGAAATCTGGCGTGAGGATGTCTGGAAGACGATCCCGCAGCAAACGGGCTTTGAACCCCTGGCCGCTACTGAGCAGCCCATGAATGAAGATTTTCATGATAGAAATTGTATCGCGTCACCGAGTGTGTGTAAAATGAGCATGCACGGCTTGAACAACACGCCCGTGCATCCCCCAGGTTCGTCAGACGGAACGATCCATGCTAAACTTGGGAGCGTGGCAAGCCATATTCCTGATTTTGCCTTGCAATCGTTCTTATGTCAAACATTGAAGTCATAGAATACCAGCCGGAAAAAATCCACCCCGACGCGTTTATTGCACCCAATGCTACCCTCATCGGTGACGTGCGTGTGGAGGCCGGGGCCAACATCTGGTTCGGCGCTGTGCTGCGCGGCGATGTGGACCGCATCCTCATCGGTGAAGGGAGCAGTGTGCAAGACAACGTTGTCCTCCACTGTGACCCGGGTTTTCCAACGCTCATCGGCAAACAT
>DRQW01000085.1 GCA_011371305.1 Anaerolineae bacterium | reverse complement strand
GGCGGTTGCAGTGGTTCCGGGTGGAAGAGGTGCCCCAACTGCCCATCCCCCAGGCCGACGCCATCTTCTTCCCCTATGTCATCGACCCCCAAGGCCCGCCGCAAGAGATGGTCTTCCATTATGATGCCGATTTGAAGCTCGTCGATTGGGAGACGTGGCCCCTTGGGGGGCGGCGCTTGTAGCTGTCAGTGTCGCCCTGTTGATGGGACATGGATAAGATTGGTAAACTGGTAAACCGGTAAACCAGTAAACCAGGAAGCCAGGAAACCGGGAAGCCAGGAAGCCGGGAGGTTGAGCGATGTAACCTGGTCTACCGGGCTACTGGTTTCCTGGTCTATTGATTACGATTTTCATTCATATCGACGCGGTATTCATGCCCATGACAACTTCTGCCGAAAAACAACAACCCATCATCCTGCACGGCCGCGTGGTGCGGGCGGGACGGGCCGAGGGTGAAGCCCTGGTCAGCCCCGAGCCCATCAGTTTCCTGGGGGGTGTGGACCCGGAAACCGGCGTCATTCTCGACCCCAACCATCCCCTGCATGGGGTTTCGGTGGCGGGGAAGATTCTGGTTTTCCCCCACGGCAAGGGCTCGACCGTGGGGTCCTACACCATCCTGCGCCTGGCCCGTAATCGCGTCGCGCCCCTGGCCATGATCAACGCGGCATCCGAAGCCATCACCGCGGTGGGCGCGATCATCGCGGATATCCCCATGGTGGACTTAATCGACATCGGCCGGATCGAGACAGGGGATTGGGTGAAGGTGGAGGATGGCCGGGTGGAGGTGACGCCCAAGAAAAAACCGGCCTGAGGCCGGTGGAGGCGGGAGAACAGCCACGGAACGAATTTGGCTTATTTTTTGGGGAAGTCTTTGGGCATGTGGCAGTGCTTGTATTTCTTGCCGCTGCCACACCAGCAGGGTTTGTTGCGGCCCCATTTGGCCAGCACTTCAGGCTCGGGACGTTGGGTGCGTTGGAGAAATTTGAACATAAGTCACCTGGTTGGGAAAAGTGTGATTAATGGTTACTGAAAAATCGCAAGGCCCACGTTGGGCGAAATGCTAACGGGCGTGAAACGTGATGCGTGAAACGTGAGGACTTACGCATCACGCATTACGCATTACGGCGTCGGCTTCCCGCGCCAATCTGGCCGCGAGGCGTTTTCATCGGTATCGGCGCGTGGCCGCGCGTGGTGCCTGCTTTGACAATGGCCGGATGCAAAAACGGCCAAAAATGTACCAGAACATGGGGATTTTTCCAAATCGTTGGGGCCTGTCGGTGTGGGGTGTCAGCAGGCCCACGGTTCACGTATTGCATTCCACAAACCTTAATACAGGATGAAAAATATCATCCCGTGGGGTGATGTGGGGGAGATTACAAAGCCATATAATGAAAAAGAGATGAAAATGGATCGGCCTGTCGTTCTAAAAAGGAGGTGTCCTGCGAGAACGTTCCCTTTCTGATCACCCATCATAAACCACCGATTCCCCAGCATGAAAAACTGAGGGAGGAACCATGAAACGTAAGCAATTGTTCTTTCTCATTCTGGTCGTGTTGCTGGCCATGATGGTTGCTTCGGTGGCCACGGCAGCAGGGCCAGACACGATTCCCAAACAACAGGGCGAGCGCGAAGGCTGTCTTGCCTGTCATGAGGGAATCGAGAACATCCGGGAGCCGGATACGCTGATGATGCAGCAGATCCAGGCCATGGGCGAATGTACCGCCTGTCATGGCGGCGATCCCACCGTGACCGACGATAAAGACAAAGCCCACGGCCCGGAAGGGGAATTCTACCCCGATCCCGGCAGTATCTGGGTCTCGGACAAAACCTGTGGCAAATGTCATCCGGGCTACACCGAACGCCTGAAGCTGGCCTTGATGAACACCGAGGCCGGGAAGATCCAGGGCAACCTGGTGACCTGGGGCGCGCAGAAGGACCGGGCGGTGAAGTACGCCAACTACGACCTGGAAGACACCGACGGTCAAGTCCCCTCTGTGGGCACGGACGCGTACAAAGCGTACATGTCCAAGATCATCGAACGCTTCCCCGAGGTCTTCCCCACCAAGGTGGAGAAGCTGCCCAACCCCACGGTGGAGGAGATCGTCGCGGACCCGGCTAAGGCAGCCTTCACCTATCAGCGTCAGCAGTGCCAGCGCTGCCATGTGGGCGTGCAGCCCCGCACCAAGCGCGGCGACTGGCGCGGCACCGGCTGCTCCTCCTGCCACATCCCCTACAGCAACGAGGGCTTCTACGAAGGCAACGACCCCACCATTCCCAAGGATGAGCCGGGCCACATGCTCACCCACCAGATCCAGGCTACCCGGGACGCCAAGGTCACCGTCCACGGCCGCACCTACACGGGCATCCCCGCGGAGACCTGCAACTCCTGCCACAATCGGGGCAAGCGCATCGGCGTGAGCTACGAAGGCATCATGGAGTTCCCCTACGGCACGCCCTTCGACGAAACCGGCATGGGCCAGCCCAAGCTCCACACCAAGAAATACCTCTACATCAAGGACGACCTGCATCACTCGGTGGAGAGCCGGCCCGAGAACCCCGAGGGTGGCATGCTGTGTCAGGACTGTCACACCAGCCTGGAGATGCACGGCGACGGTAACCTGCCCGGCACCACCCTGGCCCAGGTGGAGATCGAATGCGCGGACTGCCACGGCACCACCGACGCCTATCCGTGGGAACTGCCACTGGGCTTCGGCGAAGAGGAACTGCTGGGCGGTGAGATCGGCACGGAACCCCGCGGCTTGTGGGAAAGCGACACCCTGCCCGACAACAAGACCTACTTCGGCATGCCCTACAAGGCCGAGGATGGCTTCCTGCTGACCGCGCGCGGCAACCCCTTCGAGAATGTGGTCAAGAAGGGCGACGAGGTCATTGTCCATTCGGCCAGCGGCCTCGACTTCAAGGTCCCGTTGCTGAAGAAGATCAAGGAGGAAGGGACCTGGAAGAGCATGGACGCGGAAGTGGCCATGGACAAGGTCAAGGCCCACAACGACAACCTGGAATGCTACTCCTGCCATGCGGACTGGGCGCCCCAGTGCTATGGCTGCCATGTGGTCATGGATTATTCCGAAGGCAAGGAGGATAACGACTGGGTGGCCCGGGGCAATGCCCATCTGCCCAACGGCCTCAACGACATGACCATCAAGTCGCCCGGCAAGGCCAAGGAAGGCCGCTCCTACCTGCGCTGGGAAGAGCCCGTCCTGGGCATCAACGGCGAAGGTCGCGTCACCCCGCTCATCCCTGGCTGCCAGGTGGTGTACACCGTCATCGGGCCGGATGGCAAAGCCGTGGCCCACAACGTCATCGCCACCAGCGAAGAGGCGCCCATGGCCATCGACATGGCCCCGGTCCAGCCTCATACGGCCGGCCGCAAGGCCCGCACCTGCGAATCCTGCCACAGCAACCCCAAGGCATTAGGCTATGGCATCGAGGGCGGTCGCTTCCTGGCTGGCGGGCCGGAAGGCCTGGTCGTGGATCTGGCCACCGCAGATGGCGAGATCATCCCCGCCAACTACCAGTACCAGATCCAGCCCATCGAAAACCTCATCGCGGACTGGAGCCAGGTGGTGGACCCCGAAACCGGGGAGCAGCTCATGGTCGTGGGCACCCACTGGCCCGCGTCCGGCCCCCTGACCGCGGACCAGCGCACCCGCATGGAGCGCGTCGGCGTCTGCATGGGCTGCCACCAGAACATGGCCGACACCCAGTTCTGGACCGAATCGGTCATCGCCAAATACGGCAAGATCGTGAGCGACGAAGAGCACATCGCCATGCTCAACCAGTTGTTGCACGATGCCGTGGCCAAGGGCGATGAGGACGCGGCCCGGAAGTATGAAGACGCGTTGAAGCAGCTCGAGGAGATGAAGGCCGAGCTGGAGGCCGCTCAGGCCAAAGCCAAGGAGGCCGAGGCCACGGCCGAAGCCGCACAAATGGAGGCCAAAAACCTCCAGGCTGAGCTGGAAAAAGCCAAAGCCTCCGCGGGCGAAACCCAACCCGCGCCTGAACCCGCCCAGGGCGGCAATAATCTGGTCGCCATCCTCATTGCGGCCCTGGTGGGTCTCATCGTGGGCGGTGGCGTCGCCTTCGTCCTCAAGAAATAAGGCCGATCCATCTCAGGATGTGTGGCGCCTTCGGGCGCTTGAACCGGGCCACATGCCTTCCTGCGAGAGAGGAGTTGTCGCATAAAACCACGTTTCCCCCGGTGGCGCCACACATCCCTGCGCACTCTCAGACGGCAGGCGCTCGCAACGCCTGCCGTCCCATCTGAAGCAAAATTTTTTAGAATTCTCCAATCTTTGCTACAATGCACTCACCTGCTGCTCATTCTCGGACAATATCCTTATGGAACAGGCAATGACGCAGAGACAAACCTCATGGTCGCGCTGGCTCATCGGCGCGGTCGTGGCTGTGGTGGTGGGCGTCGCGGTGTGGTACGCGCTCACCCATTTTGTGATGGGGACCCAAACGAACGCTGGGGGAGAGGGGGCTGTCTCCTCCGAGATGACAACCGGAGACCCGGCGGAACTGCCCATGGATGACTTCACCAAGCTGGCCCTGGAAAAGGCCAGTCAGGGGGATGTGGAGGGCGCGTTGGAGGCGTTGGGCGTGGCCATCGCGGCCAACCCCGATGGCGCATCGGTGCCTCACTACTATCGAGGTCTCATCTATGTGGAGCAAGGGGATCTGCCCGAGGCGCTGAACGATTTCACGCGCGCGATCGAGATCGACGGTCATTTCCCCCAGGCCTATGCCTCGCGCGGCACGACGTATCTCATGATGAGTCGTCCCGCCAAGGCGTTGGAGGATTTCAATAAGGCCATCCAGCTCGATCCTCAAAACCCCAACACCTACGTCAACCGGGCGCGCGCCTTCATGGGGTTGCAGATGCTGGAAGAAGCCGAGGCCGATCTCAACAAGGCCATCGAGTTGAATCCCAACCTGTTGCCCGCGTATTTCAATCGCGGTGTGCTCTATATGTTGCAGCAACGGCCCGAAAAGGCCCTGGCGGATTTCAACAAGTGCATTGAGATCAACGCCAATGCCCCCGCGCCCTACTTCAACCGGGCGGTGACCTACATCGAGTTGGGTGATAAAAAGGCCGCGGCCACGGACCTGGCCATCTATCTGACCCTCTCCAAGGATGAGGAGGGGAAGCACCAGGCCCGGGCCTTGCTCGATTCCCTGACCGGCACCCAGGGGCTGGACACCATGCTCCAGGAGCAGGTGGACAGCGAGGAAAATGGTCACAATCAGTAGGATGGCGTACGCCGATCGTGTATGAAAATCCCCCGTTTGGGGGGTGTCAGACGCCCGACATTCTGTGTAGAATGCTTTAGGGCGTCGATGTGCGTCTAGCATCTGCCGCGCATCGACCGATTCACGCAATCATCCCGTCATCATCCCACATCGTTCAAGGAGTGATCTATGGCAAGCGCTCCATCCGCGGCGACGGCCGCCGCTCCCAAGCTGACGTTCTGGAACGCCAGCTATACCTTCCGCTCCTGGCTGCTGACCACGGACCACAAGCGGATCGCGTTCTTGTATCTGTTGCTTGTCTCCGGGTACGCGGCCTTGGGTTTGGGCACCGCGGTGATTCTGCGTCTGGAATTATTCACGCCGCAGCAGGAGTTGTTTCAGGACATCTATGCCCGCATGTTCACCCTCCACGGCGCGGTCATGGTGT
Organism: Anaerolineae bacterium; assembly: GCA_011371305.1. Classification (GTDB taxonomy): domain Bacteria; phylum Chloroflexota; class Anaerolineae; order J102; family J102; genus M2005. The sequence continues at coordinate 1,814 of DRQW01000085.1, read as the reverse complement.
ATCTTTTCCTGTTGCCCGCGGTGTTCGGGGTGTTGGGCAATTTCCTCATCCCCTTGATGATCGGTGCGAAGAATGTCGCCTTCCCCCGGCTGAACCTGCTCACCTTCTACATTTATGCAGGCGCCAGCAACCTGATCGTCATGGAGGCGGCATTCGGTGGCTCGGATGCAGGGTGGAATTTCCTGGCCCCGTATGCCACCCACTATACCCCTTCTCGCACCCTGCCCGTGATCCCCATCATCCTGGGGGTGGGGTTCGCCGTCCTGCTGATGGCCTTCAACCTGCTGGTCACCATCCATCATCGCCGGGTGAAAGGGCTCGATTGGGAGGACCTGCCCTTTACGGTGTGGGGGTACTATCTGGTGGCCATCACCACCATCGTGGGGATCCTCTTCTTGCACGTGTGGATGTTGCTGACAGGGCTGATGCGGGCGCAGGCGCTGGGGTTTATCAACCTGGGGGTGGCGTTGAATCCGCTCCTGCAGGTGCAGAGTTTTTGGATCTTCGCGCACATGGCAGTCTATACGATGATCCTGCCCGCGGTGGGGATCGTGGCGGATATCTTCGAGACCTTCGCGCGTCGTCCGCTGGTGGGGCGTAAGGGCGTGCAACATGCGATGATCACCCTGGCCATCCTCACTTCGCTGAGCTGGGGGGTGCACACCTTTACCAGCGATCAGTGGGCCTGGGTGAATCTCTTCTTCTCGCTGGTGGCCTTCCTCAGTGCCATTCCCCTGGCCATCATCATCCTCAGCCTGTTCGCCACCATCCGCAAGAGCCATCCCACCTTGCGTTCGCCCATGGTTTTCGCGTTCGCCGCGTTGGTGTCGTTGGCGCTTTATCTGGTGACCAGCCTGCCCCTGTACTCGCCCGCGACCGCCCAGATGGTGGCACGAACCCAGTTTGAATGGGCCAGTTTCCATTTCCTCATGGTGGGGGTGGTGATGACCGCCTTTTTGGGGGCCATCCATTACTGGTGGCCTAAGGTCACCGGAAGGATGTATCCGGAGCTGTGGGGCAAGGTCACGGGATGGATCGTGTTGTTGGGGACCTTGGGCACCTTTGGTCCGGGCATCCTGTTGGGGCTTTTGGGCATGCGCACCCGGGTGGTGGCTTATCCCGAAGCCTGGATGATGCCCAACCAGTTGGTGACCACCAGCACCTTGTTGCTGATGCTGGGCCTGGGATTGCCCTTCCTCTATCTCCTGTATGGGACGTTCTGGGGAGAGAAGGTCGGAGCCAACCCCTGGGGCGCCAGCACCCTGGAATGGCGCACCACGTCGCCACCTCCGCCCGAGAATTTCACCGGCGAGATGCTGGCGTAAGCCCCACCGCATTGTTGCAGAAACCATCTTTGACCCAATTCCATGAGGCAGACTATGTCCCAGATTTTTCATCCCTCCCTCAACCTTATCGCCAAAGCCATGGTGATCGGCATCGCGTTGTTGTTGGTGGGCGGTGCGGTGATTTCCTATGTGTTTGTGCGCTCGCCCTACATGCGGGGCACCACCATCGCCCGGGAACAACCGGTGTTCTTCAGCCATGAGCATCATGTGGGCGAATTGGGCCTGGATTGCCGCTATTGCCACGTGAACGTCGAACGCAGCCCCTTCGCGGGCGTGCCCTCCACCGACATCTGCCTGGGATGCCACAGCCAGGTGTGGAAGGATAGCCCCGCCATCGCCCCCATCAAAGAAAGCATGGAGACGAACACGCCCATCGCCTGGAATCGGGTGAACAGCCTGCCCGATTACGTCTTCTTCAACCACAGCATCCACATCAACAAGGGCATCCCCTGCAAAGAATGCCATGGC
>DRQW01000084.1 GCA_011371305.1 Anaerolineae bacterium | reverse complement strand
TGCTATGAAAATAGAGGACGCAGATGAACGCTGATAGAAACAGATTCACGCAGATAAAATCAAAATAAAAATCATTTGCGAAAATCTGCGCTGCGAAGCATCGGCGCAAATCAGCGTTCTCAATTTTCCTTGGTATCGGCGCGGGTTGGCCCGCCGTTGGACTGCTATGAAAATAGATTTGGTAGGCCGGGAAACCGGTAGACCGGTAGACCGGGTGGGAGAGCGAATCGGCCCGGTTTCCTGGTTTCCTGGTTTCCAGGTGTACCGGGTTACCGCCCACGATTTTCGTCCGTATCGGCGCTGGCAAGCCAGCCGTTGGACTGCTATGAAAATAGAATGATCGTCGATTGCGGAAGGATCGCCAGGCCGACGTTGAGCGAGTCTGCCACGGACGTGATGCGTAATGCGTAATCCGTGAGGTCATTACGCATCACGCATTACGCATTACGTGCTTGGCTTCCTGCGCCAAGCTGGCCGCAACGTATGTTCATCATATCGGCTCACCGCCGTTCACGACGGGATTTATCCTCATTTTATCATTCGCGGGTATAATGGAACAGGGCTTAGATCATCCTGGCCCCAAATTCACCCATGGAGAGGCTTGTTCGATGAAGCACAACTACCCCAAGCTCGATATCCAGGATTGGCAGACCATCCAGCCCCATGTGGATGCGCTGCTGGCCACGAAATTAACCCCGGAGAACGTGCGGGACTGGCTCCAGCAGTGGAGCGATCTGGAAAGCGTTCTGGATGAGGAAATGTCCTGGATCTACCGGGCCATCACCGAGAACACCGCGGATGAGGAAGCCAACGCCCGCTTTCAGAAGGTGGTGGGAGAGGTCTTCCCCAAATGGCAGGTGGCAGAACAGCAATTGAATGAGAAGTGGGTCGCGGTCGAAGGCTATGAACCCGACCAGGAAACCGCTCAGATCTATCGTCGCACCAAGGCGGAAATCGAACTCTTCACCGAGGCAAACATCCCCATCCTTACCGAATTGCAACTGCAAAGCAAGCGGTATCAGGAGATCACAGGCGGGCTCAGCATCGAATGGCAGGGAGAGAGCATCACCATCCCCCAGGCCGAGGCCCATCTCGGGGACCGGGACCGCGGGGTGAGGAAGCAGGTGTGGCGCAAGAGCATGGATGCCTACCTCGCGCATCGGGATGAGCTCAACGAGCTGTTTATGAGCCTGCTGGTCAAACGCCGCCAACTGGCAAAGAACGCGGGCTATCCCGATTTTCGCGCGTATCAATGGCTGCGCCGCGGGCGGTTCGATTATTCCCCCGAGGATTGCGCGGTGTTTCATGACGCCATCGAAAAGGAGGTCGTGCCCCTGGCCACGGCCATGTATGAGAACATCGCCCGTCAGGTCGGGCTCGACCGCCTTCGCCCCTGGGAGACAGGCATCGGCAGCCCCTGGTTGCCCACGGTGGACCCCTACGACGAGCCCCTGCATCCCTTCGATGACGTCAGCCAACTGGAGGCGGTGGGGCAACGGGTCTTCGAGCGGGTGCATCCCGACTTCGGCCGCTATTTCCAGTCCATGCGCGACGGCTTCCTCGACCTGGCTTCCCGGCCCAACAAGGCGCCGGGCGGCTACATGAACAGCTTCCCCATCAGTGGCAAAGCCTACATCTTCATGAACGCGGTGGGCACCCATCGCAACTTCCGCACCCTCATGCACGAAGGGGGCCACGCGTTCCATTTCTTCGAGGCCTTCCAACACCAGGATCTGATTTGGAATTACCACGCACCTCTGGAATTCGCGGAGGTCGCCTCCATGAGCATGGAGCTGCTGAGCCTGCCCTACTGGAAGCGGAAAGAAGGCGGGTTCTACGATGGGCAGGATTACCGCCGGGCCGTGGTGGAGCAGCTGGTGGGCATTGTCACCTTCCTCCCCTATATGGCGGTGGTGGACAAGATGCAGCACTGGCTTTACACCGAAGCGCCCGACGATATCACCGCGGCCGATATCGATGCCAAATGGTCGGAGCTGTGGGACCGGTTCATGCCGGGCGTGGATTATTCGGGGCTGGACGTAGAGAAAGCCACAGGCTGGCACCGGAAAGGTCACATTTTCGGCTCGCCTTTCTATTACATCGAATACGGCCTGGCTCAGATGGGCGCGCTGCAGGTGTGGCGCAACGCGCTGGAAGACCAGGATGGGGCCGTGGCCGCGTACCGCCGTGCCCTGGCCGCGGGCTATACCCGCCCCCTGCCCGAACTCTTCCAACTGGCTAACACCCGTTTCGCATTCGACCGCGCGACCGTGGGCGAGCTCATGGGCTTGATCCAAACCGAACTCGAAAAGCATCTCTAGCGCGCCCCATCGTCCCCAGCAACCATGTCCCGACCCCGCCTGCTCCTGGTCACCGCCCGTTTTCCCTTCAGCCACGGCGAGGAATTCCTGGAGACCGAGATCCACTATCTGGCGGACGTCTTCGATGTCGTCCTGGTGCCCTGGTTCCCAGATACCGACCTGAGTACACGCCGGGCTGTACCCGATAACGTCCAGGTACGCACCGACATCCTGCGGGCCTTTCCTGTGGGTTGGGGCGCGTCGAGCGCCTGGCTGTTGCGGCATCCCGGGACGGTGGCCTCCCTGCTGGGGTTGAGCCTGGAGGAACGTCGGGCGTTGGGCGCGTCTCCCGCGTTGTGGCGACGAGAAGCCAGCTTTCTCATGCGGGCCTTGCGTTTGAACCAATTGCTGACCGATGCGTTCCGGGGCCAACCTTTCGACGTGGCGTACAGCTATTGGCTCTCACCGGCCGCGCTGGCCGTGGCGTTGCTGAAAGAAAAGGGGCTCACTCGGGTTGCCGTGGCCAGCGGCAAGGGTAGCGATGTGTATCATGAGCGGGCGCCCCAAGGCTATCTGCCCGGCCAGGCCCTGGCCGTTGACCGCCTGGACCGGGTGTACGGCGTCGCCGCCTTCATCCAACGCTATTTGCAACAACGCTATCCCCAACATCCAGACAAATTCGAAGTGGCCCGGCTCAGCGTCCGGCCCGCGGCCACGCGTAATCGCCCCTCCCGGGATGGCCGACTCCATCTCGTCTCTTGCGCCTATCTCGTCCCGGTGAAACGCATCCATCTGCTGGTAGAAGCCCTGGCCCGTTGCGAGTTCCCCATCCATTGGACCCACCTCGGCGGTGGGCAGCTGGAGGCAGCGATCCGGAAACAGGCCGCGGGGCTGCCCTCCAACGTGGCCTGGCAGATCACCGGTCCCCTGCCCAACCGCGACATCCTCCGCTTCTATCAGGAACATCCGGTGGACCTGTTCGTCAGCGTCAGCGCGTCGGAGGGATTGCCCGTGAGCATGATGGAGGCCATGAGCTACGGCGTTCCCGTGGCAGCCACCGCGGTGGGCGGGGTGCCCGAAATTGTGGAGCCGGGCCGCAATGGCTATTTGTGGGATGCCGACACCACGCCCGACCAGATCGCGGACACGTTGCGGGCCTTTTTCGCATTGCCCGATGCCGAGAAAACCGCGATGCGGGATGCGTCGTGGCAGATCTGGGCCGAGCGGGTCAATGCCGATGTGCAATACGCCGACTTCGCCCGGCGGCTGAAGGCGTTGCTTTGAAAATAGCGTTGGTAAACCGGGA
>DRQW01000083.1 GCA_011371305.1 Anaerolineae bacterium | reverse complement strand
TGGCGCGAGAAGATGATTTCGTATTGCATATTGCGTGACGACTGGACGGAATACGCAATACGCATCATTGCAGGCTCGCCCAACCTTGGCTTTGCGAACCTTCAGCGACCAGCGATCATGCTATTTTCGGAACAGAGGTCACCATGAACGTGTATGACGCCATTCGCACCAAACGGGCCATCCGCAAATTTTCGCCCGAGCCCATCCCCGATGAGGCGCTGTTGCGCATTCTGGACGCGGGACGGTTGGCGGGAAGCTCCAAGAACACACAACCCTGGGATTTCATCGTCATCCGGGACCGGGAACGCCTGCGCGCGCTGAGCGAGTGCGGCCCGTGGGCCGGGCATCTGGCCGGCGCCGCGGTGGGTGTGGCCCTGGTCACGGGGGATTGGCGGGAGCGCTGGCCCGTGGCCTTCGATCTGGGCCGGGCCGCACAGAACATGATGCTCACCGCGCACGAGATGGGCATCGGCTCGGTCATCGCCAACATCTACGACATGGACAAAGCCCACGCCCTCCTGCAACTTCCCGCCGATAAAATGTGTTACGCGGCCATCTCCTTCGGCTATCCCGCAAACCCCGAAGACCTGAAACGCCCGCCGCGCAAAAGCGGCCGCCGCCCATTGGAAGAGGTCGTCCATTGGGAGGTATGGTAAATTGCCACGCGTTTTCGTTACCCGTCGCCTACCCGAACCCGCCATGGCCCGGCTGGAGAGCGCGGAGCTGGACCTGGACGTCTGGCCCGAGCCCCTACCCCCTCCTTACCCGGAACTCCAGCGTCGGGTGAAGGGCGTCCACGGTCTGTTGACCCTCATCACCGACCGGATTGACGCCCCCCTGCTGGATGCAGCCGGGCCGCAACTCCGTGTCGTCAGCCAGATGGCGGTGGGCGTGGATAACATCGACCTGGCCGCGTGCACAGCCCGGGGCATCCCCGTCGGCCATACGCCCGGTGTCCTCTCCGACGCGGTGGCCGATCTCACCATCGGGCTCATGATCGCTACCGCACGTCGATTTTTCGAGGCCCATGCCGACATGCGCGCAGGACGATGGACCACCTGGGACCCGATGGGCTGGACCGGCCCCGACCTGCACGGCAGCACCGTGGGGATCATCGGCCTGGGCCGCATCGGGCGAGCCGTAGCCAGGCGCTTGCAGGGATTCAACGTCCGTATCCTCTATCACAACCGCCATCCCAGCCTCCATGCCGACGCACTGGGCGCGACCTATGTGCCCTTGGATACGCTCCTGGCCGAAAGCGACTTCGTCAGCCTCCATTGCCCCTACACGCCCGAAACCCATCATCTCATCAACGCCCGCGCCCTTTCCCTGATGAAACCCACCGCCATCCTCATCAACACCGCCCGTGGGGGCGTGGTGGACCAGGACGCGCTGTTGCACGCGCTGCGGTCGGGGGAGATTTGGGCCGCGGGCCTGGATGTCTTCACGCCAGAGCCTTTGCCCCCCGACCACCCCCTGCTGGCCCTGCCCAACGTGGTCGCTCTACCCCACATCGGCAGTGCCAGCATCGCCACCCGCATCAAGATGGCACAGATGGCCGTGGACAATCTGCTCGCGGGCCTGGCGGGCCAGCGCTTGCCCCACTGCGCCAACCCCGAAGTGTACGCGCGGGCCTAGGGCTTTGTTCGCATTTCACGCCCGATGTTACCTCGCCCCAACGTCGGTCGCTCCCCCTTCCTAATCCCGCTCCGAATCCGGCTTCCTCGCCAGGATGGCACTGGTACAATCCTCGGAAGTCCCACCCTCGGGCGGCAAACGGCGCTCCTCATAGGCCAGCCACTCCCAATCCTTGAACAATAAAGTGAACTCGCCCGGCTGGAGCAGAAAACCCCGCTGGAAATCCGTGCGAAGTTGGGCCCAGTCGGTGTTGAAGGTGCGATAGAGCACCAGGCCGCCCGGCTTGAGCGCGTCCCAAAAACTGGCGATGAGGTCGCGGTTGAGATAGCGCACCACCAGGATCAGGTCGTATGTTTCAGGTTCGGGCCGCCACACCTCCAGATCGGCATGGATCAACCGTACCCGGTCCGCCAGGCCTTCAGCCTCGATCTGCGCGGCCAGACCCCGCAACCCCTCGAAGCTGATATCCACTGCATCCACCTGATAGCCCAACCGGGCCAGCCACAGGGTATGCCGCCCCCGACCGCAGGCCACGTCCAACGCCCGTCCGCCTTGCAGATAGCGCGCATGGGCCGCGGCCCAGGGATCAGGCTCCATGGTGCGCCCCGCGTGGTGCCCCTCCCGATAGCGTTGATCCCACCGGGCTTGATCAAAACTCGGACGACTGACGCTGGGATGCCGGATGATGTCCACCATTCCCAGATTTTAGCACGAGTAGGGTAGAATAGCCCTAATCCATCCCGCTTCACTTGTCCATACCATGCAACGCGCCCTACTTCCCTGGTTGCTCATCCTGACCACCCTTCTTCTCGTCGCTTGTGGCAGCTTCACCGCGCCCTTGCCTGATCTGAGCGGAACCGAACCCGCACCCGACATCACCCTGCCCACGCCCGATGGCGACATGCTCTCCCTGGCAGAGTACCGGGGTAAAGTTGTGTTCCTCAACTTCTGGGGCACCTATTGCCCACCTTGCGTTGAGGAACTCCCCGATATTCAGGCAGTCTATGAGGAACTGCAAGGCGAAGATTTTATCGTCATCGGACTGAACGTAGAGGAAAAACCCGAGAAGGTCAGGGCGTTCATTCAGGCCAATGGCATCACCTTCCCCGTCATCATCTCCCCCGACGCTACGGTGAACCCCACCTATCAGCTCAAACGCATGCCCACCACCTGGTTCATCGACAAAAAGGGCATCCTACGTGGGAAAATCGAAGGCCAGATGAGCAAATCCCTTGCCCTGAGGATCGCGCGCAAACTTCTGGAAGAATAAGCCCAATCCCGGCATGCATGCTCATTTATCCCTCCTCCAACGTATCCAACCATGACCCAATTCCCACCTGTTGACGAACAACTGACCATCCTCATGCGCGGGGTCGATTTCGGCGACCCGCAAACGTACAAAAACATGGAGGCGGAACTCCGCCAGCGATTGCAGGAAAGTTATGACACGGGCCGCCCCTTACGCGTGTATTGCGGCTACGATCCCACCTCGCCCGATCTCCACTTGGGCCACACCGTCACCATGCGCAAGCTGCGCCAATTCCAGGACCTGGGCCACCATGCCATCTTTCTGATCGGCACCTTCACGGGCATTGTGGGCGATCCCAGCGATAAGGACAGCGCCCGGCCCCAGCAGAGCCTGGAAGAGGCCCTGGAAAAAGCCAAAACCTATCGGGATCAGGCATTTAAAGTGTTGGACCCCGAAAAAACGGAAGTGCGTTACAATCATGAATGGTTGAGTAAGCTGACTTTCCAGGATGTCATCGGCCTGGCCAGCCATTTCACGGTACAGCAATTCCTGGCCCGAGAGAACTTCGCCAAGCGCTATGAGGCGGGGCAGCCCATCTGGCTCCATGAGTTCTTCTACGCGCTCATGCAGGGTTACGACGCGGTGGCCCTGAAGACCGATGTCCAGATCGGCGGCATGGATCAGCTCTTCAATCTGATGGCCGGGCGCAAGCTGATGGAAGCCTTTGGCCTGCGGCCCCAGATCGCGCTCACCCTCCCCATCCTGGTGGGCACGGATGGCCACGTGCGCATGAGCAAAAGCACGGGCAATTACATCGGCATCACTGAACCGCCCGAGCAAATGTATGGCAAAGTCATGTCCATCCCCGACCATGCCATGCGCAATTACGCCGAACTGGTCACCAGCTGGCATCCCGACTTTATCGAAAAACTTTTCACTGACCTGGAGAAAGGCAGGCTGCACCCGCGCGATCTGAAAATGATGCTGGCCCGGGAGATCGTCCGTCTGTTCCATTCGGAGGAGGACGCGAAGCGGGCGGAGGCCTACTTCATCCGCACCATCCAGAAAAAAGAACTGCCTGAAGATATGCCTGAACTGAAGGTCGAGCCCGAGGACACGGTGGTGGACCTGCTCGTGCGCGCGGGCTTTGCCAAAAGCCGAGGCGAGGCCAAGCGGGATATCAAGGGCGGCGGCGTGCGCCTGAACGGCCAGGTCGTGCGCGACATCACCTTGCATCCCCAACCCGGACCCGAGGGCATGGTGCTGCAAAAGGGTAAACGCCGCTTCGTCCGCCTTGTGGCCTGACCTTCCCCTCGCCCCGTCGCATGATCGCTCTTCACGTGCCCTGTTTGGCCCAGGCCCAGCGCCCCTCGCTGCTGCGGGCCATGCAACGCGTGGGCAAAGCCCTGGGCTGGGAATTCACCACACCCAAAGGTCAGACCTGTTGCGGCTTGCCCGCGTGGGAGGTAGGCTTCGAGGACGCGGCACGGGATGCAGCTCGCCGCACGGTGCGGCTGTTTCAGGATGCGGACACCGTGGTCACCCCTTCCACCGCCTGCCTGACCATGCTCCGGGAGCATATCCCTGGCCTGTTGGCGCAGGATACTCTGGCGGCCGAGGCGCGGGCGTTGGCAGCCAAAACCCAATCCTGGTGTGCATGGATCGCCGGGGACATCGAAACCTTGGCTTCCCGGCTGCGTTTTCAAGGCCGCATCATCCTGTTGGATGTGTGCAACGCGCCCCGATGCACCACCTGCCAGACCCTCTTTCAGGCGATCCCCGGCCTCATCCTCCTGCAAACCCCTGGCCGCTGTTGCAGTTTCAGCCACGACCTCTCCCGCCGCCATCCCGACATCGCCGCAGCCATTGCCGAGACTGTGGCCGCGCCCCTGCTACACAGCCGGGCCGACGCGATCCTGGTTCACGAACCGGGCTGCCTGTGGCGGCTGGGACCGTTATTCCAAGGAGAAGATACCCCACATCTCCTGCATCCCGCGGAATTCCTGGCCGCGTTGCTGTTCCCAAAATAGCCTGATCGTTGGTCGCTGAAGGTTCGCAAAACCCAGGTTGGGCTAGTCTACCATGGTGCGTATTGCGTACTGCGTATTCCGTCCAGTCGTCGCCACGCAATACGCAATACGGAATACGATATCGGCTTCCCGCGCTCGCGTGACCGCAAAGTATTTTTACCCGCATCGGCGAGTGGAAACTCCAAAGCCAGACATCCCCATGCGCATCCGCCTGATCAAACTTCTCCTGGCCCTCTCCACCCTGCCCCTCGTAGGGGGGTGGGCACTGCGCGGGGCCATAGCCCTGGTCGGCCCCTATAAGGAACGCCGCAAACTCGTCAACCTGGGCCGACGCACCATCATCTCTCCCCGGGCCGACATCCACGCCCCCGACCTGGTTCTGGGCAAGATGGTGTTCATCGATGATTATGTCACCCTCTACGCACATCGGGACGGCGGTAGCATCCGCATCGGCGATTTCTCCTCGGTCCAACGTTACACCATCTTGGAGACCATCCGCGGGGGCGAAATCGTCATCGGTCAACACACCCACATCCAGGCGGGCTGCAACCTCACCGCGGCCCTGGGCAACATCCGCATCGGCAACCACGTCCAACTTGCTCCCCGCTGTGCGCTCTACCCTTACCAACACGGCATCACCGACCTGAACACACCCATCGCCAAACAGCCCCTTACCACGAAAGGTGATATTATCATCGAAGATGACGCATGGCTGGGCGTGGGCGTTATTGTGATGGATGGTGTTACCATCGGCCGGGGTGCCGTCATCGGTGCGGGCGCGGTGGTCACTAAAGACATCCCTCCCCTGGCCATCGCCGTAGGCGCCCCCGCCCGGGTCATCGGCTATCGCGACGGCAGCAATCCTTCTCATCCACAATCCCAATCCTAATCCTATTCCTATCATGCCAAGAGACCTGTTCAAATTCATCGAAACCAATCGCTTTGTGCTGGGTGATGGCGCCATGGGCACCATGCTCCAGCAGATGGGCCTGACGTCGGGCGGCGCGCCCGAGTTGTGGAATGTAGAACGGCCCGACATCATCCGCAAGATCTACCAAAGCTATGTGGACGCGGGCTCGCAGATCATCGAGACGAACACCTTCGGCGGCACCCGCTATCGCCTGGCCCTGCATAACCTGCAGGACCGGGTGCACGAACTGAACTACGCGGGCGCGGCCCTGGCCCGGGACGTCGCGGGCGAGGAGGTGTTCGTGGCCGGGTCCATGGGGCCGACCGGAGAGCTGCTGCAACCGGTGGGCGAGCTGGCCTTCGAGGACGCGGTGGACGCGTTCGCAGAGCAGGCCGCGGCCCTGGCCGAAGGCGGCGTGGACTTCTTCCTCATCGAGACCATGAGCGACCTGAATGAAGTCCGGGCCGCGGTGGAAGGCTGCCAACGGGTTAGCGATTTGCCCATCGCCGCGACTATGACCTTTGACACGAACTATCACACGATGATGGGGGTGAGCCCGGCCCAGGCCGTGCAGGAACTGGCCGCGATGGGGGTGAAGATCATCGGTGCCAACTGCGGGAACGGCCCCGACGAAATCCGCCGCGTCATCCGGGAGATGCTCGCGGCCCGACCCGAGGGCGTTTATATCTACGCCCAAAGCAACGCCGGCTTGCCCCATTATGACCACGGCCACATCCACTACGATGGCACCCCCGAGGTCATGGCCGACCTGGCCCTGGAGCTGGCGGGCCTGGGCGTGGATATCATCGGCGCGTGTTGCGGGAGCACACCGGAACACATCCGGGCTATGCATGAAGCCCTGCATACCAAACCCATTCCCGAGATCAAACTGGAACTTCCCCCGGCACCGCCCCCATCCCCTTCCACTTCCCAACGAGAACGGCGGGAGCGCCGCCGAGGCAGACGACGGCGCTCCGACTGATGGCGGGATGTTATCCCCGTGACGTCACAACGCCAACACGGGCACCGGGCTCGGATCTGGGACCTTGTCCGTCTCCAACATGGCAACAAAACGGCGAAATTGTTCAATGGCCGCGTTCATGTTGGGGTGGAATTCCCGCAACAAAATATCATCCGCGACCCCTTCCACGGCTTTGTCCACAATGGCTTGCGCCTGGTCCATGGTCTCCATATCCAGATAGCTGGAGGAAAGACGCAGACTCAGGGCATCGGGCGGCGCACCGAACACAGACCCCGGCAGCGTGGCAAGCTGGAACTTATCTAACAAGAACATGGCCAATTGGGTGTCGGTGCGGATGCCCATGCGGGCCAGGGGTTCGCGCCAGCGCGCGAAATCGGGGAACAGGTAAAATGCGCCATCGGGCTGGGGCACGCGAATGCCTATCTCGGCGAGCTGTTTCCACAAATATTGGGTGCGGATGGCATGGAGATGGGTGCAGAGCTGGATGTATTCCCACACGTCCGGGTCCATGCCATAGGCCATGAGCGCGGCGAACTGGACGGGCGCGGTGGTCGCGGACCAGGTTTCGCTGGCAATGGTGCGCACGGCCCGCAGCACCTCGGCACCGGCCCGATTGGGGGGGAAAATGGCCACCCCTAACCGCCATCCCCCTAGGGAAAGATGCTTACTCAGCCCCCCCAGGACGACCGTTCCCTCGGGATAATATCGGGCCACGGAGCGATGCTTTACGCGACCATGCTCCACCAGCCCGTAGATCTCATCGCTGAGCACGACAAGCCCCTGCTCCCGGGCATATTGGGCGAAATCTTCCAGAAAATGCATGGACAACATGCGTCCGGTAGGGTTATTGGGGCTGTTTAAGAGCACAATGCCTGGATTCCCCCACGCATTTCTTGCTTCATCCACCGCTTGCTCGATGGCCGACAACCTCAGCTCCCAGCCATCTTCCGCGGAAGCGGGAATCCAATTGACCCGTTTGCCCACCAAATGGGCCTGGGGTTGATAGCTGACCCAAGATGGGGTGGGGAGCATGAGCTCGCCGTCCAGGGCCAGCAGCAATGCATAGATGAGGGCTTTGCTTCCAGGCCCGACGATAATGTGCTCGGGCATGGCCGGGATATTGAAGCGTTCCTCATAAAAGGTCGCGATTTTTTCTCGTAGTTCCCTGGCGCCCAGGGATGGCAAGTACTGATGCTGATATGCGTTGTCGCGCAGGGCTTGGGCAATTTTGGGATGAACGGGGAAGCGTGACTCACCGAAGCCAAGATGATACACCCACTGACCTTCCCGCCACATCTCGTTCACGCGTTCATTGATGACCAACGTAGCCGATGGCTCCAGCCCCCGCAGCCCCGCGGGCGAAAACCGGAATGGGAAAAAACGGCGAGACATGATCCACCTCGCGATTGTAAAAAAGATAAAGGAAAACCCCCTTCATGAAAAGGGGGCAAAGGGTCTCGTGCGCGGCATTGTAGCACCAAGTCCGGAGAAGGTCAAATCATGGTTTGAAGGGGACACGTTTCAGTCGGGTCTCGAAAAACCAGCCATCCTTGCCAACCCAGGGTAAACATACTAAACTGAGAGGGAAGCATGGATGCAACGTTCTCCCATCGCCAACGACGGATGACATATGATTCTCATTTCCCGTAACGCCCGCGAACATTTCCATCTCCACGACGCATCCTACACGCCCGAAGGCGCCCTCGTCGTCACGGATTATCAGGACGCGCACCGTATCGCCCAACGCATTAACCAGGCCCGCGGGGCCGACGCGGCTCCCGCACGCGCGTCCGACATCTTCGCGCTCAGCCTGTTGGGTGAGGTCATGCACCATCTCATCCGCCGCTATCGTGGGCAGGTGGACCCCGACCTCTTTCAGCGGGCGCTGGCCGTCTTGAGAACCCATCTGGGCGAAGACGCGCTGGAAACCACCCTCCTTGCTTATGTCAATCATTTCCCGCCCCCCGCGGTGCAGCAAGGGGACATGACTCCGGAACAATGGCTCGCGGGCTGGAGTCATGGCCTTTCCCACCGGGAAGCCGTCCTGGAATACCTCATCCTCTTGTGGATCGCCAATCAAAATCCCGCGGCCTCCCCCTACCGCGATCTGTTCGACGATGCTCCCCTGGCCCAATCCACCGCCTATCTGCCCGCGCTGCAGGCCCTGCGCGGCTTTTTCGACCAGCAGCCCGGCTTCGCGGCCACCGGACAATCCCTCATCGATCTCCTTCTGGAACCCATCCGGGCCGCGCCCGACTCCCTCGAAGGCCAGCTCCGCTATATCCGAGACCACTGGCGCGCCTGGCTGGGTGATCTCGCGCTCAAAATCCTTCTGGGCCTCGACTTCATCGTCGAAGAAACCCGCGACCGCACCTTCGGTCCCCCCGGACCCACGCCACCTCCTGACCTGAGCTGGCTGGAAGAGGAGCCCGAAAACTACACCCCCGATACCGACTGGATGCCACGGGTCGTTCTCCTGGCTAAAAACACCTACGTCTGGCTTTGGCAACTCGCCCGCCAATACGGTCGCCCCATCACCCGCCTGGACGAAATCCCCGACGAAGAGCTGGATGCCCTGGCCCAGCGCGGCATCACCGGGCTGTGGCTCATCGGCCTGTGGCAGCGCAGCCGCGCATCGCAACGCATCAAACAGATGATGGGCAATCCCGAGGCCGTGGCTTCGGCCTATGCTATCGATGAATACATCATTGCCGAGGATTTCGGCGGTGAGGAAGCACTCAACAACCTGCGCGAACGGGCCTGGCAACGGGGTATCCGACTGGCCTCGGACATGGCTCCCAACCACATGGCCATCGACTCCCGTTGGGTCATCGAGCACCCAGATCGCTTCCTCGCCCTTCCCTACAGCCCCTTCCCCAGCTACACCTTCAACGGCCCCGACCTGTGCGACGATCCTCGCATCGGCATCTTCCTGGAAGATGGCTACTACGACCGTAGCGATGCCGCGGTGGTTTTCAAACGGGTGGACTATCAAACCGGGGAGGTGCGCTACATCTATCATGGTAACGACGGCACATCCACGCCCTGGAACGACACCGCCCAGCTCGATTACCTCAACCCTGAGACCCGAGAAGCAGTCATCCAGACCATCCTGCACATCGCCCGCCAGTTTCCCATCATCCGCTTCGACGCGGCCATGACCCTGGTCAAGCGGCATATCCAGCGGCTGTGGTGGCCCGAACCGGGCCAGGGCGGTGCCATCCCCTCCCGCGCGGCCTTTGCCATGCCCCGGGACGAATTCAACCGCCGTATGCCCAAGGAATTCTGGCGGGAAGTCGTGGACCGGGTGGCCCAAGAAGTCCCCGATACCCTGCTCCTGGCCGAAGCCTTCTGGTTGATGGAAGGTTACTTCGTTCGTACCCTGGGCATGCATCGGGTTTACAATAGCGCGTTCATGCACATGATGCGGGATGAGGAGAACGCGAAATATCGTGGGCAAATCAAGGAAACCTTGGCCTTTGACCCCGAGATCCTGAAGCGTTACGTCAATTTCATGACGAATCCCGACGAGGAGCCGGCCGCGGTGCAATTCGGCAAAGGGGACAAATACTTCGGCGTGTTCACAGTGATGGCCACTGTACCCGGCCTACCCATGATCGGCCATGGTCAATTCGAGGGGTTCGA
Source organism: Anaerolineae bacterium (assembly GCA_011371305.1). Classification (GTDB taxonomy): domain Bacteria; phylum Chloroflexota; class Anaerolineae; order J102; family J102; genus M2005. Next base: position 13,657 of record DRQW01000083.1, on the reverse strand, counting down.
GGAGAAATATGGCATGGAATATCACCGGGCCTATCGGGATGAACAGCCCGATCCCGCCCTGCTCGCCCGGCACCAACGGGAGATCGTCCCCTTGCTCAAACGGCGCGCCCTCTTCGCGGATGTGGTCAACTTCCGCCTGTATGACTTCGAGACCGACGCGGGGGTGAATGAGGATGTCCTGGCTTATTCCAACCGGATGGGAGACCAGCGCGCGCTGATCCTCTATCATAACCGATTCGCGGAAACCCGTGGCCGCGTGCGCATGTCTGTGCCATTCAAAGGCTCGGACAAAACCTTGCGGCAGGAAACCTTGGCCCAGGGCTTGGCCCTGCCCGATGATCCCGAGGCTTTTGTAATCTTCCGGGAGCTCGTCTCCGGCCTGGAATACATCCACAACGCAGCGAAGCTGGCCCGAGAAGGCTTCCACGCGGAGCTCCATGCCTATCAGCGGTTGGTTTTTCTGGATTGGCGTATCGTGTACGACAGCGAGGGCCGCTATGCCCGGCTTGCGGCCGAGCTCGATGGCCGCGGGGTCCCCGACATCGAGGCTTACCTCCGCCGCCAAACCCTTCGCCCCTTGCACGATGCCTTCCGCAACCTGATCACCCCCGATCTGCTGGGCCAGATCCTGGCTCAGCGCAGTGACCGCACCCCCCTGGCTCCTGCTCAAGAGCGGGCATGGGATGAGGCCTATCTGCTCCGGCTCACGACCTTCTTTGAAACCGCACAGGCTTTTATCCAACCCGAGGGAGACGATGACCTGGATGAAGATATCCTCCTGCGACGGATCGAGGCACTGGAGACGGGATCGGAATCAGAATTAAGATTGGCATCGGAAGCGCCCCCGCGCCCCTCCGTCCCTCCGCAGCCCCGCGACCTCGCCTTCCAGACCCTGGTGGAGCTGCGGGCCGCGCTGCGGCTTCCTCACATCGCCCGTCATTTCCCCTGGCCTCGATCCCGTAAATATCGGGATGCGGTCAAGTATTTGCTGGCGGGCCTGGAAAGCAGCGATGAGAGCATCTGGCTGAGCCTCATCAGCTATGCCCTGTTGCACCGGCTGGGCGAACTACCCCCTGCCGACGATCCCGCGGCCCAGGCCCGGGCCCGTTATCGGGCGTGGATGCTCGATGAGGAGTTGGCCGCGGCTTTGGAAGCCGCGGGCCTGGATGGATTCACGGCCGCGCGGGTGAGCGCTTTTGTGCATGTCCTCCTGGGCTGGCAAGCCTGGCATCGCGACCCCGATCTCATGGCCCGACCCTATTCGGCTCGCCCCCGCCGCCTGCTTAAACGCCTGCTGAGTGATGACCAGGCACGACGTTTCCTGGGCGTAAATCGCCACCAAGGCGTGGCATGGTATCACAAAGAATCCATGGAGACCCTGCTCCACGGCCTCTTCGCCATCGCCGTGCTGGAATTAGTCACGGAACCGGAAGATGACCGAAGCGTGGCCCGGTCCGTGGTGCAATGCTACGACGTCATCCGGCTCATCACCATCGCTCACGGCTTCGCTGGCTATCGTGTGGACAAATTGTTGGAATTGACTTAGCCCATTCCAGCCATCACCATGATTCGCTATTCGGAATCCCCTCAAGGCATCACGCCCGAACAGCTTCAGGGCTTCTTCGAAGGCTGGCCTAACCCCCCCACGCCCGAAACCCATCTACGCATCTTGCAACATAGCGATGAGGTCGTCCTGGCCCTAGACGAAGAAACGGGCCAGGTGGTAGGCTTTGTCACGGCTATCACGGATGGCATCCTCGCGGCCTACATCCCTTTGCTTGAAGTCCTGCCCGATTACCGAGGCCAAGGCATTGGCTCTCAACTCATGCGCCGCATGTTGGCCTTGCTGGAAGATTACTACATGGTCGATCTGCTGTGTGATGCGCATCTCCAACCCTTCTACGCCCGTCTAGGCATGGTGCCGACCACGGGAATGATGCTCCGCCGTTACGATCGCCAATCGGGACGGACCCCATGATTGCTGCTCTGAAAATCGATCTCACGCACAAACGCTAAGGCGCAAAGGGAATTAGGTGTGCAGGTGGCAAGTTACGTTGTGCAGGCCACCTGTCACCTGCCACTTGCAAACTTGCATACTTGCAAACCTGCTTAGCGTCTTTGCGCCTTGGCGTGAGATTTTCATCGGTATCGGCGCGCGGCCGCGCGTGGTGCCTGTTCCTTAGTGTTTTGGCGTGGGACTTTTCATACAGCCAAAAGGAAAGACCCCCAGGCCATGGCGCCTCGGGGTCTTCGTGTGATGGATGGTCTTCGTTGTAGGTTGGGGATTATCGCAGAAAGCCCAGGGGATTGCGCTGGACGTTGCGGTAACGGATCTCGAAGTGAAGATGGGGCCCGGTGCTGCGGCCCGTGCTGCCCACCGCACCGATCTGCTGACCCTGGGCCACTGAATCGCCCACCCGCACATAAATGGCACTGAGGTGTGCGTAGTAGGTACGATAGCCGTTGCCGTGATCGATGATGATTAAATTGCCGTAGCCGGTGCGATCCCAGCTCGCATACACCACGTAGCCGGAGTCGGAAGCGACCACGGGGTTGCCCAACCACGAGCCAATGTCGATGGCCCGATGGTTGTTCCAGAACCCTTGCGTAATATACCCACTGACGGGCCAAACGAAATTGCCCGTACCTCGCTTCGCGTTCTTGGGGATGGGCCCCCGATAGATCTTGACCGTCCGGGCCACATAGGGCTTTGTGCCACCAGGCACGATCAGATATTCACCGGGCGTTAACGTCGCGTCCGGACCATCGAGGTTGTTCCATTCGAAATTGATGATGGTTTCGGGCTTAACCTTATATTTTTTCGCGATCTTCGCGATAGTATCCCCTTCCTTGATCTTATGATACACCCCATCCACCGGCAGGATCACGAGCTTATCGCCGATGCGGAGCAGGTCGGGGTTTTGCTCCAGTACCGGATTCGACCACATGATGGTCTCGGGTTTGATGCCGAATTTCTCGGCAATGCCGAAGACCGTATCCCCAGGCTGGACTTCGTAGGTGATGATGTCGGTGCGGGGCCGGTCGGGAATGATGGTGAAAGGCACGGCCGCGCGGGTCAGCGGCCCGCTGGATTTCACCGAGGAGCCACCCGACGCGACCACGCGCACGACCACTTCCTGCTGATCGGGCGTGGGCGAGGGCTGGATATCGGGGATCAAGGCGGACGCGGTCACCGCCTGCCATTCGGGGGGCTTCACCTGGGTCAGTGCCAATACCCCGATGATCACGATAACCAAACCGATATGGGAAGCGAGCCTCAGCCCAGAAATCGATGACCACGAAAAGTTCGCGACACGCGCCTGGACACGAAGCCAGCTATTTTGAATAGCGGACACAAAGGGATCGTCAGATGTGGGATTTGTCATAGGGTAAGAAGCGATTTCATCGAGAGGGCGAGAATATCCCGACGGAATCCAGGTGGGCTTTCGGATTTTGCGAAGGGATTATAGCACGCTCGGCCCCATGCCCCCAAATCAAGATGAAGATGTGTTCATAAAGTCGCATCTATCATCGGTGTGGAGGCCGTGGTTTCGGGGACCCGTGGAAGGAAGACCGTGAACGTAGCCCCCCCTTCTTCGCCACTCTCTACTTCGATATACCCCCCATGCATTTCCACCACCCGCTGCACGATGGCCAACCCCAGCCCGAAGCTGTGGGTTTGGGTGGTGTAAAGGGGTTCGAAAATCAGTTGCAGTTCTTCGGGTGGAATGCCCGGCCCGGAATCGCTGATGCTGAACGCAACCCCATCGGGCCGGGGTTGCAGTTGGATGACGATCTCCCCACCTTCGGGCTGCACCGCTTGCAAGGCATTGTGCAGCAGATGATGGATCACCAGGCGAAGCTTCTCCGCGTCTCCCTGGATGGGTGGGAAGACCGGCGGCTGATGGATGGTCAGTTTTACATTGTCAGGAATGCGGGTGCGGATGAGTTCTTCGGCCAGGATGTCATCCAGGTTGACTGTGTCGATGTGCAGCTCGGTAAGCCCGGCATATTCCTTCAAGCTTTCGGTCATCCGCAAGGCCGATTGCACTTGCCCACGCAATTCCCTGGCCAGCGCGGGATTCTCCACCAGACGGTCCGGCGTGCGCAAAATGGCCTCTATGGCCTCCAGCGGCTCCCGCAGGGAGCGACTCAGTTGCTCCGCGATATGCCCAACAGTACTCAGGCGTTCCATCCGTCGAGCCTGATTCTCCACCTGATGCAGTCGGTTACGGAGTTGTTCCAGTTCCTGTAGCGTATAAAGCAATTGCGCCCGGGTCTGAAGCTGAGCCTCTTCGGTTTGGTAAAGATACACCACCAGGGATTCCGTAATGAGATTGATGATGAGCAGCACGACGGCCAGCGCGCCCGACAGGGTCAGCAGGATGTCGGGGGGGATGGCCAGCGGCAAAGGCACACGCCCAAGATAAATGAGCCCCAGATAGAGACCGAAAATAGCAAGGATGCTCAACGTCACCAGCCCATTGAACCCCGCGCGCACCACGATGAGGCCGCCAGCGATGCTGAGCGGAATGGTTAAAAACCAGGGAACAAAGGTGATCACCCCCCAGGCGAAATCAAAAGCAATAAGCAACAAGGCCGACACCATCAAATGCAGATAGGTGGATGACGTCGGCCACCTGCGCACCGCCATCCAATAGAGAACCAGGTTCGCCATATCTGCCAGGATGACGAAGATGGCCAGAGAGAACACCCGGTTCACGATGAATTGAATCAACACCAGGCTCAGCAGCGCGGCATCCACGCCCAGCCGAACCATGATGTAGATTCGAGCGCGATGGAACAGGATGGCCTTTTCGCCTTCCTGAATAAATGCCTGAGAGGTGGAAGTCATGGGCGTGTCAATGTGTTGACGCGTCGATTTTGGAATGAACGAGCGCAGCCTGGCGCAATTGTTCCTCGAACGTGGGCAAAGGGACCCGGGCGGTGAGGTTCACGCTCAAGGGGGTCACCGAGATGACCCGGTCCACCAAAAAGGCGTAGATGTCAGAATCGGGCTCCAGTTTTGCCACATCCACCCGCACATCATACTCCATCACCCGGGGCTCCTCGGCCCGACTGCGTTGGGTGGGCAAAGAAACGTAGTAGGGTTGTCGGCTCTGGCGGGTGATGCGCCAGGGAGTTTCGGGTGTAGCCGAAGCAGGGATGTCGATTTTCAGCGCGGCCACGTCCTCGGGCCAGGGCGTTGAGGCCAGGGTGCGTTCAGCAAAAAAGCGCAACCAATGCCTGGCTGCATCCCAATTTACATCGTAACCGTGATTGTAATGATATTCCTTTTTGGTTTCCAGGGAAATGGCCAGGGAGGGGATGCCCATGTCGCCGCCTTGCAGGGCTGCGCCAACTGTACCCGATACCAGGGTGCTGTTTCCCAGATTCTCCCCGTAGTTAATGCCACTGACCACGAGATCAGGCTTACGACGGGCGCAATCCACCACGCCATAGAGCACACATTGGGCCGGGGAGCCATCCATGTGGTACGCGTGATAGACGCGATCTTTGTAAATGAGCTCAATGGGCAAGATACGGCCATCGAAGGTGGGGGGAAGGCTGCGGGACATGCCAGTCTGCTGATGGGTTGGGGCGATGATCAACAATTCGCCCAAGTCGGCCAAAGACGCAATGGCCGCCAGCAGGCCCGGCGAATGGATCCCGTCGTCGTTGGTGACAAGAATAAGCGGACGCATGGGAACGGATTGGAAGGGTGAGAGCGTCTTAAGTAGAAAAGAGGCTGCCGATCAAATCATCAGCCCCTAGCATAATCGCAGTTTCATCCCCTGTCAAAGGAGTCAGCAGCGCAATGAAGCGTGTGATAGCGATATGCGCGGTATGGACCGCGAGCTTTCTTTTGGGGTGGGGCTTTCAGACCCCTGCCCTGGCCCGCCCCGCCATCTTTGCCCGTGCGATTCCCATCGCCACCAGCGCGGCTCAGGAACGATTGGCCGCCTTGGGTGTCAACAACCGCGGGGAGTATCTGGTCGTTTGGGAGGTGGATGCCGGGGGAGGGAATTTCGACGTCTGGGGGCGGCTGTACGCGGCGACCGGCCAGCCCCTGAGCCACGCCTTTGCCATCGCGGCCACGCCCAGGCCCGAATTCGGCGCCCGCATCGCGTACAATGCCCTGGACGATGAATTCCTGGTGGTATATGAAGATGGTTATCCTTCCCACGAGCACGACATTCGTGGGCGGCGGGTGCGGAGCGATCCCGCCGGGCCTGTGGGGGATCCTCTGGGCATTGGGATAACCACGGGCGACGAACGATGGCCCGATGTCGCCTTTTCATCCACCGCGGGGCACTACCTCGTGGCGTATGTCCTGGACGGTGACATCTGGGCACGACGGGTCGCGCGGCCCAGTCAGGGCGACACGGGGGGTGAGTTCTTGGGCGACGAGTTCCCGGTGGCCGCCGACCCGCGTTCGGTAGAGACAACGCCCGCGGTGGCGGCCGCAATCCACGAAGGGTATTTCCTGGTCGCGTATGTTTACACCTTCAGCGAGGGCGATGACGACGTCCTGGCCCAGCGCGTCCAGGCCACAGCCCCAGAGGCCGCGCCCTTGCTGGGCAATCACTTCACCCTGGCTGCTTCGCTGGAAAAGGAACATGCCCCCGCATTGGCTTATTCGCCCCAGGCCCACGCGTTTATCCTCCTCTGGCAGGTGAGCATTCCCTTTAGCGAGGACGTGATGGGCCGTTGGGTGGATGCGAAGGACCTTTCCAGCAAGCCCTTTCTTGGCGAGAGCTTTGCCGTAGCCGGGGATCCCGTTGCCATGGAACGCTTCCCTCAGGTGGATATCGACGCCCAGTTGAACCAGGTGGTAGTGGTTCTGGCCTGGGCGCCATCGCCCGGCGATTGGTATCGCCCGGGCGTCGTGCGGCTGCGGGGTGACCCCCACGCATCGGAACACTTCCTTGCGCCTTTACATCCGCTCCCTGAACAAGCAGGCCACGTCCTCGTCCCACGCGTGAAGCTCACGCCCGGGCGAACCCAGTTCCTTCAAGGCATCACCATCCAATGGGGAACCAGCCCAGACGCGGACACCGATGCCTTCCTTTACCTGACCGACCGCTGGAGCCTGATGGCGCCGTTGTGGCTTCAATAGGGATTCCGCACTCACCTTCTGCGGGCTAACCCCACCACCATCTGCAGAAAATCCATGGTAATCAGCTTCGTTGCCAGGCCGATTCCCAGATAAGCAGCCCCTGCCAATACACTCGCGCCCAAAGCCAGCCAGAAATCCTCGGCTACCATCTCACGGAAAAAAAGGAACGGCACACCCAAGAGCAATAGAAGTATCAGTTTGCGCCATGGAAATGCCAGGGCCTGCCGCACCTGAGAGAAAAGCAGCAGGGCATAGACGTTCAGGCCCAGGGTCAAGGCCCAGGCCGCGCCCACGGCACCGAAACGGGGCGTCACATACACCGCGCTGGCCCAAAAGGTGAACGCGCCCACAGCGATGGCCACGAGCTTCACCCTGGGGCTCTGATGCACGGCCGCGGCCACCGTTCCCACGCCCACCAACACCAGTGCGGGCAACGAAAGCAGCATCACCCGCAACACCGTGGCAGCCTCGCCATACGCGCGGCCCAACACCAACGGCAGAATCCAATCCGCGGTATATTGCACGCCGATAACCGCAACGACGGCCAGGGCCGCGCCCCACCGGGTCAGGGTCTGCAACCATCGGCCCACCCGCTCTTGCTGGCCCCCTTCGTGGAATTCGGTAACCGTGGGCAAAAAGGAGCGGATGAGCTGATCGATGATGGTATAAACCAGGAAGAAAACCGTCAGGGCCAAATCATAGAAGGAGACCTGGGCTGAATTCCCGGTGAGGAGTTGCACTAAAAGGGTCCCTGTGCGAAAGAGCAAAATCAACCCCACGTTGGTAGCCCAAAACCCCACGGCCATCCGCACATAAGGTCGCAAAGCACCCAGCTTGGGGCGCAAATAAGCCCATCGGAACCAATCTCGCGTCCACCAGATGGCAATAGCCAGATAGATGACCTCGTTGAGGGTAAAGGCCGCCATCTGCGCGGTTAGGCTGTATTTGCCCGCCAGCAACACCAGGGGCAACTGGGTCATCAACCGCCAGGAAAGTTCCATAGCCCATTTGCCCATCTCTTTGCGGGCATAGAGTAAATGATAGCTGGTCCAAGAGATGATGTGCAGCCCCGCGGCCATGCCCACCAGGGCTGCGGGCCAGCCGCGCAGCCAGGGCGCGATCATGGGCCCCACCACCAGCATAAACGGAGGCAACATGAGCGCGATGAGCACTCGGACGAGGAAACTCTGCCCAAACAGCTCACGCGCCCGCCGCGGGTCCCGCTCCAACAAAGGCGGGATATGCCTACCAAAGACCTCCAACCCGCCCAGATCGCCTACCCACCACAACAAGAGCGAAAGCGACATGGCCAGCGCGAACTGACCATAATGCTCTGGCCCCATCCATCGGGGTACGATCAGGGCCCACAACGCGCCTCCCATCAACTGAATCACCTTGTTGATGGTGATGAGGGAGAGATTACGGCCCATTTTACGGGCTTCCGCGGTCATGGCTTCATCTCGAACAAAACAGCAAGGGGGTCCAACCTCTGGCCGGTACCCATTCGCAAAAAAGCCCGGCTGCACAAGCCAGGCTTCCGAGGGCGATTCAGCCTTTCTGCTCGCTGAACTGGGTTTACAGCAATAGGGCGGGTGGGACTCGAACCCACAAGGGCTTGGGCCCGGCGGATTTTAAGTCCGCTGCGTCTGCCAATTCCGCCACCGCCCCCTAACCCCAATCATAGCAACCCCTTGGGCGTTCGTCAAGGATGGCCGGGGCAAAAAGAAAGCCAGGGCTGACCTGGCACAAAAAGAGGCGACGGCGGGATTCGAACCCGCGATGGAGGTTTTGCAGACCTCTGCCTTAACCACTTGGCTACGTCGCCTTACCATGTATATTTTACGCTGAAAGAGAGAGGATTGTCAATATCTGGCCGGATGACGCACAAAGTTTTCGCAAAGCCACCTGTTCCGAAAATAACGCGGTGTTCGTCGGCAAAACCAATTCGAAGCCCGCGTGGTGCCAAGCGCTAGCGGCAGTGAAACGTGATGCGTGGAACGTGAGGTCCTTATGCACCACGCATCACGCATCACGAAATCGGCTTCCCGCGCCAACTTGACCGCAAGGCATTTTCGTCGGTATCGGCCCGTGGCCGCGCGTGGGACTTATCCCCCGCCCAAGACTCAAGGCGATGGCGGTGTTTCGGCCGGTGGCTGGGGCTGTGCCTGAGCCTGCAACATCGCCAGATATTGATTCACTTGCTGTTGGAGATCGGGCGGAAGGGGTGGGATCATGTCGATGGTTAGTTGCTTTTCGATATCCGCGGCCTCGATCTGGGCGTCGAGCCATTCGGCAAAAGCCTGCTGACGCCGATTCTCCACTTCCTGTTCATCCACGGGATGCTCAGGGTCTTTTTCTTCGACCAGAATGATGGCATAACCTCCGTTCATCTCGATGGGGCCGCCGATCTGGCCCGGTTCCAGCGTAAAGGCCACCTCATCAAAAGCATCCCCCATCTGACCGCGGAAAACCCAGCCCAGGTCGCCTCCCTGTTCGGCGGTGGTAGGATCATCCGAGACCTCTTTGGCCACCTCGGCAAAATCCTCACCCGCCTCTAAGCGGGATTTCACATCTTCCGCCTCCTGCCTGGCTTCTTCCTCTGCTTTGGCCACGGCTTCCTCTGTGGGCGTGCGATCGATGCGTACCAGAATGTGCCGGGCGCAAACCTGGTCCTCTTCCGGCTTTTTGTCATACACCTGGATGATGTGATAGCCGAAATCGGTCTTGACCGGTTGGCTCACCTCATCGACATCCAGGGAAAAGGCCGCCTCTTCGAATTCAGGCACCATCTGACCTTTGCCGAAACAGCCGAGGTCGCCGCCGTTGGCCGCGCTTCCTGGATCTTCCGAGACCTCTTTCGCCACGTCTGCGAAGTCCTCACCATCCACGGTGATGCGTTTTCGGGCTTCCATGATCTTGCGGAAGGCTTCGCCCTCGCGCATGTTGAGGGGCACTTCAGGTTCAGGTTTGATGAGGATGTAGCGCACCTTGACCGCTTCTTCGGTGGTGTCGTAAGTCAAAGGTGCTTTCTCCAGGAGTTTGTTCCGCATGAGGTAGGTAGCAAAGAGCCCGCGGAATTCCTCCTCAGTCAGGCTGTCTTTAGCAGCCAGGTTCTGAACATAGTCGTTATAACGTTGCTGAAATTCTTCTTCGGTGATGGTAGTTGTATTCGTGATGGGCTCATTGGTGCCCGATTCCGCCTGCGCGGCTTCGGGGTCGTAGCCGAATTGTTTTTCGATCTCGGCCTGGACTTCCTCCGGAGTAACTGTAGCGTCATACTCCTGGGCTAATTGCCCGATCATCACATCCTCGATCATCCGATCCAACACGGTGAATCCGAAGATCTCGGGCGAAGCCAGGTCGCTGACCATGGGTTGGATGGAGGAAAGGAAGGGGTTCGGGCCCCCACTGGCGAATTGTTCACCGAACTGAATGTATTGATCAATGCGATTGACCAGATTGTCCTGTTCGAAGCGCAAGCGACGGCGAAACGCGTCCTGGGCGATCTTCTCGCCATTGACCGTGGCCACTGGCCGGTTGGGCTTGATCACATATTCGTTGATTGCGCCCGCGGCCAGCAAGGCCAGGACCACAACCAATACGATGCCCACGCCGATGAGAATCCGCCGCTGCATTTCCTGTTCCTTGCGGCGGCGACTGGCATACCGCCTGGGTTGTTCATGCTTGAGCGCGTCAGGCTTTTTCTCCTTCGTTTTCCTTGCCATGAATATGCCTCGGTGAAAAATGGGATGAAACAAAGCAAGGCATAGGATGTTGCTCCTATGCCTCACTTGCACTACGCAATGAAACGTATTCCAAAAGGAATTGGTTCCGCATCCTGCTCACGTCTGGCATCCATCAGGAACCGTAACGGCGGATATGTTCCGCGGTGTAGGGCAAAAGCGCCAGAAAACGGGCCCGCTTGATGGCCTTGGCCAGACGTCGTTGATGTTTGGCACATACGCCAGTGCGTCGCCGGCTCAGTATTTTACCATAGGGGCTAATATAAGGAAGCAGCAATTCGGGTTTTTTATAGTCGATGTAATCGACCTTCTCGATGCAGAACTGGCACACTTTGGCCCGACGACGGGTCTGGCGCCGCATGGTGGGAGCCGGTCGGGCGGGTTGCGGTGTGGGTGTAGACGCGGATGCCGCAGGCGTGGCTTGTTCCGCGGCCTGTTCAGGGGTAGTCTGTTGCGTGGTTTCTTCTGCCATGATGGATATATCCTCAGGTTGGTGTTCGTTCAAATGTGGGATGGGAACAACAGGGGTGTGCTCGCGAGGGTGAGAAATGCCGTAGCGGGTAGATCTTGCACCATGGAGGCGCGGGAAAGGCTATTCCCTTCCATCGTGCGGCTTCGGGCTCAGAAAGGCAGGTCCGGGCCCTCGTCCTCACTCTGCTGATAGTTCGCAGATTCTGTGCGGTGACGATTATCCAGAATCAGCATCTCATTGGCCACCAATTCCGTGCGATAATGGCGGCAACCTTTATCGTCTTCCCATTGCCGCGTTTGCAAATGTCCCTCGACATACACGCGAGACCCTTTGCGCAGAAACTGGTGGCAGATCTCAGCCAGGTTATTCCAGGCCACCACATTAAACCATTCGGTGGCTTCCCGGCGTTCGCCATCGGAAGTCACCCAGGTGCGGCTGGTCGCCACACTGAAGGTGGTGATAGGCTTGCCGTTGGCGGTATAACGCATCTCGGGGTCGCGTCCCAGATTGCCGATAATGATTACTTTGTTCAAACTCCGAGTCATCGCTCACTTCCTCACAAAAACGAACGTGTCGAGAAAATGTTTGGAACGAGATTACAAGTCTTGTTTACGCACCACAAGTTGGCGCACAATGTCTTCGTGAATACCCATGGCCCGATTCAATTCAGCCACTTTCGAGCCATCCAGCTTGAAATCATAGAGGATGTAGGTCGCTTCCAGATGCTTTTGAATGGGATACGCTAGCTTTCGCCGTCCCCAGGTCTCGACCTTGGTCACTTCCCCGCCCAGGGATGCGATGCGCTCCTGCAACCACTGGGAAACCTGTTCGACACCTTCTTCATCAAGACGTGGATGAAGAAGGGTCACCATTTCGTACTCTGTGAGCATGGTTTTTCTCCTTTTCTGTGGATTGATAGTCATCGGTCAACTCCGAAGAGGGCCGATGACAGAAAAGTTTTCAGACAACCGTGCCATTATGCCATAAAGCATGGACGGAAATCAAATTTGCGGTTGGAATTGAAGGGAATCATCCTGGCCCAGACCTGCCATGGATGAAACGGAAACAGGGAGCCAAACGCTTGACTCCCTGTGAAAAGTCGGGGCGAGAGGACTTGAACCTCCGACCTCACGGACCCGAACCGTGCGCGCTACCGGACTGCGCTACGCCCCGACGCCAAAGGTCATTATACCCGAATCCGCACGGATTATGCAACCTCGGTGGGCGTGCGAGGGATGTTTTTTGATATAATTCAATGCAGGCGACACGAGCGCTGTCCTGCCGATTCCGATGAAAATGTCTCGCGCCAGGTTAGCGCGGGAAGCCGATCTCGTATTGCGTATTGCGCGACGACTGGACGGAATATGGAGTACGCAATACGCACCGTCGTAAACACGGCCAACGTGGGTCTTTCAATCCTCCCGTATCCAACGACATTCTATTTTCATGTCCACCTATCGTTTATTTATCGCCATCAATCTCCCACCTGAACTGCTGGTTACGCTGCAAACCGCGCAGCGTCGTCTCCAACGCCAACTGGCCGCCTTCCCCCTGCGCTGGTCCCGGCCCGAAGGCATTCATCTCACCCTCAAATTTCTGGGCGAGACGGAAACCACCCGCATCGATGCCATCACCGAAGCGCTGGCCCGGGTCGCAGCCCGCCACACGGCCTTCGAGCTGCCCGTGGGCGGGTTAGGCATGTTCCCCAACGCCCGACGCCCCCATGTGCTTTGGGTTGGGGTGGAAGACGAAGCCCGGCGCCTGCAAAAGCTAGCTAGAGATGTGGACCGAGCCATGGCCCAACTGGGTTGGCCGCGGGAGAAACGCCCCTTCAACGGCCACCTCACCCTGGCCCGGGTGAAAAAGCAGGCCGAAGGTCGCGCGCGCCGTGAGCTGGGCGAGTTGGTGCTGAACCTACGGGGTTATGAGAAGCTGGGCATCCTGCCCGTCCACACCATCTACCTCATGCGCAGCCACCTCCATCCCGATGGAGCCATCTACACCGAACTGCATAGGATAGCCCTGGGAAACCCAAACGCGTAACTGACTTGGGTTTCGATATTTCGAAGTGGGCGACAGGTTTGCAAGTTTGCAAGTTGCAGGTGGCAGGTGGCCTGCGCAACGTAACTTGCCACTTGCCAACCTGCACACCTTATTCCCTTTGCGCCTTAGCGTCTTTGCGAGAGATCGATTTTCATAGCAGTCCAACGGCTGGCTTGCCAGCGCCGATACGGACGAAAATCGTGGGCGGTAACCCAGTACACCTGGAAACCAGGAAACCAGGGAAACCGGGCCGATTCGCTCCTCCACCCGGTCTCCCGG
>DRQW01000082.1 GCA_011371305.1 Anaerolineae bacterium | reverse complement strand
GCCAGGAAGATCTTGATGGAACGGTCACGCCCGGAAAACAGGCCGCGTGGTTGAGGTGGTGATGGGGACATGGGGTGTTCAGTAATCAGTTATCAGTTATCAGTAATCAGTGTTCAGTAGAGCCTTGCGACGTCATTCCGAGGGAGCGCAGCGACCGAGGAATCTAGCGAAGCGCAAAAAAACCACGGCATGGCGCTCGCTTCGCTCGCTAGATGCCCTTCGATTCCTCAGGGCAGGCTTTCGCTCCCTCCGGTCGCTCAGCATGACGAACATCTGCGGAAATCTGCGGCGCATCTGCGCAATCTGCGTTCTCTCCACTTGCCACTTGCGACTTGCCACTTGCAAACCTGCCTACCGGCCTTGGCGCCTTGGGGTGAGGCATCGCTGTCGCGGGCGATGGCAGGGCGTCGCGCCTTCCACCGCCCGCGGGGTGCGTGCGATCAGAAGGAGCCGTTCACCGCGTCTTCGATGTTCTTCAGGGTCTCGTCCGCGGTGGCGTTGCCCTGCAGGAAGTTCAACACCTCGGGATAGGTGACCTCATACCACACGAAATCGCGGTCGGGGAAGTGGCCTTCGAACTGGCCGTATTGCAGCAGGCCCAAGAAGGGTTCGAAGTAGGGGAATTGTTCCACCAGTTTCTTGGCATTGTCGCCGCTGACGTTGTCCTTGAGCGCAGGCAGGGTGCCTGAGGCCAGGTTCCATTCGGTGGCGTTGTCCGCGTTCAGGGTCACGAACTTGACGAAGTCCCAGGCCGCGTCCTTGACCTTGCTGTTGGCGGAGACGGTGAGGCCCCAACCCGAGGCCGCGGCGAAGACAGGCTTTTCGCCCACGCTGGGCAGACGCACATATTGGGTGACTTTCACCACGTCGGGATAGTCACCGCTGTATTCGGGGATGACCCAAGGCCCGACCAGACCGATGGCCGAGGTGCCCTCGAAGTAGGAATCACCCACCCAATTCTCTTCGTCATTGAACAGCACGGGGTCTACCAGGCCCTCATCGATGAATCGCTTCATCAAAGCCAGGGTTTTCTGGCCTTCGGGCGTGGTCACCTTGTATTGGCCATCCTGCAGGTATTGGCCGCCGTACTGGAGGATGAGGGAGTGGAACATGGTGGCGATGCCGTCAGCCGAGGTGAAATTGAAGCCAGCTCGGGTCATGACCCCGTCTTGGGTCTCCACCAGTTTCTTGGCGTCCTGGATGAATTCATCCCAATCGGCCCAGCCGTCCTTGTAGCCTGTGGCGTCCTTTTCGTCGGCCAGTTGGGTGTTAACCAGCACCGCGCCATATTCGATGTTGAATTCCTGAGGGATGCCGTAGAGTTTCCCATCGCAGACGTAGCCGCCGATGGGCGCAGCCATGATCTTGGCCTGGGCATCATTCAGGCTGATGACGCTTTCGGGGACTACATCCAGGTTGCCGCCTTCCGCATAGGAGCAGACCCAGGAGCCGAACATTTGCAAAACGTCCGCCTCCGTGCCCGCAGGCATGGCCGTCTGCAGGGTCTGGATGTAGGTGTCGTAGTCGAAGGTCTCGAAGGTGATCTCCACATTGGGATGCTCGGCCATGTATTTGTCGGCCAGGGCCTGATACCCCTCGTTGAACGCATTGTTCTGGTGCGTCCAGACGCGCAGGGTCACCTTTTCGGCCGAAGGGGCTTCCTGCTTGGGCTCTTCTGCTTTGGGTTGTTCAGCCTTCGGCTGCTCGGCCTTGGGCTGTTCTGCTGTGGGAGCTTGAGTAGAGGTGGTGTTGCCGCCGCAGGCGCTCAAGGCCAGCGCCGCCAGCAACAGGACGATGAAGACGATCAGCAGTTTTTTCATGATGCTTCTCCTCCGTAGGGATGAAATGGAAGGTGGGAAGATGAGGTGGTCATTCGGTTTTTCATAGCATCTCATCAAGCCGAACCACTGCGGTGAGGTTTTGGGGACGGTCGGGGTTGAGCCCTTTGGTCAGGGCCCGGTAAAAGGCCATTAGTTGAAGGGACGGCAGATAGAGGACATTGCGAATGAGTTCGGGCAGGCCCGAATGGAAGGCGATGGAGGCGTCATCTTCGCCCAGGGTAAGGATGTGACCTCCCAGCGCGGCCATCTCATCCAACACAGCCTGTTCATGGCGTCGGTTTTTGCCCGACAGCAAACCCACAATCACAGCCTTTTCATTCACCATGCTCATGGGACCATGACGGAATTCCAAAAAATGGAAGGGCTCGCTGTGGGTCAAGGTCATTTCCTTGAGTTTGAGATTGGCTTCGCTGGCCAGGCCGTAGCGGACGCCCGATCCCAAGAAGTAGAAGCGGTCGAAGTTGAGGTTTTCGCCGATTTTCCGGGCGAGGCCGTCGTAATCGCGCAAGAGGCGTTCGCCTACCGCAGGCAGGGCCTCCATCGCGGTCAACAGCTCGTCCTGCTCGCCCGCCATGCGCAGGCTGAACGCGGTAGCAGCCACAAACATGGACGCGAAAGAGCGGGTCTGGGCCACCGACTCTTCCTGGCCGTCAGGGATGATGATGGCCGCATCGGCCAGCTGGGCCAGGTCGCTGTCGTAGTTGGTAATGGCCACCACGGGGCCGCGGGCCGCGGCCTTGAAACTTTCCACAGCCTTGACGGTTTCGGTAGTCGTGCCGGACCGGCTCACCGCGACCAGCAGGGTGCGGCCCGGGCTTAAGACGGTCTGGGGATTGAGCAGGAGTTCGCCGCCAGGGGTCGCCCTGGCGGGACGTTCCGTCACCGATTGGAAAAGTGCGGCCGCGGCCAGGGAGAGGTAGTAGGTGGAACCACAGCCCGTGAACAGGACCTGCTCGAAAGCGTCGGCCGCGGGCAGATCGACCGTCCGGGTGCGGTCCAGAGCCGTCCCCCAAGCCTGGGGCTGGCTCACGATCTCACGATAGGTGTGATATTGGGTCGGGTTCATGATGGCAGGATGCGTTGGGCGTTGTCGTGATAGACTTTTTTCAGCACGTCGTGGGGAAGGTCCAGGCCGTAGATGCGCCATCGGCCTTGGGGCGGG
>DRQW01000081.1 GCA_011371305.1 Anaerolineae bacterium | reverse complement strand
TCTTCCAGCAACGCCTGTTTCTGGGGAGGCATGACCTGGGCGAGATCGCGCGTCGGCTGGGGACGCCTCTCTACCTCTACGATCTGGCCACCATCGACCACGCCATCGTCGCGTTTCGGCAAGGGCTGCGGGCATGGCCCGGCCCCAGCCTCATCACCTATGCATCGAAAGCATGGTTGAGCCTGCCCCTGGTCCAGTTGCTGACCCGCCGCGGCCTGGGCTTTGATGTGGTCTCGCTGGGAGAATTGGAGATAGCGCAACGGGGAGGAGCGGATGTGCGCCGGGTTCATCTCCACGGCAACAACAAATCGCCCGAGCTGCTGACCCGAGCCGTGGACGCGGGAGTAGGGGCGATCGTCGTGGACAATCTGCATGAGCTGGCCCTGCTGGAAACCATGCATCCTCCCACCCCCCTGGCCCTCTGGCTGCGGCTGAATCCCGACCTAAAAGCCAACACCCACGCCTATCGCCAGACCGGGCATCGGGGTGCGAAGTTCGGGTTGAGCCCGGAGGAAGCCCGAATCGCGGCCCGGCGCATCGCCCGCACCCCCCATCTCCGGCTCGTGGGCCTGCACACGCATATCGGCTCCCAGATTTTTGACCTCGCCCCCCTGTTTCGGGCCATCGATCGCCTGGTCGCGTTGGCCGCGTGGATTCAGTCCCAGGGCCTGGGCGAGATCCGCAACCTCTCCCCGGGCGGGGGACTGGGCGTCCCCTACCATCCTCACGATCCAAGCCCAGAGCTGGCCATCCAGGTGCACCGGCTAAGCGCCTATGCAGCCCAGACCTGGCGAACCCAGGTGGACACCCCTTACCCCACCCTGGTGCTGGAACCAGGCCGCAGTTTGATTGCCCGCGCGGGCATCGCGTTATATACTGTGGGCGCGGTTCGTCACCTCTCCCAGGGCGCACGCATCCTCGCGGTGGATGGCGGCATGAGCGACAACATCCGCCCCGCGCTGTATGGTGCCCGCTACACCGCGGCCCTGGCCCACGCGCCCCTATCCCCCGCGGTCGGCCCCGCCCGAATCGTCGGGCCGTTGTGCGAAAGCGGCGACTTTCTCATCGACCGGATCGAACTCCCCGACGTACACGCCCGCGATATCCTGGTCGTGCCCGTCTCCGGTGCCTATCATCTGAGCATGGCCAGCAATTACAACGGCATGCTGCGGCCGGCCGTCTATCTGCACGCCCGCGGCCAACTCCTCCCCATGCAGCGCCGCGAGACCGTGGCCGATCTCATGCGGCGGGACGTGCCTATCCACGCCTGAAGGTCCATTAGGCTAGCGTGAGGATTTTACGCATGACGCAATGATGTATTCCTGGCACGCTCTCACTTTCATCGCTGTTCTGAAATAACGTCGTGTTCGTTAGCAAAATCAACTCGAAGCCCGCGTTGCGCGAGGCGCCAGCGGGCGTGAAGCGCGATGCGTGAAATGTGAAGACTTACGCATCACGCATCACGGAATCGGCTTCCCGCGCCAACCTGGCCGCGAGGCATTTTCGTCGGTATCGCCGTCGGACTCATCTGAAAATCACGTTGATAACCCGAAAACAGAACCTCCCATGACTACGGCTGTCGTCATCCTTGCCGCGGGCAAGGGCACACGCATGAAATCACGCCTGCCCAAAGTGCTGCACCCCCTGGCAGGCCGCCCGATGATCGCCTACAGCCTGGATCTGGCCCGTGCGGTGGGGGATCTGCCCCCCGTGGTCATTGTGGGCTATCAGGCGGAGAAGGTCAAAGCCGCGGTGGGAGCAGAAGTCACCTTCGTGGAACAGACCGAGCAGTTGGGCACGGGCCATGCCGTGATGCAGGCCGAGCCCGCGCTCGCGGGCCGGGCCGACATCGTCATGGTCTTTGCCGCGGATATGCCCTTGATCACGCCGGAGACCCTGCAGCGCCTGCGCCAGGCCCATACCACCCATCATGCCACCATCACCATGCTTTCGGTGATTGCCGATGATCCGCGCGGGTTTGGCCGGGTGGTGCGGGACGACGATGGCAGGGCCCTGGCCATTGTTGAGGAGATTGAAGCCACCGAAGCGCAAAAGGCCATTCGGGAGTTGAACGCGGGGGTGTATTGCTTCGATGCCGGGTGGTTGTGGCCCGCGCTGAAGCGCCTGCGCCCCAGCCCGCGTAAGGGCGAGTATTATCTCACCGACCTGGTGGGGCTGGCCGTGGCGGACGGCCGCCGGGTCGAGGTGGTCACCACGGACACGCCCGAAGAGGTGCTGGGCGTGAACACACGGGTGCATCTGGCCGAGGCCGAGGCGGTGGTACGCGCCCGCAAGAACCGGGCGTTGATGCGCTCAGGCGTCACCATTCTGGACCCCGACGCGACCTACATCCAACCCCAGGTGCAGGTGGGTCAGGATACGACCATCTGGCCAGGGGCCGTGTTACGCGGGGAGACCCGGGTGGGCAAGGGATGCGTCATCGGGCCCCATGCCGTGCTCACCGACGTCACGGTGGAGGATGGTGTGGTGATTGGGGCCAGTGTCGTTGCCACCGGATGCCACTTCCCCAACGACGCGGTCATTCCCCCGGGCGCGGTGCTCAACGCATGAGGTTTGCTTTCTTGTTATGTTGATGTTATAGTATGCGTTGATATTGGAGATTGGATATTGGGTATTGGGCACTTGTTACCAAACCGGGTCTCACGTCATCAAATAATATCCAATATCGAATATCCAATATCTTTTCACTTTCGGAGGCAAAGCTTAACAACCAATGGACGTTCCCTTAGGCCTGTCTGTGGGCATTCTGGCGTTATCCTTCCTGCTGATGTTTTTCGTGGCATTGGCGGAAGTCTCGCTGGCAACCATCAGTCGGTCTCACGTTCGCAAATTGAGCGAAGAGGGCATCTCTTCGGCTCAACGCATTGAATTGTTACTGAAGGACGCGCAGCGTTTTCTGGCCGGTATTCTGGTGCTCAAAACCGGTGTCATCGTGCTGGCCACCGCGGCAGCCAGTGTGCTGACCCTTTCCCTGACCGATCGCGGCTGGTGGTGGGTCCTTTCCTTCGTTCTGGTGGGATTTACACTGCTGTTGTTGCAGGTCTGGGGTCGGGCTGTGGCGGTCCATCATCCTCTGGCTGTGGCCTCTCGGGTGGCCGGGCCCATGCGGTGGATCATCTTGCTGGTTTCGCCCTTGACTTGGGCCTTGCTCAAGCTGGCCCATGGGCTGGGCCTGACCCGGGGCAACGAGGTCTCGGAGCGCAATATCTTTGTCAGCGAAGATGGGCTGCGCCTGTTGTTGAATTTGGGCGATGAGGAGCATTATCTTGAGGAAGATGAACGGGAGCTCATCAACAGCATCTTCCGTTTCAGCGAAACCGCGGTGGCCGAAGTCATGGTCCCCCGGGTGGATGTGGTGGCCTTGCCCAAGGATACCCCGTTGCTGGAGGCGCTGGATGTCATTGTCCGCGCGGGGCACTCGCGCATCCCCGTTTACGAAGATACCATCGATAAGATCGTGGGTATCCTGTATGCCAAGGACCTGCTCACCTGTTTTCGGGATGGCAACACCGACATCACCGTCGAAAGCATCATGCGCCCGCCCTTCTTCGTGCCCGAAACCATGATGGTGGATGAGCTCCTGCCCATTTTGCGGCAGAAGCGCACCCACATGGCCATTGTGGTGGATGAGTATGGGGGCACCGCGGGCATCGTGACCATCGAAGACCTGCTGGAGGAAATCGTGGGCGAGATCCAGGATGAGTACGATTCTGAGCCCCCCATGATCCAGCCCCAGGAAGATGGCAGTTACATCGTCAATGGTCGCATGGATGTGGATGACCTGAATCGAGAACTTGGCGTTCATTTGCCCACCAACGATGAAAGCTATAGCACCCTGGCAGGTGTGATCTACGCGCAATTGCAACGCGTCCCCGACCCCGGCGACTCCTTTGACCTGGACGGCGTGCATATCGAAGTGATCAAAGTCAAGGATAATCGCATCGAGGAAGTGCGGCTGACCTTGCGCGAACCCGAGGCCCAAACCCGTGGTGACGAAGAAAAAGCGACCGTGGAGGAACATGTTTGATGCCTGACATCGATGAGGATGCCTTGATCCAACGGGCCCAACAGGCCCAAGCCCGGGCCTATGCGCCCTATTCGGGCTACGCGGTCGGTGCTGCCGTGCTGACCACGGACGGGCGCATCTTCACCGGCTGCAATGTCGAAAACGCGGTGTATCCCCTGGGCCTGTGTGCGGAGCGGGTCGCCATCTTCAAAGCTGTATCCGAAGGCTTTCGTGACTTTCAGGCCATCGCGGTGGTCACCCGGAATGGTGGCAGCCCATGCGGAAGCTGTCGCCAGGTCATGCACGAATTCGCCCCCTCGATGGTGGTGGTGATCGCGGATGAAACCGGGCGCGTCCATCGCCGCACCACGGTCGCAGACCTGTTGCCCGACTCTTTCGGTGCCTCAGACCTGGAACGCTAAACCCAGCTTTCCACGAAGCCAACCTCGGAGGCCTCCAGGTCTGCCGAGGTTTTTTGTGATGCTATCGATAATGCTTTTCAAATACTTCTCAAACGAAAAAGCAACGTGAAG
The DNA here is from genome assembly GCA_011371305.1 of Anaerolineae bacterium. Classification (GTDB taxonomy): domain Bacteria; phylum Chloroflexota; class Anaerolineae; order J102; family J102; genus M2005. The sequence goes on along the minus strand of DRQW01000081.1, from coordinate 5,862 downwards.
GATCGATGCTATATGCGATGGAAGATGTAACTTCCCTGCATTTTTAGTCGCAAAAGGAGTGGAAAAATGATCGTCGGCATCCATAAAATGGAAAAATTCTTCCGAGAGGCTGCCAGCCTCAATGTCGATAAAAACGATCTCAAGCGGCTTTCCGACCTGATCGGCCGCAAGCTGAACGACCTGTTGGTCGTGGGCGTGCGCAATGCCGGATACAACGGCCGCGACATCGTCATGGAACCCGACCTTCCCCTCACCAAAGGCTTCATGGAAAGCCTCCGGCAATTCCGGGCCCTGGAAACTGAGCTCGAATTGAAGCCCATTCTCGAACACCTTGCCACCTACCCTCCCCTGGACCTGGACCTGAGCGCGGATGTGGAGGGCATGTTGCCCGATCTGGTCGGCGCGCTCATGCTCATCATCGCCCGAACCATGAAAACCATCGACCCCACGGTGGTCAATCCCGATACCGAAATGTGGGAGCGGGTCGAGCAGATTTTGAACTATACCCTGTAAGTCCGGGCCATTCGGCTTGCTCACATCCGCCAGGATGGGACGCCTCGCAGTTCCGCCCAGCACTGCGAGGCGTTTTCGTTTGCCAGCAACGTGGCCGCATCGTTCGTTTTTCCCATCCCCATTTCCATTCATGCTAGAATACGCTTATGACCCACAAAGTGCTTGTCTCGGACCCGCTGGCCGAAGCAGGGCTGGCATTGTTGCGTGAAGCCGGTTTGCATGTGGATGTGCGGACAGACCTCTCGCCCGCGCAGCTCATCCAGACCATCCCCGACTACGACGCGCTCATCATCCGCAGTGGAACCCAAGTCACCGCGGATGTGATCCGCGCGGGGCAGAAGCTTAAGGTCATCGCCCGGGCTGGGGTGGGCGTGGATAACATCGACATCCCCGCAGCCACCGAGGCCGGGATCATCGTGGCCAATGCGCCCACGGGCAACGTGGCCGCGGCCGCGGAACATACCATCGCGCTGCTCTTCGCCCTGGCCCGCCACGTGGCCGAAGCGCATCGGTCCATGCGCGAAGGTGCCTGGGACCGCAAGGCGTTCATGGGGGTGGAAATCGCCAACAAAACCCTGGGGCTGGTCGGGCTCGGCCGGGTGGCCGGGCATGTGTGCCGGCGGGCAGTGGGCCTGGGCATGAACGTCCTGGCCTATGATCCCTATGTTTCGCAAGAGTACGCGCAAAACATGGGCGCGGAGCTGGTTTCCCTGGATGACCTCCTGGCCCGCAGCGATTTCATCTCGTTGCATCTGCCACTCAACGAAGCCACCCGGGGGTTGATCAACGCCGAGACCCTGGCCAAAGTCAAACCGGGCGCGCGGCTCATCAACACCTCGCGCGGGGGTGTGATTGACGAACGGGCCTTGTTGGCCGCGCTGGACTCGGGGCAATTGGCCGGCGCGGCCCTGGATGTCTTCACCCAAGAGCCCCTGCCCCCGGATTCCCCCTTGCGTACCCATCCGCGCGTCGTGCTCACCCCCCACATCGGCGGCTCCACCACCGAAGCCCAATTCCAGGTCGCCCTGGACGCCGCCCAACAAGTCATCGACGTCTTGCACGACCGGCCCGCCCGCTACGCCATCAACGCGCCCCTCATCCCCGAACGGGATGTGGAATTCATCCATCCCTTCATCGGCCTGGTGGAGCGGATGGGACGCTTTCTGCAACAATTCCACCCCATGCAGGTGGAACGGGTCGAACTGATCGTCCATGGCCCCCTGGCCGAATACGACACCAAAATCCTGCAGGCGGCCGCGCTACGGGGGTTGCTCGCAGGCGTGGTGGAAGAACGCGTCAACGTGGTCAATGCCGATCTCATCGCCTTCCGCCGCGGCATCATCGTCTCCGAATATCGCCAGCGCCATCATTACGAACGGTATGAGAACATGGTCACCCTGGCCATCCGTTCGGGCGAACAAAGCGTCAACGTCAAGGGCAGTGTGTTGCATGGCGAACCCTTCATCGTCGCGGTCGCGGACCGCTGGGTCGAATTCCAGCCCGAAGGCCACTACCTGGTCTCATGGCATGAGGACCGTCCCGGCGTCATCGGGGCGTTGGGCACGCTTCTGGGCGAAAACGACATCAACATCGCCTTCATGCACGTAGGGCGTCTGACCCCCCGCGGGGTGGCCATCATCGTCCTCAAAACCGACGAACCCATCCCCAGCACCCTCTTGCCCCAGATCAACGCCATCCTGGGTCGGGATTTCGAAGCCCGAATCATCGACCTCTAGGGGCGGTAGGGCCCTGCTTCCCCCCACGCCCGCCGTGTTTCCCCGGGGAAAAACCTTTTCCCAGCGAAACGCCATCTCATTCGCCCCTCTTCCTGGAATTTATGTTATAATGCGACGTCCGATTCCGGCTATCCCGGCTTGAAAACCCATCCATCCTGCCCGATCCCAAACGCTTATGGATATCACCCAACTGGCCCAAATGGTAACCTGGCTCGACGAGCAGCATCGTCGAGACCGCGAAGAACTGGCGAAATTACAGCAACGCGTCGAAGCACAGACCAACACCATCCAGGAACAAGCCCGCCGCATCAAATCCCTGGAAACCCAGCTTTCGGCCGCGCGCATGCAGCTCAACCGCTTCGAGCAAATCGACGAAGCCATGGAGAACATGCGCAATGAACTGAGCCTCATGCTCAGCAGCCAGTCGGAGGAACTGGCGCGCACGCGGCGGGAACTGGAACAGGCCCGGATGACCGACCGCCAGGCCCTCTCCCGCACCCTGGCCGAGCTGCGCAAAGAATTGGACCGCTTCCGCGTCATCGATGAGGAATTGAAGATCCGCAAAGCCGAGGTCCAGCGCCTGAGCGAGCTCACCATCGCCCTGCGCCACGATTTCACCAACCTGAATAAGGACATCGACGAGCGTACCCGCGGGCTGCCCTACCTCATCGAACAGCGCAACCACGACAACCGACGCATTGCCCAGCTTCAACAGGAAAACATCGAGCTGTTCAAACGCCTGGATGCAGCCGCCAACAAACTCCAGGTCCTGGAATACAAATTCCAAAAGCTGGAGGGCACGGTCGCGCCGATCCCGGAAACCATCGAGGACCTGAAACGCACCCAGGCCCAATTCATCGAATCCCTGAAACTGGCCGACGCGGATCGGCAGCGCCAGATGGCAGAATGGCAGTCCTCGCTGGAAACCCAATTCCAGCTCATCGAAGACGCGCACGCGCGCTTTACCGAGATGCTGGCCCTGAAGGATGAGATCCGCCGGGTGTTGGTGGACCTGGAGAAGTTCCGGGAGACGCTGCAGCGGGAGCAGGAGCAGGTCGCGGCCCTGCAGCGCCTGGCCGAAGAGCGGATGCAAAAGGAGATGGAGACCTTTCTGGCCGATAACGAAAAACGGTGGAAGAAACAGCTCCTGGAATGGCAGTATCGCTGGGACCGGCAGGACCAGATCAACGCGAATTTCAATGACCGATTCCCGCAACTGCAGCGCCAGCTCGACCAGACCGAAGAGCTCCTGCAGCTGTTATGGGAAATTCTGGACGAACAGAGCCGGGCCACCTTGCAATCCGCGCAACAGTGGCTGGCGCAGATCCAAAAATCCGCGGACGCGCGTGAGGCGATTTTCCGCAAATATAAAGAGGCGGAACAACCCGCCTGATGCCCACGTAGTGCCCGTGCCGACCTCCCCATGAAAGTCATTGCCACCGCCGGACATGTGGACCACGGGAAGTCCACGCTCATCCAGGCGCTAACGGGGATCGATCCCGACCGGCTGGCCGAGGAGAAGCGCCGGGGGATGACCATCGACCTGGGGTTTGCCTGGCTGACGCTGCCCAACGGCGAACCCGTGGGCATCGTGGATGTGCCCGGACATATCGATTTCATCAAGAACATGGTCGCGGGCGTGGGCGCGGTGGACGCCGCGCTATTGGTCGTGGCCGCGGATGAAGGCGTCATGCCCCAGACCCATGAACATCTGGCCGTGCTCGACCTGTTGGGCGTGCCGCGCGGGGTCGTTGCTCTGACTAAGATCGATTTGGTGGAGGAGGAAGGGTGGATCGAGTTGGTGGAGGAGGAAGTCCGGGAGGAACTGGCCTCCACCCGGCTGGCGGACGCCCCCATCGTGCCTGTGTCGGCTCATACGGGCGAGGGCTTGCATCAGCTCCTGGACGCGCTGCAGGAGGTGTTGGCGCAGGCGCCTCCCCATCCTGCCGAAGGCCCACCCCGGCTGTTCATCGATCGGGCTTTCAGCATGGCCGGATTTGGCACCGTGGTCACGGGTACGTTGAAGGAGGGAATGTTGCGGGTGGGGGATGAAGTCGTCATCGAGCCGGGCGGGCTCAAGGCCCGCATCCGCGGCCTGCAATCCCATAAACAACGCATCGAGACCGCGCTGCCGGGCTCGCGCGTGGCTGTGAACCTGACGGGCCTGCATCCCAGCCAGCTTTACCGCGGCCAGGTGCTGACCATCCCCGGCCGGGTGAAAAGCGCCAAGCGGGTGGATGTGCGCCTGCGCGCGTGGGACGACGCGCCCGTACCCCTGCGCCACAACATGGAAGTCACCTTCCACAGCGGGTCGGCCGAGGCTATCGGCAAGCTGCGTTTGCTGGAGGGGGATGTGCTGCAACCGGGCGAAGCGGGCTGGGCCCAGATCGAATTGCGGGACCCTGTGGCCGTGAGTCGCGGGGACCGGTTCATCATCCGTCGGCCATCGCCCAGCGCCACCCTGGGGGGCGGCGTCATCGTCGATCCCGCTCCCCGACGTCGCCACAAGCGCCGCCGCCCCGAACTTTTCCGCCGCTTCGAAGCCCTGTTGCGCAATGACCCCGCGGAACTGGTGGCCCTGACCATCGACGAACATGGGCCGATCCCGCCCAAGGCCATTGCCCAAGCCCTGCAATTCACCCCCGAGCAGGTGGAGGCCACCCTGGCGGACCTGCTGGATACAGGCCGGGTCTGGCCCCTGGCCCAGGACCTCCCCGACCTGCTGAGCGACGCCGCCTGGGATCGCATCGTCGCCCGGATACAGCGCATTCTGACCGCCTATCACGACGAGCACCCTGCCTGGCTGGGCATGCCCCGGGACGCGTTCAAAGGCCGGTTGGAGCCTCGGGAGGGGTGGAGCGTGCGGGTGTTCAACGCAGTCGTGGAGCGGGCCATGGCGTCGGGCGTGTTGCGAGATGACCGGGGATTTCTAGCCCTGGCCGACTTCCAGCCCCACTTTTCGCCTCGCCAGCAAGCCGCGGTGGACCAGTTGCTGGCCCAATTCCGGGCCCAGCCCTACACCCCACCCAGCTACCGCCAGGCCCTGGAGCAGGTGGACGAGGAGACCCTGACCGCCTTGTTGCAACGGGGCGATCTGGTGCGCGTCGGGCCGGATGTCCTCTTCCTGCGGGAAACCTACGAGCACATGGTACAACGCACGCTGGATTACATCCGCACCCACGGCCAGATCACCGTGGCTGAATGCCGCGACCTGTTCGGCGCGACGCGCAAATACATCCTTGCCTTTCTCGAACACCTGGACCGAGAACGCATCACCCGTCGAGAGGGTGATTATCGGGTGCTCTTCTGAAAATGGCATGATCGCTGGTCGCTGAAGGTTCGCAAAGCCCAGGTTGGGCGAGCCTGCCATGGTCCGTATTCCGTACTGCGTATTCCGTCCAGTCGTTACGCAATACGCAATACGGAATACGAGTCACGCCGCCCTGGCCGCGAGGCATTTTCGTCGGTATCGGCGCGGGCTTGCCCGCCTTCGGACTGCTATGAAAATAGATTTGGTAAACCGGGAAACCGGTAGACCGGTAGACCGGGGTGAGCGAATCGGCCCGGTTTCCCTGGTTTCCTGGTTTCCAGGTGTACCGGGTTACCGCCCACG
>DRQW01000080.1 GCA_011371305.1 Anaerolineae bacterium | reverse complement strand
TTACCCGCAGCAGGACAAAAAGACCCCGTGGAGCTTTACTGCAGCTTGGCATTGAGTTAGGGCTTAGCCTGTATAGGATAGCTGGGAGGCTGAGAAGCCGGGGCGCCAGCCTCGGTGGAGCCGCCGGTGGAATACCAGCCTGGCTAAGTCTTGGCCCTAACCCCTGGCCGTGATCCGGCAGGGGGACAGTGCCTGGTGGGCAGTTTGACTGGGGCGGTCGCCTCCTAAAAGGTAACGGAGGCGCGCAAAGGTACCCTCAGGCTGAATGGAAACCAGCCGTAGAGTGCAAAGGCATAAGGGTGCTTGACTGCGAGACCTACAAGTCGAGCAGAGACGAAAGTCGGCCTTAGTGATCCTACGACTCCGTGTGGAAGGGTCGTGGCTTAACGGATAAAAGCTACCCCGGGGATAACAGGCTAGTCTTGCCCAAGAGTCCACATCGACGGCAAGGCTCGGCACCTCGATGTCGGCTCGTCGCATCCTGGGGCTGGAGCAGGTCCCAAGGGTTGGGCTGTTCGCCCATTAAAGCGGTACGCGAGCTGGGTTCAGACCGTCGTGAGACAGGTCGGTCTCTATCCGCTGTGGGCGTAGGGAGATTGAGAGGAGCTGCCCCTAGTACGAGAGGACCGGGGTGGACCGACCTCTGGTGTACCAGTTGTCGCGCCAGCGGCATCGCTGGGTAGCTAAGTCGGGCAAGGATAACCGCTGAAAGCATCTAAGTGGGAAGCCTGCCTCAAGATGAGTCTCCCCCACCCTTCGTGGTGATAAGTGCGCTGGAAGACCACCAGCTTGATAGGCGGCAGGTGTAAGCGCAGCAATGCGTTCAGCCGAGCCGTACTAATGCACGAAAGGCTTAATCACTTCTCATGAGAAACAGTGAATCGGGTTTCTCCTGTATCCTATCCAGTTTTTAGGGTGCCAACCCAACCAAACATGTGAATAAAGCGCTTTTGGTGATTTTAGCGAGGAGGAAACACCTGGTCCCATTCCGAACCCAGCAGTTAAGCTCCTCAGCGCCGATGGTAGTTGGGGGGCGACCCCCTGCGAGAGTAGGTCATCGCCAAGAGCGCTTTTTCTAAAAAGACCGCCCATCCGGGCGGTTTTTTTGTTTGGCGCGTATGGCGAATCCCCTTTACGGCTTCGACTCTTCTTCCTCCTCTTCGCCCTTGGCCAGCGCCTTCCACCGCTCGTTCATCGCCCGCAGCGCAGCCATCACCCGCCCGTTCACACTCTCGGGCGGATACTCGCCCTGCTCATCGGGCTCGCCCACAGGCAGGTCGGTCAGCAGCGCCAGGGCCTCATCCACCGTGCGCACGGGATAGATGTGGAATTGCCCCGCGGCCACGGCCTCCACCACATCCGCTCGCAAAACCAGATGTTGCACATTGGCCGCGGGAATGATCACCCCTTGGTCGCCCGTCAAGTCGCCGTGCAGCCTGCACGCGTCGAAGAAGCCCTCGATCTTCTCATTCACCCCACCGATGGCCTGCACATCCCCATGCTGGTTCACGGAACCGGTCACCGCCAGGTTCTGGCGCAAAGGCACATCGCCGATGGATGAGATGAGCGCACAGAGCTCGGCCAGGGACGCGCTGTCCCCTTCCACCATGGAGTAGGTCTGCTCGAAGACCAGGGACGCGCGTAAGGTGAGGGGTTCCTCCCGGGCGTAGCGGCTGCCCAGGAAGGAGGCCAGGATCATGACCCCTTTCGAGTGGATGGGCCCGCCCAGCTTCACCTCCCGCTGGATGTCCACCACGCCCCCGCGGCCCATGTAGGTGCGGGCGGTGATGCGGCTGGGCGCGCCAAAGGTGATCTGACCCAAAGGCAAGACCGATAGGCCGTTGATCTGGCCTGGACGCGCGCCCGTTACATCGATAAGCAGGATCTCCCGGGCGATGGCCTCCTGCAGCCGCTCCTCGAAACGGTTGCCGCGGTAATGTTTTTCGTCGATCGCCTGTTGCACATCGGCCGCGGTCACCAGATCATGCCCGTTTTGCCCCGCCCAATAGCTGGCCTCGGTCAGCAGATCGGAGATGTCGCGGAAGCAGGCGGAGAGGTAACGCTGGTCGGAGACGAGGCGGGAGCTGTGGTCCACCACCCGGGCCACGGCTTCGGGCGTGAAGTGGCGCAAGCCCTCTCGCTCGCAGAAGGTGGCAATGAAGCGGGCGTATTCCTGGATGGCTTCGGGGGTGCGGGGCATGCGGTCGTCGAAATCGGCCTGGACCTTGAACAGCTCCAGGAAGTCTTCGTCATACTCCGCCAGCAGGTAGAAGAGCCAGGCCGGGCCGGAGAGGACGATCTTCACCTGCAGGGGGATGGGTTCCGGTTCCAGCACGGCGGTGGAGACCAGGCCCAACGATTGGGCATACTCCTCCACCCGGATCTCCCCCTCCTTCAGCGCCCGTTTCAAGGCGTCCCAGGCCTGGGGCCGTTGGAAGAGGGAGATGGCCTCCAGCACGAGGTAGCCGCCATTGGCCCGGTGCAGCGCGCCCGGCCGGATCATGGTGAAGTCGGTGACCAGCGCGCCCATGACCACCCGGTGCTCGATGCGCCCCACCAGGTTGGCGAAGTTGGGATTGCTCTCATAGACCACGGGCGCGCCCTGGGCTTCGCTATGGTCCACCAGCAGGTTGACGCGATAACGGTTGAGAAAATTGTCGATGGGCGTGGGCGCGCCCAACACAAAGGGCGGCACGGGGGTGGGTTGTTCTTCGGGCAATTTGAACGCTTCCGCGTGCGCGACCATATCCTCCATCATCGCGTCCAGATGCTGGGGAATCTCGGGGATGTCCCGATATTTCTCCTTGAGCTCCTCGATGGGGTGCTGGATGGTAAACCGCGCGACCCGCTCATCCAGTTCCGCCAGCTTCTTGCGCGTGTCTCGCTCCATCTGCCGCATGGCCCGCATGGTTTTCTCCACCTGCTCGGTGAGCATGGTGCGAATCTGGCGCAGTTTCTCTTTTTGTTCATCGCTCAGCTTCTCGAATTGTTCATCGGTCAGGGGTTTGCCCTTGACCACGGGCGTGAGCATGAATCCGCCCGGGATACGCACGATGCCGAAGCTGTATTGCTCCACGTATTCATTCAGCTTCTGCCAAGTTTCCTCCTGCATCCGCTTCAGTTCCTCGATGATGCGTTCCCGTTCTTTTTGATATTCCTCGCT
>DRQW01000079.1 GCA_011371305.1 Anaerolineae bacterium | reverse complement strand
TCGACTAACAACCTACTAGCGATTCCGTAAGGACGCACCTTCCAGGTGCAGCCCTATCAAGCCACCCCCTCTGGGGGTGGTAGTTGACTTCTTTAACGCCAATTTTCATCTTGTGGATGAAATCCGAAGGACTTTCCGCTGCGCGAGCTTCGCTGTGATGCGCTGCTGGTGCGGTGCCAGAACGTAACAATTGGCCCGCGATATGGCGTCCTGCAATCGTCGGTGGCAACGCATTACTGACTTTGATGATTCTTGCAGCAAACTGAATCAACCGATCCTGCAAATCATCACCCTTTGCCATAGCACTCTCCGGTTGTTTGTTGTCCGTTAATCGTTGTTCGTTAATCGTTGTCCGTTGTTCGTTAATATCTTTCTTGGACTTCGGCGAAGGCGTGATCCAGGATGTCCAATGCCTCGGCGACGTGGTCTTCGGTCGCGGTGAGGGGCGGAGCGATGCGGATGACGTTGCCATACATGCCCCCCTTGCCGATGAGCAGTCCGCGGGCCTTGGTGGCCTCGAAAAGTTCGTTGACGGCCTGAGGCGAAGGCTCCTTGCTCTCCCGGTCCGCCACCACTTCGATGCCCTGCATCAGGCCCTTGCCGCGCACGTCGCCGATGAGGGGGTATTTCTCCTGCAGCTTCTCCAGGCCCGAGCGCAGCAACGCGCCCACCTGCGCCACATGCTCGGGCGAGGCTTCCTCTTCCATGACCTCGATGGTGGCCAGTGCGGCCGCGGCCGAGACGGGATTGCCGCCAAAGGTGCTGATGGTCAGGCCTTGGCCCACCAGTTTTTCAGCGATATCGGGCGTGGTCATGGTGTTGGAGAGAGGGAAGCCGTTGGCGATGCCTTTGGCCATGGTCATGATGTCGGGCTCCACGCCCCAATGCTCGATGCCGAACCAATAGGTGCCCGTGCGCCCGAAGCCGGTCTGTACCTCGTCATCAATGAACAAACCGCCATAGTGATGGACGATCTCCACCACGATCTGGAAATACTCGGGCGGTGGGGTGATGAAACCACCCACGCCCTGGATGGGCTCCGCGATGAACGCGGCGATGCGGCCCGAAGTGGTGGTTTTGATCACCTCCTCCACATCCTCGGCGCAGGCCACACCGCAGGAGGGATAAGTCATCTTCAGGGGGCAGCGGTAGCAGTAAGGATTCAGTGCGTGCTTGATCCCCGGAATCTGTGTGCCGCCGATGCGCCAGGCCGAGATGCCCGTCAGGGTCATGGCCAGGGTGGAGCGACCGCTGTACGCGTGGCGCAGGGCGACCACTTCCTGATGACCGGTTGCGGCCTTGGCCAGCATGACCGCTGTCTCATCCGCCTCAGTGCCCGAGCCCGTGAAGAAGGAAGTGGAGAGATCGCCGGGCGCGATTTGGGCCAGCTTTTCGGCCAAATTGACCACGTTTTCGTGGGGGTAGAGGGTAGAAGTGTGGATGATCTTGTCGATCTGTTCCTTGGCCCGCTGGGTAACCTTGGGATGTTTATGACCGACGCTGGTGGTAAGGATACCGCCGAAGAAATCGAGATAGCGGTTGCCCTCCACGTCCCACACATACAATCCCTCGCCGTGATCCAAAGGCAATGGTTCGGTGTAATAGAGCAGATAGCTAGGCCAGAGATAGCGCTTCTGCTTTTCGAGGATGGTCTGTTTGTCCATGTGAGACTCCAGAAAATGGGTTGGGTGGTTGGGAACGCAGATGACGCAGATGCTTCGCAACGCTGATGGACGCCGATCTTTTCCTATCCGTGTTTCTTCTTATCCGTGTTATTTTGTCAGCCCAGTTCTTTGCCCAGACCCTGGGCTTTGGCCCGGCGATAGACCTCGGGCAGGATGGCCGCGTATTCACCCCAGATGCCCAGGGCGATATAGAGGATGATCTCCTCGTCCGATTCGCGTCCGGGGACGCGGCCCGCCACGATGTCAGGCCAGGCGCCGTAGATGTCCTTCTCCCCAAAGCCTTCTTCGGCTAGCATCTTCAGCTCAGGCGTGCGCGGGGCCACATATTTCCACCGGTCCACCACCACCTTATCCGCCCGACGCACCACGTCCAGGTCCACCTCCTGATACGAGCCCATCTTGGCGATGAACGCGCCCGGCTTCAGCCAATCGTATTCCACCAGAGGCTGATCGCCCGTGGTCACCAGGATGATAACATCGGCCTGGCGGATGATGCGTTCCCGGTCTTCCAGGGGAACGGCCTCCACCGGGAAGTTCAGCTCCGGGCCGACTTCAGCGGCCATGCGTTGCGCGACTTCCGGATACAAATCCAGCACCCAGGCCCGGTCGAAATCGAAGCGCTGAGCCAGAGCCCGCAGGTGCATGCGGCCCTGCATGCCCGCGCCGAAGATAGCCACGGTGGACGCGTCCTTCCGCGCCAGCCAGCGGGCGGTGATGGTCGTGGACGCGCCCGTCTTCAGGCCCGTCACCCAACCCGCCTCCATGAGACACACGGGATAGCCAGTGCGGGCGTCGTAGAGCAAGACCTGAGAGGCAGTGGTGGAAAGCCCGTATTTTTGCGGATTGTCGGGGAAATAGCTGAAAATCTTGACGTAGGCGTACTCCTCGCCCGCCATGTAGCCAGAGAAAGGCTTGAGGAAACCCGCATCGCCTACGTTCATGTAGAATTTGTCGCCTGCGACCTGACCCCGGGCGTCGG
>DRQW01000078.1 GCA_011371305.1 Anaerolineae bacterium | reverse complement strand
TCGGTAGGCCGGGAAACCGGTAGACCGGTAGACCGGGGTGAGCGAATCGGCCCGGTTTCCCTGGTTTCCTGGTTTCCAGGTGTACCGGGTTACCGCCCACGATTTTCGTCCGTATCGGCGCTGGCAAGCCAGCCGTTGGACTGCTATGAAAATAGGATTCGGATCAGGATTAGGATTGAGGTCGTCAGGACAACGTTGAGCGAGGCGCCAACGGGCGTGACACGTGATGCGTGAAACGTGAGGACTTACGCATCACGCATTACGCATTACGGCGTCGGCTTCTCGCGCCAACCTGGCGCGAGGCATGTTCATCCCTATCGAGGCTTCCTGCACGTGATACCCCACCCCAAACAGGGTGAAAATTTGTCTCCATAAGTAAGTTGGGGCACAATTGAGACGGTCCAAGGTGTGGATTCGTCGTCCGTGCTACATACAGCACCTGATATGCTTTCCCAGTTGCTCTGGGAAGCGACCGGTCAATCGATCGCCTGACATCATGACGTTGCACATTGGACCTTCGTTGAACGCAACAGGAGAAAACCCATGCCCGAGGATAACTCCCCCCTGATCGACGCCCTTGCCCGGTGGGAAGAGACCGTACTCAAACCCGCGCTGGAGCGCTTCCCCGAGCGCAAACCAGCCTTTGAAACCCCTTCCCGCATCCCCCTGGAACGCTTCTACCTGCCCGAGCCGGGAACCGAGGGCCGCTACCTGGAGAAACTGGGCTTCCCGGGCGCGTATCCCTTCACCCGCGGGGTGCAGCCCACTATGTACCGGGGACGCTTCTGGACCATGCGCCAGTACGCCGGGTTCGGCACAGCCCAGGAGACCAACCAGCGGTTCAAATATCTGCTGGAACAGGGCCAGACCGGCCTTTCCGTGGCCTTCGACCTGCCCACCCAGATCGGCTACGACGCGGACCATCCCATGGCTTTTGGCGAGGTGGGCAAGGTGGGCGTGGCCATCTCCTCCCTGGCCGACATGGAAACCCTGCTGGACGGCATCCCCCTGGACAGGGTATCCGTCTCCATGACCATCAACGCCACCGCGTCCATCCTGCTGGCCATGGTCATCGCGGTGGCCAAAAAACAGGGCGTGCCCGTCCACCAACTGCGGGGCACCGTCCAGAACGACATCCTCAAGGAGTACATCGCCCGGGGCACCTACATCTTTCCGCCCCAGCCATCCATGCGCCTCATCACCGATCTCTTCGCTTACTGCGCGGAAAACGTGCCCAAGTGGAACACCATCAGCATCAGCGGGTATCACATCCGCGAGGCGGGTAGCGACGCGGTACAGGAGGTGGCCTTCACCCTAGCCGACGGCATGGCCTACGTGCGCGCGGCCCTGGACGCGGGCCTGGATATCGACGTTTTCGCCAAACAGCTTTCCTTCTTCTTCAACGCGCACAACTACTTCCTGGAGGAGATCGCCAAATTCCGCGCGGCCCGCCGGTTGTGGGCGCGCATCATGCGCGAGGAGTTCGGTGCGAAGCACCCGCGCTCGTGGAAGCTACGCTTCCATACCCAAACTGCGGGCTCAGCCCTCACCGCGCAGCAGCCCGAAAACAACATCATTCGGGTGACAGTGCAAGCCCTGGCCGCGGTGCTGGGCGGTACCCAAAGCCTGCACACCAACAGCATGGACGAGGCCCTGGCCCTGCCCACGGAAAAAGCCGTCCAGATCGCGCTGCGCACCCAGCAGATCCTGGCCTACGAATCGGGCGTGGGCGATACGGTGGACCCGCTGGGCGGTGCCTATGCCATCGAGAAGCTGACCGACGAGATCGAAACCCGGGCCTGGGACTACATCCAGCGCATCGAGGCCATGGGCGGCGCGGTCAAGGCCATCGAAGAAGGTTTCATGCAGCGGGAGATCCAGGAAAGCGCGTATCGGGCGCAACAGGCCATCGAGCGGGGGGAGCAGATCGTGGTGGGGGTGAACAAGTTCGTCACCGAACCCGAGCCCATTCCCGAGCTGATGCGGGTGGACGAAGCCGCGCAGGCCGCGCAGATCGAGCGGGTGAAGCGGGTGCGGGCGCAACGGGATCAGGCTCGGGTGGACGCCGTCCTCGCCCGCATCGAGGAAGCCGCGCGCACGCCCGACGCGCCCCTCATGCCTCTCTTCGTCGAGGCCGTGGAAGTTTACGCCACCCTGGGCGAGATCGCGGACGTCTTGCGGAAGGTCTTCGGCGAATACCGGGCGCCGATTGTGGTGTAGCGGGCGGTTAGTTGATCGCACCATAGGTACACTGGCGTCCTAAAGCCTGTTATGGACTTATCGCCAATTTGACGCGATTGTGGATGCCGGGCGTTTCAATTCGCCACGGACGACACGGATGCGACGGATCGACACGGATTTTTGCGGAAAAAGCATGGCATCTGCTATGAAAATAGATTTCGGTAGACCGGGAAACCGGGTAGACCAGTAGACCGGGTGGAGGAGCGAATCGACCCGGTTTCCCTGGTTTTCAGGTTTCCTGGTTTACCGGTTACGGGGCTGCACAGCCCGCCATTTTCATCCGTATCGGCACGGGGTTGCCCGCCGCTGGACTGTTTGAAAAATCCGCGAAAATCAGCTTCATCCGTGTTATCTGCGGCGAATTCCAACCTCCGTGCGGCGATCCTGACCTTTGAGGGAAGCGAAGAAAGCGTCTCGCTGGCGGATTTGCTCGACGGGTTGGAAGAAGAACGGGAAAAAACGACGCCATCCCAACATTGATGAGTTCACACTGAGTAACTTTCATCCGTGTTTTTTATCCGTGTTGAGTTAACAAATACACGTTGACGGCCGTCTTCATCCAGGAGCCTCGTTCGCTCATCGCCCGCGGCCAGGGATGATCACGCCCGGCGTCTCCAGGATCGCCGCGTCTGGGCCCGGATCGGGGAAGAGCTGGCGGAAAGCGTCGGCGCGGGGCAGGCCCGACGCGTCCCGGGCTGCGTAGAGATCGCGGCGGGTGAAGCGGGGCGGGAAGGGCCAGCCGCCTTCCTGCCGCCAGACCGCGCCCGTCACCCCGGTCAGCGCGTCCGCGATGCGTTGGCGGTGCCACCACATGAGGTCATCGGGCAGGGCGTCGCCCACAAACCAGCGGGCATCAGCGATCTCGCGCGGATCAGGGCGAAGGGAGCCGCCCGCGGGATGCACTTCCTGATTACATGTGTTAAACTTTAACATCGCTATTTCCCGCTAAAGGAGCTAAAAAAGGAGACCAACATGACAGCCAACCCCCTTTCCAGGCCGCTTTCTATCGGGGAATTGCTGGACGCGACATTCAGGATGTTTCGTAAGCACTTTTGGAAGCTGGTGTTGACCGCAGGTGGGCTGATGTTTCCCGTGTCCCTCATCTCCAATGGTTTGCAACTGATGCAATTCCAATTTTTGGGTGAGATGATGACGACGGCAACCGAGGGGGGCTATACCCCTGAACCCCCCTTCTGGTTTTTGGGCGCGCAAGGGGTTGTGGGGCTGCTCTCGGGCATCGTGGTTTTGATCACCATGACCGCGGTGATCTGGATGGCCGATCGGCTGCTCCACGGCGAATCACCCGGGGTGATAGAAAGCTGGCGCGCGGGGCTGCGCTTTTTCTTGCGCTATCTCGCCATCATCCTGCTTTTTGCCCTGGCCATCGTTTTGAGCATGATTGGGCTTATCATCGTGTTGCTCATCCCCTGTTTGGGGGCCATCATGCTCCTGGTCGGATTCATTCTCTACTTTTACCTTTATGTCCGGCTGATTCTCACACCCGTGGCCCTGGTGGTGGAAGATTGCGGGCCCATCGAGGCCATCCAGACCGCATGGCGTACCTCACGGGGCTTTTTCTGGCGTATTGCAGGATACGCGCTTTTGTTAGGGTTGCTGGCCTTGGTTTTCTACCTGGTTCCTCTGGGGTTGATGCAATTCTTTTTGATTGCCAACGCGTTCGAGCCATCAAATACTTTGCTCATGGTGTCTTTCGGCATGAGCACGTTGGTTAGCATTATCAACATCCTCTGGACGCCAGTGTATCTGACGGGGCTTTTGATTCTTTATTACGATTTGAAGCTGCGCCATCGTCCGGGCACCTCGCTGGAACAACGCATCGAAGCCCTGGCAGCAGAAGCATCCCCTGTAGAAACCTTTCTCTCGCCCGAACCTGAAAAGCTGCCTCCCGGCCCGGATGCCGAGGCTATATCCGAACCGGAAGCGGACACGGGTTCAACCGCGGACGATGCATCCCAGGGGACTTCTTGACGACGAGTTGGCCATGAGGCTTTTACAACATGCCCTTGGACCCCTGTTGTGGGTTGCCCTGGCCCTGGTGTTGGCGCTAGGGTGGAACGATGGGGTTTACGCGCAGGCAGGCCCGACAGAGATCTCGGTCGAGATTTTTCACGAATGGATCGTCGAGGGCATTGAGGCGATGGACACCGCGGCCCCGGCCGACAAGGCCCGGGCCGTGCGCGCGTTGCAGGCCCGGATGAAAAACATCGAGGCCATCGTGCTCCCTAACGGCCAACGCATCCAGCCTGACCTCACTTTTATCGACCCTCAAGCCCCCGAAGACACCCTGGCTCGACTTCATCTGCTCGATGAGCAACTCACCCTCTCAGCCCACGATGCCACCTCTACCCGCATGGCCATCCTGCAAGACACGCTGCAGGAGATAAAACCGTCGCGCCCCCTATTCCGGTTCCCCGAACTCCCCCAAACATCATTTATCCCCGATAACAAAGCCCTGGCCACGGTATTGGATGCCAGCAAATGGGCCATCATTTTCGTGGGAGCCGCGCTGTTCATTTTCCTTGTCGCCAACTGGCTTTCGGGCATGATGCGCGGCTGGGTGGAGGAAGCTACCCTGGATCGCGAAGATGGGGCCCTGGCCCGCCCTCTCTCCGCCCGCCAGGCCCGAGAAATGGCCTCCACCATGGCAGCGACAGGCGCCTATCGGGAGGCAGTACGGCATCTCTACCTCTCCCTCCTGCTAAAGCTTGAAGAAGAAGGCATTGTGCCCCGGGACCGCAGCAAGACCAACCGGGAACTGTTGGCGCAAGCCACCGCGGACCCGGCCCTCCGGCAGCATTTGCGGTCGGTGATCGAGACCTTCGAGCGGGTGTGGTATGGCGAGTGGGAGCCCGATGCGGCCACGTTCCAGGCCTACGCGGCCGAAATCGACACCCTGACGCGCCTCCTCGCCACCCCATGAGAGGGCTGCTATGAAAATAGAGGACGCAGATGAACGCTGATAGAAACAGATTCACGCAGATAAAATCAAAATAAAAATCATTTGCGAAAATCTGCGCTGCGAAGCATCGGCGCAAATCAGCGTTCTCAATTTTCCTTGGTATCGGCGCGGG
>DRQW01000077.1 GCA_011371305.1 Anaerolineae bacterium | reverse complement strand
GTTCCCTCCATCCATTCCAATGTGTCAATGCGAAATGTGGCCCGGTAATCTTGATAATAGACGTGGATGTGAGGGGGCGGATGTTCTGAAGGAGCGTAATACATTCGTACAATGATGCCGTAAAACATGGAAATAGTTGGCATGGTTTTCTCAGATCGCGGGGTTCGTTGAACGACGGGTGGGTAAGGGAATTATAGCATGGCACCATTGGAAAGGGTAGCGCTTTGATGATCAAGCGCTTTGACTTTCTCAGGAGGCCCGCTTATCATGTATCCAACATTCGCCCATTGATGACTCAATACGGAACACGTTCCCTTCCCATGTCCTCCCTCGATCCCAACGACTTCTTATCCCAGCCCGATCCCTTCACCGACGTGCCCCCCGACCATCGTTCGGGGTTTGTGGCCGTGGTGGGGCGGCCCAACGTGGGCAAATCCACCCTGATGAACGCTATCCTGGGCCAGAAGGTGGCCATCGTCTCCCCCCGGCCGCAGACCACCCGCAATCGCATCGCGGGCATTCTCACCCGGGAGGATTGCCAGATCGTGTTCATCGACACGCCGGGCATCCACAAGCCCAAGCATAAGTTGGGCGAGTTCATGGTGGAGGAGGCCCGCAAAGCCCTGCCCGACGCAGACCTGGCCCTGTGGGTGGTGGATGTGAGCAAACCCCCGCGAAAGGATGACGAACGAGTGGCCGCGGTGTTGCGCGGGCAACCGCTGCCCGTGATCCTGGTCATGAACAAGATCGACATCACCCCGCCCGACCGGCTGCTGGAGCACGCGGAAGCGTATCGGGCGTTGGTTCCGGAGCTTGTGGAAGATATCGCGGTGAGTGCACTCAGGCATCAGGGCGTGGACGCGCTGGTTGACTTGATCCGTGCGCATCTGCCCCCAGGCCCGCGCTATTATCCTCCCGACCAGGTCAGCGATATCCAGGAGCGGTTCCTGGTGGCGGAGCTGATTCGCGAGAAGGCCCTGCTCTATCTGCAGGAGGAAGTGCCCCACGCGGTGGCGGTGGACCTGCAGGATTTTGAGGAGCGGGAAAATGGCGTCATTTACATTTTCGCCCGCATTTTCGTGGAGCGACAGTCACAGAAGGGCATTCTCATCGGCAAAGGCGGGCGGATGATCAAGCAGATCGGCCAGGAGGCGCGCAAGGAGATCGAAGCAGCTTTGGGGCGCCAGGTCTATCTCGACTTGCATGTCAAAGTCAAGCCCAAGTGGCGCCGCAATCCCGCGGAGCTGCGGCGGTTGGGGTATGGATGAGACCGGAGGTCGGATGTCCGACATGGGTGATCGGCCATCGCGTGGTGTGAGTTCCAACCGGAGGGTGGAAGCTGGGTTGGAACATGAGATGCGTTGGTGGTCGGAAGGTTGCACGGTGGCTGGGCTGGATGAGGCGGGGCGGGGCGCGTGGGCCGGGCCCGTGGTCGCGGCCGCGGTCATCCTCCCCCCTGATCCCGACCTGCTGGCCCAAGCCCTGGCCGGGGTGGATGATTCCAAGCGCTTGCGGCCCACTGCCCGGGAGCAACTCTACGACCGCATCCAGGCGGTGGCCACCGTTGCGGTGGGCGTGGTCTCGCCCGAGGTCATCGACGAAGTCGGCATCCTCAACGCCACCTATCGGGCCATGCGCGCGGCCCTGGTTGCATTGCCCCAACAGCCCGACGCACTACTCATCGATTATCTCCCCCGGCCCCTGGGCGACTGGCCCCAACAGCGGCTCGTGCGAGGCGAGCAAGCGTCGTTGAGCATCGCGGCTGCGTCCATCATCGCCAAGGTGTATCGAGATCGGCTGATGGTCGAGCTGGATGCCCGGTATCCGGGCTATGGTTTCGCCCGCCACAAGGGGTATGGCACCGCGCAGCATCGTCGGGCGTTGGATGCGCTGGGGCCATGTCCCATCCACCGGCGTTCATGGGCGCCGATTCGGCAATTGCGCCTGCCGTGGGAGAATGGATTGTAACTGATCACGTAGCTTTCCTGACTCAACACGGATAAAAACTTTCAAATCTTTACGTATGGCTGGTGCCTTTGTGGGCTTTGCCGTTCAATGGTTGGCTACGCTATCAGGTTGTTCTCCCAGCAAATCCATGAGTTCCAATGCGTTGGGGATAGCCGCGCCCTCCACTGTGTTATTGAAAATACACCACACCGGGCCGTTGGCCTCCCACTCCCGCAATTTCCCGGCCAGGGATTCGAGAAAGTCGTGCTCGTAAGGGGAACGATAGATGATGGGCGAGCCATGGAGCCGAACATAGGTCAGACCAGGCCAGCCGCCCGGGATTAACTCCTCGCCGACAGGGGATGGATCCACCACCGCCCGGGCGATGTGAAACTCATGCAAAAGCGCGTCCGCATCTTCGCCAAACCAACTCGCGTTTCGGGGTTCGCAGACCACATAGCCCTGATAGCGTTCCCGCAATGCGGTGAAGAAAGCAATCGCCTGGTCGGGGTCAAAGGCCAGGCCCGGAGGCAACTGCAATAGCAAGGTCCCCAGCTTTTCCCCCAATTCCAGTACACCGGGCAAGAATTCATCCAGTAACTCGGGTTGGCGGAGACGTTTGTAATGGGTGATGGTGCGATGGACTTTGACCGCGAAGCGGAAGCCTTCGGGCGTGGAAGCCGCCCAACGGGCATAGGTCGCGGGCCGGTGATGGCGGTAGAAGGAGGAATTGATCTCCACCGCGGGGAAGACCTGCGCGTATCGGGCCAGGTGTGTGCCCTCCGCGGGGAAGAGGTGGGCATGTGCCCAAGGAATGGACCAGCCAGCACAACCGATGTAGATCATGTTTGGGATGCGTGTGCTTTCAGTAAAGCCTGATCACCGCGACCGTCATTCTGAGAGTTTAACATGGATGGGAGAAACACGGATGCGCGATTATTTTTCGGCATTGGGGAAAAACAACTGCTGGCCGTATGTGTCTTTGCCGAATTCGGCGATGAGAGCCTGGGTCTCGGGACTGGTGATCCAATCCACAAAGGCCATGGCTGCAGCGAATTTGTCTTGATGAGCTGCGTCCTGGGCGATGGGCAAGACGCCGTATTGGTTGAAGAGGATGGGATCGCCCTCTACCAGCGTGTCCAGGTTGAGTTTATCGCGGCGGGAAAGGTAAGTGGCCCGATCGGTGAGGGTGTAAGCCTGCAATTCGTGGGCCATGGTCAATACCGCGCCCATGCCCTGGCCCGCGCTGAGATACCAATCCCCATGCGGCTGGATCCCGGCTTTTTCCCAGATCGCCAGTTCTTTGAAATGGGTTCCCGATTCATCGCCTCGCGAGACAAAGGTGGCCCGCGCTTGCGCGATGCGCTTGAACGCGGCCGCCGCGTCGCTCATGCCGCGGATGCCTGCGGGATCGTCGGGAGGACCGACAATGACGAAGTCGTTGTACATCACATCCTTGCGGAAAGGCGCGTAACCGGCCGCGACGAATTGTTCTTCTCGGCTTTTTGCATGCACCAGGAGCACGTCCGCATCTTTGGCCTGGCCCAGCTTCAGGGCCTGGCCCGTGCCTACGGCCACCACCTCCACCTGAATGCCGGTTTTTCTTTCGAAATCGGGGAGGATCGCGTCCAGGAGACCACTATCATAGGTGCTGGTGGTCGTGGCCAGCACCAATGTGTTGGCGGGTTCGACTTGCTTGGTTGGTGGGAGCGCGGGCGGGTTGCATCCGGTCAGGAAGAGGGCAAAAAGCCAGGTCCAGGCCAGCCAGGCGGTATGTCGGATAGGCATATCGATGGATAAAAAAGCAAGCGATGCATCATGGGTTATTCTGTTCGGCCAGCGCCCGTTCCAATTTGCGTAGGTGGCTGGTCCCTTGCTCCTGGGCGCAGGCGTCAATGGCTGCGAAGAGTTCGGTCAGGCGTTCGAGCAGGAGGTGGGCTTGCGGGGTGAGACAAGCCCCACCGCCGCCTCGGCCTCCGATGGTGGTTTCAACCAGGGGGAACCCTAACCGTTCCTCCATTTCATGGATACGCTGCCATGCCAGGCGGTATTGGATGTTCATGGCCTTGGCCGCGGCGCTGATGGAACCTTCCCGATGAATGTTTTCCAGCAATTCCATGCGCCAGCGGCTGAGCGCAACATCCCCGTCCTCGGTTTCCAGCCAGATGTTGGTGTGGATGGTTAAGGGAGGGAGAGGCATGGTTGGTATCGAGGGAATCCGTTACGATTGACATGGTGGCAAGGTTGGCGCGGGAAGCCGATCTCGTATTCCGTATTGCGTATTCCGTATTGCGAATTGCGTGGAGGCGACTGGACGGAATACGCAGTACGCAATACGCACCATGGCAAACTCGCCCAACCTGGACTTTGCGAACCTTCAGCGACCAACGATCATGCTATTTTCAGAGCTGTCACGCGGTTTGAGCCAGATGCTCATCACTCGACCAGGGAAGTGGTTGGCCCTGGTGGTTGAGCAGCAACGGCCGGGTACCATGCAGGATGTTTTCGGCGTTGACGACGCATTTGGCCACGTCGTCCCGGCCCGGTATCTCGTACATCACGTCCAGCAACACATTTTCCACGATGGTGCGCAACCCGCGGGCACCTGTTTTGTGGGCCATGGCCTGCTGCGCGACCGCGCGCAGGGCTTCGGGTGTGAAGACGAGTTCGACCCCGTCCAGGGCCAACAGGCGCTGATACTGGCGCACGACCGCGTTCTTGGGTTGGGTGAGGATGGCGATGAGCGCATCCTCATCCAGGGGTTCGAGGTTGACCACCACGGGCAGACGCCCGACGAATTCAGGGATGAGGCCGAATGCCAGCAAGTCTTCGGGGCTGACCTGGGCGAGAAGCTCGGTGCGGCGTTTTTCCAGAGCGCTTTTTTCCATGGGCGCGCCACCAAATCCCAGTCGCCCGCCTGCGCCCACGCGCTTGGCAATGATCTCTTCGATGCCCGCGAAGGCACCACCCGCGATGAAGAGGATGTGGCTTGTGTCGATGGCGATGAGTTCCTGTTGGGGGTGTTTGCGTCCCCCCTGGGGGGGCACATTGGCCACCGTGCCTTCGATGATCTTCAACAGGGCCTGCTGCACCCCCTCGCCCGACACATCCCGGGTGATGGAGGGGTTCCCGCCCGATTTGCGGGCGATTTTGTCGATCTCATCGATGTAGATGATGCCGATCTGCGCCCGTTCCACATCCCAGTCCGCGGCCTGAAGCAGCCGCACCAGGATGTTTTCCACATCATCGCCCACGTAACCCGCCTCGGTGAGGCTGGTCGCGTCCGCAATGGTGAAGGGCACATCCAGGATGCGGGCCAGGGTTTGGGCCAGTAGGGTTTTACCGCTGCCCGTAGGGCCTAGCAGCAGGATGTTGCTCTTCTGCAGCTCGACCTCGTCCGTTTCCTTGCCCCAGATGATGCGCTTGTAGTGGTTATATACCGCCACAGAGAGGACTTTTTTCGCCCGTTCCTGGCCGATGACATAATCATCCAGCCGTCGCACCAGCTCCCGGGGCGAGAGGACGCGGTCCATGCTCAGGTGGATCGCGGGCTTCTTCTCACTCGAAGGCGTCACGCCCTCCTCTTCCAGGATTTCGACGCAGAGGCCCACGCATTCATCGCAGATGTTCACGCCATCGGGGCCTGCGATGAGTCGGGTGACTTCCTCTTCCGGGCGATGACAAAAGGAACAATAGTGGGTCATGGTCAATCGATTTTCTCAAGCATGGGGTCCGGCTCGCCGAAGATGTGGTCGATGATACCGTATTCCAGGGCTTCCTGCGCGTGCATGTAATGGTCGCGGTCGAAGTCGGCTTCGATGCGTTCGATGGGTTGGCCCGTGTGTTTGGAGAGGATGTAGAAATTCGCGTTCTGCAGGCGTTCCAGTTCTTTGAACTGGATGCGGACGTCAGGGGTGTAGCCATGCGCGCCGCCGCCCGCAGGATGCATGTGGATGGTACTGTGGGGCAGGGCGTAGCGTTTGCCCTTCTCGCCCGCGGCCAACAGGATGGTGGCCATGCTGGCGGTGATCCCCACGGCCCAGGTCGAGACGGGTGCCTGGATCATCTGCATGGTATCATAAATGGCCAGCCCTGCATAAACATGTCCGCCAGGGGAGTTGATGTAGAGCTGGATGTCACGTTCGGGGTCCACGTGGTTGAGGTAAAGCATCTGGGCGATGATGCTGTTGGCCACCTGGTCGTTGATAGGGGTGCCCAGAAAGATGATGCGCTCTTTGAGCAGCAGGGAGTAAATATCCATGGCGCGCTCGCCACGCCCTGTCTGCTCGATGACCATGGGGATGAGGGAATGGGGGAGGGTTGGTGTGGTGTTGTTCATAGTCGGGTTTATCTGTATCCGAGTTAGGTGTTTTTTGAGTTTGAGTCAAGGTGATGGGAACTCTTCAGTTCACAGGATGCAGCTCCAAGCCATTTCCACTGAACACCGAATACTGGCTCCACTGCAAAAAGGTCATTTCAACATGGAGACACGGAGGATACGGAGAAAATAGGGTAGTTGACGGAAAGATTCCCTTCAAGTCTTATCTTTTCCCTTCGTGCCTTCGTGGTCTTTTTTCAGGAAAGCCAATACTTACTTCTCTTCCACCGAGGCTGCTTCTTCTTCGGTCTCCACCTCTTCTGCGGCTTCGCTTTCTTCAGGCTCGACTTCCTCCGCCGCAGGGGCTTCCATCACCGGGTGCTGGCCTGGTTCGGGCACGTCCTCGCCCCGGGCGATGGCTTTCAGCAGTTCAAAGGCTTTCTTGCGCAAAACCAATCGGCGGATGAAGGCCCGATAATTCTCTTCATGCTTCAGGGCATCGATGAGCTTCTCGGTCTGTTCCGGATCCAGGCCCGCTTCACGAAGATAGGTTTCCATCTCGTAGTCGCTGACCTCAAGCTGCTCCTGTTCTGCGATCGCGTCCAGCAGGAGGCGTTCCTCCAGCCGAATTCGGGCATCGGGCTCCAGCTCCTGCCGATACTCCTCCCGGCTTTTGCCCTGAAGCTCCAGGAGCTGTTGGGTCGATTCAAACCCATACATTTTATGGATTTGCTCGCGCTCTTGCTCCAGGTCTTCGACCTCGAAAGCCAGGGTCGCGGGCGCGTAGCGAATGGTGCTGGATTCCCTGAGCTGTTTGAATAGTTCCTCATTCAGCTTGCGTTCCGCAGCGCTTTGCAGGTGGGCTCTTGCCTCTTCCTCAAGGGCTTGCTTGAAGGCTTCGATGGTTTCGAACTCGGTGTTTTCGGCTACCAGCTCATCGGTGAGCTCGGGCAACTCCTCGGATTTGACGCCTTTCACCTCCACCTCGAATTCCGCGGTCTTACCCGCCCAGGGCGAATGGCTATCCTCCGGGAACGTAATGGTGAAGGTCTTGGTCTCGCCCGGTTTCATCCCCACGATGGCCGCGTCGAATTCGGGCGCGAGAGTGGGGTCTTTCTCATCGGGGATGAATTCCCACTCGTCCTGCTCCAGTTCGGTTTCGCCGTCCACCGTCATTTTAATGCGGATGGTGACGAGGTCCCCATATTGGACCGGGCGATCAACGGGCTGCCAGAGTTTGTTGTGTTCCAACAAATGATGCAGTTCATCATCCACCATCTTGAGCACTTCAGCTTCGTCCACCGGCTCGATGGGGACCCGCAGGGAGCGATAGTCGCCCAGGTCCACTTCGGGTTTGAGGGGAACCACGAATTCGTAGGTGAGGGGGTCGAAGTCGATGCTTCGCAGGGAAGCGCCCGGGACGATCTTGTCTTCGTCCACGGTTTGGATGACTTCCGCGAAGATGTCCTCCGCCATCTCCTCGGCCACTTCTTGCAGCAATGCCTCGCGGCCGAAGCGGGCGATGATAAGCTGCGCGGGCGCTTTGCCAGGACGGAATCCGGGAATACGCATTCGGCGGCCGAGTTCTTTCGCCAGTTTGCGCAATGCCCTTTCCACACGGTCTTGGGGAACCTCCACCTTCAGGAGGAGTTCGTGAGAATCTTCCAGGATTTGTTGGGTGACGTTAAGTTCGGACATAGATGGCCTGTTGTGTTTAAGATGAGATTTTGGGATTTGATATTTTTGCGGTCAGGTTGGCGCGAGAAGCCCGGGCGCGATACTGGACGACCGGACGGCATGCACGTGGCGTGCGTTGTCGCTACGCCCAACGTCGGCCCAAGGGCGTGTTCGCCTCCAACGCAAGGGCTTTTGCCCGCAATCTGACGTTCAATTGTAGCATAGAAAGAGATAATGGGGGAAAGTCAGGGGTTATTGGGGAAGTTCGATGACGATGGGGTATAATGCGAAGCAACCTTTCGCTGATAAAGTTTGCAAGTCGCAAGTCCTGCCGGTGGCGATGTTCTTCACCTGCCACTTGCATACCTGCTACCTGCATACGTGCGACTTGCATAGCGTGAGCCCGGTTTTCGTCATGTCTCCAGACATCATTGATCTTTCCCCACCCCTTTCGCCCGAGACCCCTGTGTGGCCCGGTGATCCGCGGGTGGTTCTGCGCCAGCCCTTTCATCTCGCCCGGGGGGATGACTTCACCCTGACTGAGCTGGCTATGAGCGCGCATACGGGCACCCATGTGGATGCCCCCGCGCATTATCTTCCCGATGCCGCGGGCGTGGATCAACTGCCGTTAGACGTGCTGATCGGTCCGGCGCGCGTGGTCGATATCGGGGACGCGGGACTCATCACCGCGTCCACGTTGGATAGACTGGCCATTCCGCCCGGGACGGAGCGGGTGCTGTTCCTCACCAGCAACACGGCTCGTGGCCTCATGCGATCGCCTCGTTTCCACACCGACTTTGTGGCCCTGGCTGCGGATGGCGCGCAATGGCTGGTGGATCGGGGTGTGCGGTTGGTGGGCGTGGATTATCTTTCCATCGCACCTTACGACGCCCTCGCCCCAACCCATCGCATTTTGTTAAAGGCGGGCGTGGTCATTGTGGAAGGGTTGGATATGACTGACGTGGAGCCGGGTGATTATACGTTGGTTTGCCTGCCGCTGAAGCTTCAGGGCGCCGAGGGCGCACCGGCCCGAGCTATCTTGCTGAAAGGCCGGTTCGTGAAGCACGAATGAAAGGTCATGCATCGCGGATAGGGTCATCGGGGCGTGCGCGTCGCTACGATTTCCTGATAATGCTTTTCCAGCGGCGGCGCTTTTCTTCATCGGGAAGGCGCAGGAAATCGTCGCCCTGGCGCCGGGCTGCTTCCTCCAGGGTGATTAACATCTCCCGCAGGCGGCGGGTGACCGACCGCAACGCGGCCTCTGCATCCAGGCCCGAGGCTTCCGCTTGCTCTGCCAGCCGCATCAGCGCCCACCCCAATTCCTCCTCCGTCCAGCCTGCTGGCTCAGGCAGGGGATAGCCCACCCGGGCCAGTCGAGAGGCGTAGGTCTGCGCCCGTGCGAGCGCAGGTAAGGCCGCGGGGATGCCATCCAACAAGGTCTGCTTCTTGGCTTGCTGGCCGTTTTCCTCTCGCTCCCGCTGTTTGATGGCTTCCCAATTCCGGGCGACTTCCTCGGCATCGGTCACGTTCACATCCCCGAACACATGGGGATGCCGACGAATGAGCTTATCCACCACATGGGCGATGACGTCTGCCAATTTGAATTCACCCTCCTCGGTGGCGATCTGCACATGGAGCGCGATCTGGATGAGGAGATCGCCCAGTTCCTCTTTCAGTGCCTGGGAATCTTCCGCGTCCAGGGCGTCGAGGACTTCGTAGGTTTCTTCCAGCAGGTAGGGGCGTAGGGTCTGATGGGTTTGTTTCCGGTCCCAGGGGCAGCCATCGGGCGCGCGCAGGTGCGCGATGATCTCTTGCAGGTCTTCGTAGGTCGCGGGACGGTCCAGGGGAGGCACCCAGAGGGTGGTCATGTCATCCAGGTCATCGCGGCGGTCGAGTTCATAGAGGGGAAGTGCCTGCAAGCGCAGCGCGTCTGTGCCCGCGCCCGAGATAAGGGTGACCTGATGGTCGTCGGGATAGGCGTTCATCAGGGTGAGCTTGACATCCCCCGCGAGGAGACGATTGTAGAGTTGGGGGATGATCAGGCCCATGCCCAGGGAGCCGGGCGGGTGGTGCATCTGGGCCAGGCGTTGGGCATCGAGGATTTGCACCCCGTGGATGGGGTCTGCATCCAGCGCGGCGAAGGTGGGTTCCAGGAAACTGACCGCGGCATGGATGGTGACGGAGATGCCCTGGGGGTGGGCGCGTTGGCGGATGAGCGCGGGGGTGCGTTCGGCCACCGCGGGGTCGCCGGGGACGGCATATACGACATCCTGCTCTGCCGCGCGGGCGACCACATCCTCGGCAATGGCCGCGTAAACAGCGTCGAAGTCGTTGTGGGTTTCGTAGAGATGGTCGTAGCTATGGACGGTGGCGTGGCGGGCGATCTCGGGGATGGCGGGGTGCTCGCGGGTACGTACCCAGATTTCCGAAGCCTGGGTGATGAGTTCCCAAGCCCGTCGGGTGATGAGCCCGGGATCGCCCGGGCCGAGGCCGATGATGTGGATCATAGTTGTATCCTATTTGGGATCGGTTGGACCTAGCACCGGTTCGCCGGTATGTTGCAGCCAGGTCTGCGCTTCGCCTGACGTGGGTTGGGTGGGTTCTTTCGCAGTGAGGGCCAAAACGCTATTTTCGACACAGTTTAGCATGGGCCGCTAAAAACCGTGAAAAACTTGACAAATTCCGCAAACCGGTTATAATTTATACTTGCGATGCGGGGTGGAGCAGAGGTAGCTCGTCGGGCTCATAACCCGAAGGTCGCAGGTTCGAATCCTGCCCCCGCTACCAACAGGCCCCGGTTTACGCCGGGGCTTCAACATGGCGACGTAGCTCAGGAGGCAGAGCAAGCGGCTCATAATCGCTGTGTCGGTGGTTCGAGTCCACCCGTCGCCACCAACCAGAAAGCTCCCAGCCAACGGGCCGGGAGCTTTTTGTTATGTCTGGGGGAAAGAGGCGTTTACGGCATGACGGGCGTGCCATAGCGGTGCAGTAATTCTTGATAGCGCTGTTGCGCCTTGGCATCGGGCAGCGCGGCGCTGACGTCGAGGATATCGCCTTCCACCCGGAATACAAGGATGGCAAACGCGGCTAATACCTCTTCGGGCTCGAAGTTGCAGTGGCCGTAACGGGGGATAGGAATGTTGATGTGCTGGAACGCGGCACCGCTTCCCATCACTTTCTGTCGGTAGAGGGGTTCATGCCAGTAGGGTACGATGGGATCGAGCAGGGTGTGCATGGTGACCACGGGGCGTTGCAGGTCGCCCGAGGTTTGATAGTCCTCCTGGATGGTGGCCTTGGCCTGGGGATCGGCCTGGAAGCGCTGGACGCCCAGGTTCAGGGCGAAGTCATCGTCCGAGCCGAAATAGAGCTTGTGCTGGTTGCCGAAGGGCTGACCGCCCAGCTTATCGATGGCATCGTTGGTGGCGAAGACGTTGTACCACAACGCACCCAGCACGGTTTTCTCCACCGAAGCGGGGTCCGTAGGATCTACAGCGGCCCGGGTGACGCGTAACAATTGCTCAGTGGCATATGGGTCCTGGGCGATGGCCGCGCGGACCGCGGGTTCGTAAACGTCTTCCCAGTCGGTCATGACTTCATCCGGGATGGCGATCGGGCTGGGCGGCAGAACCCCAGGGAAGTAATAGTCGAACACCACGCGAAAGTCGCCCAGGTAATCGGTTTGTTTTTGAAAATTCCCAATAGGGCCGCAGGTGGAAAGCGCGCCGTCGAACACATCGGGATGTCGTTCGATGCCCAGGATGGTGATCAGCCCCCCCTCGGATGGTCCGGTAAGATACACGTGTTCGGGCTCGCCTTTGGTGGCGCGGAAGATGCTCACCAGTTCGGTAACATCTTGCACGCCATCGACCACGGCCAGGCCATTGGTCGCGTAGCTGGTGGTGGCGAAGGCATAGCCCATGCTAGTGATCATATCGATGAGCGAGGTGCCGTCGGGCAGGGTGAGCTGGTCCTCGGGAATGCCTACGGGCTCCAGGGGGGAGACATAACCGTGGGCATAGACCACGAGGTCTCCGTTCCAGGGGCCATCAGGCATGCAAATGCGATAAATGGCGCCGCTGCTTTGCACGCCATCGGGATCGCAGATACTGGTCCCGCCTGGTTCCGCAAATACAGGGGCCTGGGACCCCACCAGTGCGACCAAAACCAGGGTCAGGAATAAAATCAAACGGGTGATACGTTGCATGAGAACCTCCTTGTTCTGTGGAAGACAGTAGCCCGGAATACCAGTCGAAAGGGAATGGATGGGCAGGAAACCATGCGTCTATACTCTTTCGCCTGTGCGCCCTTAGCGCCTTCGCGTGAGATCAACAGTTATTATATTCTCGATATGTATTTCATCAAAGTTACCTGGGAATGGCCTGGAAAGGAGCGGTCCATGAGGGCATAGTAGTTTGGTTGGCTGCTCATCCTATGCTAGAATGCGAAAGCCCGAGATGTTCTGGGCCAAACCTGGCGCGCAACGCGCCATTAGGTGTCTTTTCGCTGCATGAACGAGCCTCCTCGCGCCATCGTCATCATCCCCACGTATAACGAAGCTGAAAACGTTCCCCCGCTGGTGGAGCGGATTTTGAGCCTCGAAGTCAATGTGGATGTCCTCATTGTCGATGACAACTCGCCCGATGGCACGGGCGACGTCGCGGACGCTATCGCCCGCGAAAATCCGCGCGTCCAGGTCATTCATCGCCCCTACAAGATGGGCCTGGGCACGGCCTACACCGCGGGGTTCATGCGCGCTCTGGACCTGGGGCATGATCGCATCCTGACCATGGATGCGGATTTTTCCCACAATCCCCGCTACATCCCCACCTTGTTGCGCCTGACCGATACCTATGACCTGGCCATTGGCTCCCGATATGTGCCTGGGGGCGGTGTCCGCCTGTGGGGCTGGCATCGTCGCTTGCTCAGCCGGGGAGCCAACCTCTTTGCCCGCACGATGCTGGGTTTGCACGCGCACGACTGCACCGCGGGCTTCCGCTGCTATCGCGCCCACGTGTTGGAAACCGTGGACCCGCGCAGCATCCGGGCGGATGGCTATTCCTATCTGTTGGAAATGCTTTGGCGGGTGCAGAAGGCGGGCTTCCAGGTGGTGGAAACACCCATCGTGTTCACGGATCGTCGTCGCGGTGCGTCGAAAATCTCTCAGAAAGAAATCTTTCACGCGGCAGGCACTGTATTCCGTCTTGCGTTCAGCCACCCGGGCCAGGTCTCCAAACCCGCATCCACCCAGCTCGATTGATCCCCCGCACGTGCTATGAGTCCCAACCCACCTCGTTCTTCCAACAGCGGCCAGGGTATCATCGAATTCGCGCTGATCCTCCTCCTCATCGCCATCGTGGTCCTCGCCATTTTACTCATCTTGGGGGATGATCTGCGCGCGTTCGTCTTTGACCTGCTGAATACCTGGTTCCCTCAATAGGACGACTACCGACCGGCCTCAACCGGCCAAACTGCACGCTAGGCAATCTGGGAAGGTGAGGCCTTGCCGCTTGCCTCACGGTTTCCCGGTTTGTAGAGTTTTTGAACCATCCGTGATCTTCCGTGTTCATCCGCGTTCGATTTTCATAGGTGCATGGGGCTGAAGGAGCGCTTCCGTCCGGTCCTCGATCTGTTTTTCCCTCCCAAGTGTGTGTATTGCGGCAGGTTAGGGGATTATCTGTGCCGCCCGTGCCGGGACGAAGCGCAACCCATTGGTCGGGAAGTGTGCATACGCTGTGGCAACCCCATGACCGTTCGTAGCGTGTGTCACCTGTGTCGTCGGGACCCGCCCGATCCTCTTCGCGGCATCCGTGGTGTTTTCTTCTACAAGGGCCCCATCAGCCAAAGCATTCGAAGCCTGAAATATCATGGCGTGCAGGAATTGGCTACCATTCTGGGGATGTTCCTGGTGGACTATCTCCGCGAGCATCCGATCCCCATCGACATGCTGATCCCCGTGCCTTTGCATGCCCAGCGGCTGGCCGCGCGAGGCTTTAACCAAAGTGAACTCCTGGCCCAGACCATCACCCGCACCCTGGGCATCCCCACGCGCAATGACATTCTTCGTCGGGTGCGGGCCACCCAATCCCAGACCCATCTCAATCGGGTGCAGCGTCAGCAGAATGTGGCCGGTGCGTTCGAGCCTTACCCTGGAGTGGATTTGCGGGGACGCAGCGTGTTGCTGATTGATGATGTGGCCACGACGGGGGCCACCCTGCGAGCCTGTGCCCAGCCCCTGGCACGGGCGGGCGCGGCGGAGATCTGGGCGTTGACCGTGGCCCGGGCCCACATCCACACGGTCCCTGGCGCGGGGCGCGCCTCGGCACCCCCGGCCGATGTCTTCCTCCTCTGGGATGGGGAGCGAAAGCGGTCCGCGGGCATGGTGATTTGATTTGACCATTTCCACCCTTTATGGTATGCTTGCCAATCGCAAAACCCGCTTTTATTCAATTGCATTCCAGCATTCATAGGAGTCAGGCGCCATAGCCAAGCGAAGAAGTAGTCGCCGCAGTACGAGCCGCACACCTCGGGTTCGTATTAACGAACAAATTCGTGCTCCCCAAGTTCGGGTGGTGGATGAGTCTGGTAAACAGCTGGGCATCATGACACCATCCGAAGCTTTGCGTCTTGCCCGGGAGCGGGATCTGGACCTGGTGGAGGTTGCGCCCAAGGCCGATCCGCCGGTATGTCGTTTGATTGATTACGGGAAATATCAGTACGAACAGACCAAACGCCAGCGCCAGGCCCGTAAGGCACAAAAGCAGATCGAGGTCAAAGAAATTCGTCTTCGGCCCAAGACCAGCGAGCACGATACCGAGGTGCGGCTGAAACAGGCACGGAAGTTTCTCGAAAGCGGAGCCAAGGTCAAGGTCCGCTTGCGTTTTCGTGGCCGCGAAATCCAGCACGCTGATGTCGCGCTTCGGATTATGAATGATTTCGCGGCCGAACTGGCCGACGTGGGCGAAGTCGAGGTGCGTCCGAACATGGAAGGACGCAGCCTGCTGATGATCATCGCGCCCCGTTCGCAGGTCAAGAAATCCGCGTCCAAATCGAAATCCCCTCAGCAATCGCAGGAGAAAGCCGAAAAGAAGGCGCAAAACGCCAAGAAACCCGGCTAACTTTTCAGCACTTCTGTCAACCATCTATCTGCGAGAGGGTGCTGCTCGTTGTGAGAAGCTCCCTCTTTCACTTGTTAGGAGATAGCGACCATGCCGAAAATCAAAACCTACAAAGCGGCTGCCAAGCGGTTTCGGCTTTCCGCCACCGGCAAGCTGCGCCGCCACAAACAGGGCAAAGGGCACCTCAAGCGCCGCACCCCCAAGCGCAGCAAACGCCAATTCGACAAATTGTTGACCGACCCCGAACCCAGCCACAAGCGCCGCTTGCAGCAGCTCGCGCCTTATCTGAAGAAGCAAAAGTAAAAACAAAGCCCAGATCGATAAAACGAGGTACCCATGACACGTGCAACCAGTGGCGTTACCACACGCGCCCGACGTAAAAAAGTGCTTAAATTCACCAAGGGCCATTTCGGCGCCCGACATCGTCTGTTTCGTACGGCCAATGAATCCATGATCCACGCGCTGGTCTATGCCTATCGGGACCGGCGTCGCCGCAAGCGGGATTTTCGCCGCCTGTGGATCACACGCATCAACGCGGCCAGCCGTCAGCATGGCATGAATTACAGCACCTTCATGCACGCGCTGAAAAAGGCCAACATCCAATTGGATCGCAAGATCCTGGCCGACCTGGCGGTGAATGACCCCAAAGCCTTCGAGGCAGTGGTCGAAACCGCGAAACAGACCGTTGGCTAAACTCCCTTCATTTCCATGCCCATTATCGATATTACCAGTCCCGCGAACCCCAGGTTGAAACTGGCCCGGTCTCTGCATCATCGCCGGAACCGGCGCAAACATCAACAGATCCTCCTGGAAGGCGAGCGCCTCATCGCCGATAGCCTCAGCGCCGGAATGCCTCCGGCGCTGTTTTTCTTTACCCCCGAGGCCGAAGCCCGCTACCCAGAACTCCTGGCGCAGGTGGAGCAGACGGGCGCGCCGATGCTACGCATCCCCGCGCATCTCTTCACCCAGATCGCGGATACGGCCACACCCCAAGGGGTGCTCGCGGTGAGCCCCATACCCCAAATCGAACCTGGTCGACAGGGCCTGGCGCTCATCCTGGACGGTGTACGCGATCCCGGCAACCTTGGGGCGATCCTGCGCACCGCGGCCGCTGCGGATGTGGATCAGGTTATCATCCTGCCAGGCGTCACCGATCCCTGGTCGCCGAAAGCTCTGCGCGCGGGCATGGGCGCCCATTTCCGGCTTGCCATCCGACAGGCACCCACCGCCCGGGTTGCCCAAGGCTGGGTGGAAGGCTATACTATTTACTTTGCGGATGCCCATGCCTCACGGCGCTATACTCAGGTGGACTGGACCCCGGCCAGCGCGCTCATCCTGGGCGGCGAGACGGAGCGGGCCCGTATCATCGACCTCTGGCCTCACATCCAGCCCATTGCCATCCCCATGGCGCGCGGGGTTGAGTCCCTGAATGTCGCGGTGGCCGGAGGCGTGATCCTCTATGAGGCTGTTCGGCAACGCACACAGCCACGCCCATCCCCGTCCTGATCCTGCCATCCTCATCCATCGACGAAAAACCATGCAATTCAAAGACATCTATCGCACCGCCCAACGTCCCGTGCTTTCGGTAGAACTTTTCCCGCCGAAAACGGAAAAGGGTTGGACAAACTTGCGCAAGGAGCTGGCCCACATCATGGCGCATCCGGTAGGTTTTGTTTCGGTGACCTACGGGGCCGGGGGCTCCACCCGGGATAACACCCTCAAGCTGGTGAAGGAGGTGCGCGATCGCTATGATGTGACCACCGTGCCTCATTTCACGTGCGTGGGGGCCAGCCGGCAGGCCATCCTCGATTTTGTCGATCGGGCCATTGCCGAGGGCGCGGAAAACCTGGTGGCTCTGCGCGGCGATCCACCCCGAGGGCAGACTGAGTTCATCCCCGCGCCCGATGGTTTTCGCTATGCCTATCAACTGGTGGCTTTCCTGAAAGCACACTATAGGGATCGGCTTTCCCTGGCCGTGGCCGGCTATCCCGAAGGGCATATCGAGACCCGCGACCTGGCCACGAGCATCGAACACCTCAAGATGAAAGTCGATGCTGGCGCGGACCTGGTCATCACCCAGCTTTTTTACGATAACGCGGATTTCTTCCGTTTTCGGGAGATGGCCGTTCGGGCTGGGATCACCGTGCCCATTGTGCCCGGATTGTTGCCCATCACCAAATATTCGCAGATTGACCGGATCACGAAACTGTGCGGGGCCAGCATTCCCACCGATTTGCGGAAGCTGTTGCTTTCCTTCGAGGATGGTTCCCCGGATCAACAAATGGCAGGCATTGCCGCGGCTATCGACCAGGCGGGTGAACTCCTGGAAAATGATGTGCCGGGTATCCACATCTTTACCCTGAATAACAGCCTGGCCACCGCGCACATGGTGGAGGCATTGGGGCATTATTTCGAGTAAGAGGGGCATCCGGCTAGGGGCGACGGGCTTCGATGGTTTTGGCTGCTGGGCCTTTGATGCTTTGAATAAAGTGCGGACGGAGGGTGCGAAGGAAATAGGATTGGGGATGGGATGATGATAGCAGAAGGGCCGGGCGGACGTAATACGCCTATCCGCCAAGCGCCAGGGATTTCAGTCTGCCAGGGTTCCGGTTCTGGTTTCCCCTCTCTGAAAGCCCGAGGGAGAAATTTGACAGGCTGCCTGGCCTCGTGATATAAATTCCCGCAATGTGCAAACGTTTGCACAACTTTTCTCGATTTGCGGTGTTGTCCTCATTGAAAGTCGCAAAAATCATCGTTTTCTCTAGTTCAAACGTATGTCTCAGCGTCCCTCCATCAAGGATATCGCCCGTCTTGCCGGCGTCTCTCCCTCCACTGTCAGCCGTGCCCTGGCCGATTCCCCTCGCATCAGCCAGGCCACCCGCGAGCGCATCCGACGCATCGCCCAAGAGGTGGGGTACGCGCCCAGCCTGGCCGCACGGGCTCTGGTCACCGGCGCCAGCCCGGTCATCGGCGTTGTCGCCCCCTCCCTGGCTGATCCTTACATCGCCTCGGTGATGCGGGGATTGGAGGCTGCCAGTCAGGAGCATGGTTATCAGCGGCTGGTGGCCAGTTCGCAAGGGGACCCGGCGCAGGAGCTGGCCATGGTGCAGATGCTTGCTGGCCACAACGCGGCCGGACTGATCATCCTCAGTTCGCGGGTGCGGGAGGGCTATACCCCTTTGCTGGAAAAGCTCGCCATGCCTGTCATCTTCGTCAATTCCCTGCATGTGGGGGATCGGGTTTTCAATGTGATGACCGATAACGAATACGGCGGCTGGCTGGCGACCAGCCATCTGTTGCGCATGGGCCACACCCGCATCGCCTACCTGGGTGGGCCCGAACGGGGGCGTTCTCACGCGGCCCGGGCCGCGGGCTATCGTCGGGCTTTGGAGGAGGCTGGCCTGGCTTTCGATCCAGCATGGGTGATCCCTGGCGATGGCTCCATCGAGGCCGGGCGCGAAGCCCTGCACTGGTGGCTGAATCAGCCAGACCCTATCCGACCCACCGCCATCTTCTGCTACAACGACCTCTCCGCCCTGGGCCTGCTGGCCGAAGCTTACCAGCAGGGTGTCGCCATCCCCGACGATCTTTCCATCGTCGGCTTCGATAACATTCCTATGACTGCCATCAGCATCCCTCCCCTGACCACCGTGGAGCAGCGCGCGGAGGCGCTGGGAAGGTATGCCGTGGCCTCCCTGTTGGCCGCGCTGGCCACCAAGCCGGTCACCGATATCATCCTCCGGGGCGAACTCGTGCCGCGGGCGAGTGTGAAACGGTTGGAGGCTCACGATTGACGGTCGCGTTGGCGACTTTGCGCTTTGCGTGCGCCTGACATCCGTATCGGTGCGGGCCTGCCCCTTTTCTTCCGACATCATCCATCCATTGCATTTCCATCTTCTATTTCACCCAAGGAGACTCCCCATGTCTGACAAAGTTCGTGTCGCCATTGTTGGCGTTGGCAACTGTGCTTCGTCCCTTGTTCAGGGCGTTTACTTCTACCAAGACGCTCACGATGATGACTTCATCCCCGGCC
>DRQW01000076.1 GCA_011371305.1 Anaerolineae bacterium | reverse complement strand
CGCGGGCGGATATGAGTTTCAAACCCCACGGCTCGGTCGAGAGCACTGAAAGATAAAATGTATGGGTTCCGCATTTTGCAGGCGATGGAGTTTCAAACCCCACGGCTCGGTCGAGAGCACTGAAAAATCCAACGACCGAACATCCATTAACAAAAAACTCCCAGAGGTATGCCTCCGGGAGCCTGTGTTGGAAGTGGTGACCCGCCAGGGACTCGAACCCCGAACCCGCGGATTAAGAGTCCGCTGCTCTACCAGTTGAGCTAGCGGGCCACATCTTAGCCATCTGTATTATATGCAATTCGATGGGCACTGTCAACATCAATACGCCTTCAAGTCGCCCCATGAAGATTCGAATCATACCCCCGTTTCAAAACATCCCTCTTCAGTATGGTTTACGTCCGTACTGGCCCAATGCTAAAATAGCCTAAATGGTCCGATCGCTCACCACCTCCAACGGACGTGAAGTGTGATACGTGATGCATAAGTCCCCACGTTTCACGCATCACGTTTCACGAAACTGCCTTCCCCCGCCAACCTGGCCGCAAGGCATTTTCATCGATTTCGACGCGGGCTTGCCCGCCATGAGGCTGTTCCAATAATCCCGAACGACGACGTCATGTTCGTTCGTTTGCAAATGATTCCAGCCCAAGATGCCATGAAAACCTGGCGCGCCATTTTCCTCCACGCCATTCTCTTTCTGTTTTTCTTCCAGTTAATCACCGAGTTTGTCGCAGCCATCTACGCGTTCGGGCTACTGGGCACAGGCATCCCGCCCGAGATGGGATTCGTTCTGTTGTTTTTCTCGCCTCTGTTTTTGTTGCTCGTCCGGCAGCCCCGCCCGCGATTGCTGCTCGCACTCTTGTTTATCGTGCTCCTGGCCCGCATCGCGGAGCCCATGTTGACAACACGCGGGCGCCTCATCCTCTCGGGCGTGGGCGTGGCCGCCTGGCTCATGCTCTTCCCCATCCTGCTCTGGCGGGCGTCCCGGCGCGCGAATGGTGATGGCGCCCGCATCTTCACTGCCGCGCTGCTGTTGGCCACGTTGGCTTCGATCCTGTTGCGGACCGGAGGTTCGGGGGTGGATGCGAGTACCATGGGTTGGGGTCAGATGATAGGTGTGGGGTTCGCGCTGATAGCAGGATGGCTGGGGTGGAAATCGAGATTGGGAGCGGAATGGGAACTGGAAGGAGAAAAATCTAGGCGCGGAGTGGCCGGGATGGTGTTGGGGTTGATGGCTGGGATGACGCTGATCTATTTCGCGTTCGCAGCGCCTTATGTCATGGCCCGCTGGACAGGCATGGATGGCTTTTGGGTGTTGCTAATCTTGTTGGTTTCCTGGAGCGTGTGGGGATGGATCTGGGGATGGGGGAAGCGAACATGGCATCACGCCTTATTGCACGCGGCAGGCCTCCTTTTTGCTTTGATGCTGTTCCTGGCCATCAATCTATTCATTCCTCCTTTCCCCAACACACCAGATGGCTATCCTTTCGCCGCCGATGCCGCGGAAGCGCCCATCACCTTCGCATGGATCCCCTTCCTCCTCATGCTTCTGCTCTCCCCCGTGCTTTTCGCGGGCTTGTATCGTCAGTTCGGGGCCATCCTGGCCCGAGGCCCCTCTTTGCGCCAACTGGCCGCGGCCTTCGTGCTGGCTTCCGCTTTCCTCCTGACAGCCATCTTCGCCCATGTCTTCACCACCACCTACGACTACATCCCGGTTATCGGGCCGTGGTTCCGTAATCGCTTCGACTGGGTACATTTGGTCGTCGGCATCATCTTTGTGGCGGGGGTGATTATGGCTGGCCGAGGCCCGCGAGCCGCGTTCAACCCAGCCTACCGCCCCCTGGCTGTGCTCGTTCCTTTGCTGGCCATGATCATCCTAACACTGCATTATCTGACCACTCCCGGCTTGCAACCCCTTTCCTCCAAAGACACACTTACCATCCTCACTTACAACATCCAGCAGGGTTACAGCGCGGATGGGCAAAAGAACTACCCGGGCCAGCTGCACGTCATGCAAACCCTCCAGGCCGATATCATCGGGCTACAAGAGACAGACGCGGCCCGTATCGCCAATGGCAATGATGACATCGTGCGCTATTTCACAAACCAGTTAGGGATGTACAGTTACTATGGTCCCAACACCGTGGCCGGCACCTTTGGCATCGCCCTCCTCTCTCGCTATCCCATCCTGCAGGCGCAAACCTATTACCTTTACAGCGAGGGAGAACAAGTTGCAGCCATCGATGCTTTGGTGGATGTTGGGGATGTGGGCATGCGGGTGTTGGTCACCCACTTGGGCAATGGTGGGCCGATGATCCAACAACAGCAGTTTTTGGAGCTGGTGGGCGGGAGGCCGCGGCGCACCGTGGCCCTGGGCGATTTCAACTTCCGGCCCGACACGCCCCAATACGCCCTCACCACCCAGACCCTGCTCGATTCCTGGACGGTTCGCTGGCCCGACTGGCGGAATGACCAGGGTCAGGAACCCCGGGACAAAATCGATCACATCTTCATCTCACCCGACCTACGCGTCCTCGATGCCCGCTATTACGCCGAAGGCCCCTCAGATCACCCTGCCATCACCGCGGTCATCGGGCGATGATGGCAGGGTGCGTTGGAAAAATCCCGGTATCCGCGGGGCGCAACCTTAGCTCAACGCCCGGATCTGCTCCTCCAGCCGGGCTTTCTGGGCCTGCAGGTCGGCCAGGGTCTGGCGGGCCTGGGCCACCACCTTCTCGGGGGCTTTTTGTACAAAGTTGGGGTTGTTCAACCGGGCCTGGGTGGAGGCGATGCGCTTTTCCGTCTCGGCCAGTTGCTTGTGCAGCCGGGCCAGCTCCGCCTCGATGTCCACCATGCCGCCCAGGGGCAGGAAGACGGTGGTATCGGCCACCACCAGGGCCGCGCCCTTTTCGCCTTCGGGCGCCGGACCAAAGGTGATCTGGTTGGGGTCCAGCCGGGCCAGCAGGGCCAGGATATCGCGCATCGCGGCCAGGGATTCGCCGTAGGTGGGCGCGTCGATGACCGCCGCGATCTTGCGCGCGGGCTCCACATTGTACTCGCTACGCGCGTTGCGAATGGCCCGCACCACCTCCCGCAGATGCTCGAAAGCGTCGGCTTGATTGGGGAAGTGGAATTCGGGCCGGGGTTCGGGCCATTCGGCGAT
>DRQW01000075.1 GCA_011371305.1 Anaerolineae bacterium | reverse complement strand
TCGTATTGCGTATTCCGTATTCCGTCCAGTCGTTACGCAATACGCAATACGGAATACGAGTCACGCCGCCCTGGCCGCGAGGCATTTTCGTCGGTATCGGCGCGGGGTGGCCCGCCGTCGGACTGCGATGAAAATAGATTCGGTAGGCCGGGAAACCGGTAGACCGGTAGACCGGGTGGGAGAGCGAATCGGCCCGGTTTCCCTGGTTTCCAGGTATACCGGGCTACCGCCCACCATTTTCATCGGTATCGGCGCGCGGCCGCGCGCGGTGCCTGCTATGGAGACGATCTTCGTCACGGTCGGGTTCCCACGAAGGTTTCCATTCCAAAAACGGGGGGATTGATGCAAAAACTTTGGGAAAATACGTAGTTTTACGTATTGCTATTTCCTGAGGAGTTCCTTAAAATAAACCGTGTAAAGGCGTTGTTATCCTTTTGGCGAGGAGGGTAACAACGGACAAGGCGAGAGGGTGTTCACAGGTGGCCAAGGTGGTATTTTGTATTCTGGGGTTTTTTGGGTAGAGCGAGGCCCGAAAAAAGCCTCGCTCTTCTCTTTTTTCAAGCCAGCTCGGCCTGGGCCGCAGCCAGGGCAATGCCCGGTTCCACCGCGTATCCAGCCCGGCGTAGGCCCGCTTCCACCGCGCCTAACACGGTCAACACATCAGAACGGCTCACCGCGCCCATGTGGCCAATGCGGAAGTATTCGGTCTTGATGGCGGGATGCAGCCCACCGGCCAGGATCGCCCCCTCCTCGCGGACGAATTTGAGCAAACGCGCGTCCACTCCTTCGGGATAGCGGGGGCAGGTGAGGGTATGGGCGGCGTGGGCGTGATCCGTGGGCACCTGACTCAGGCCCAGGGCCGCGATGCCCGCTTTGACCGCGTCGCTCAGGCGCTTATGCCGGACGAAAACATTTTCCAGACCTTCATCCAAAATCTGACGAAGGCTCACGCCCAAGGCCATGATGAGGTTGACCGCCGGTGTGCCAAAATAGCTGGCCTTGCGGGCTTCATACGCTTCCATGATGGGCAGCCAGTGATTCCAGTCGCTGTAATAACTCCCCACCGGTGTGGCTCGCCCCAACCATTTGGCCATAGCCCCAGGTGACGCCACCAGCAGGGCCAGGCCCGGCGGCACGCCGATGGCCTTCTGCGATGCGGTGAGATACACGTCCACGCCCCAGTCCTCCTGGCGGAGCTCCTCCGCGCCCGCGGCGCACACGCCATCCACAATGACCAACGCGCCCGCCCCCTTGGCGACCGCGGTCATTCCCCGGACATCGGTGAGCACGCCGGTGGAGGTGTCCACATGGGTGATGGTGACCAGGTCGTAGTCGGCCTGGGCCAGGGCGTCGCGCAGTTGGTCGGGGGTGATGGTTTCGCCCGGCGGCGCGCTGAGCAAGGTAACCTCGCCACCGTAGCGTCGCACGATGTCGGCCATGCGCTGGCTGAAATAACCGGTATCCACCACCAACACCCGATCATCCGGTTCCACCAGATTGGCCACGGCGCTGTCCATGGCCAGGGTGCCCGATCCGGCCAGGATGAAAGGCTGATAGTCGGGGCCGGCCAGGAAAACTTTGCGCAGGTCTTCCAAAGCCTGACCGAAGACCTCGATGAAGCTGGGGTCCACATGGCTGGGCGTGGGACGGGCCATTTGGGCCATGACCTCATCGGTGAATTCGATGGGGCCAGGGATCATGAGACGGGGTCGGGACATGGGGTTTGCTCCAAATGCGTGATTGCGTGACGGGTGATTATGAGTGCATTTTGTCGCTGATAACACGGATGAGGGGACACAGATAGGGATAGGGGGAGTTTTATCATATTATCCGTGTCTTCTTATCCGTGTTTTTTGACTTTGGCTTTGCCACGATGCGGGCATATCAGGGGATGTCGGCCTGCAGCCAGTCGAACAAAGCCTGACCCGCGAGGCGATGTCCGCGTTCGTTCCAGTGGCCATCGATGGGGAAGAAAAGCGTGGGACCATCCCAGGCCCGGAAGATGGGCAGCAGGTCCAGGTAGGGCGTTCTCTGGCGCC
Organism: Anaerolineae bacterium; assembly: GCA_011371305.1. Lineage (GTDB taxonomy): Bacteria > Chloroflexota > Anaerolineae > J102 > J102 > M2005. The sequence continues at coordinate 21,463 of DRQW01000075.1, read as the reverse complement.
GGAGGATATCCGCCAGCATGCGATTGGGTTGATCCAGGTCCCAGGTATGGGCCTGCATCGCGGGATAGGTCTGGAGGATGTGCTGCCAGGCCGCGGGTTCGACCTGGGGTTGGGCGGGGATGACCACGACGCGCAGTTCCGCGCCATCGACCTCGACTTCCCGTTTCAGTTCGGCCAGCAGGGCCTCGGTGATGCGCCACGCCGCGAGCCAGGGATCGTCCAGGGGCGTTTTGTACACGCCATAGGCCAGGGGGATGTAGTCGGGCCCCTGGCGGGCGTCGCTGGTCTCGCCACCCGGTTCGATGAGGCCCCACTGGGCCAGTTTCAGTGCGAATCGGGGTGCGAGAACGCGCAGACGAGGAACGAAATAGCGATAGAATGCGGAATGCGCCAGGATGGGGCGCAGGAAGGCCAGCCGCGGCCGTTCGGGGATGGGATCGGGCGCGGGGGCTGGGGTGGCGACGATATCCACCGGCCCGGGCTCCGAGCCCACGGGCTGATTGCGCAGCACCAGTTTACCATCTTCTAGCAGAAAATAGGGCTTCTTCACCCCACCGAAATTGGCTGCTTCCAGGCCAATGGCGTTGTTCATCACGTCGTTGCCCGGGAAGAAGGCCAGCAACACCATGTCGGGGGCGTATTTCCGTCCGATTTCCCGATAGAAGAGCAATTGCTGGTCTGTACCCCAACCTGCCACCCCCGCGTTGATGACTTCGACCCGCTTCCCCGCGGCGTTCAGTTCCTCCTCCAGGATGCTGTGGAAGGCCGTGTCCATGGGCACCCGCAGCCCTTCGGCAAAGGAATCGCCCAGCACGAGGATGCGATAGACGCCCTCGGGCTTTTCCACCGAATACTCCCGGTCCATGAGCCCGGCGCTGTTGACTTTGGCGTAGGCGTGGTATTCGCCGGGCGGGTTGAAATAGTACCCTTCTGCGCCCGGGGTGTGAAACCAGCCGAAGCGCGCGTCCTCCTGCCAGAAGAACGCGGGCTCGCCCGTGGGCGGAGCTTTCCCCATGACGCGCACGGCCACTTCCAACACCCCGAAGGCGAGGAAGACACCGAAGAGCACAAGGCTGGCAGAAGCCAGGAGCTTACGAGCCATGCGGGGCATTGTACCTCGCCCTAGCCACTTCCAAGAAATCAGGCGTATCTCATCAATCAAAGAATCGGTCGGCCAGTTCGGGCGTGGGGATGAGGCAAACCGGGCTTTTGCCGAACCAGGCGTAGCGATGCCTGGCCACATAGTCGTAAAGGGCATCCCGCCATGCCCGAGGCAGCAACCTTCCCACCCGCAGCCACGACCAGGGCCAACGCAGATAGCGGGCCAGTCGCAGGACCGCCTCGCTTTTCACATACGCCCGTCCCCCTTCCACCAACACCAACGTATCCATCACATCACGGGGGAGATCGAAGTCGTCCAGGATGGCTGCACCGGTTTTGGATTGGAGAGCTGCGAAGCGCAGTGCCGGGCCGCGCTCATGGCGTAAGACCCATCGCACTGTGCCGCTACACAGATTGCATTCGCCATCAAAGAGAAGGAGAGGGGGCTTATGCATTTTCCAACATGGTGACCCATGCATCAAAATGAGGACATCGCTCTCGTATCGACGCTAAACCGATGCGTTTGATGATCATTGGGCCGTGGAGAGTTTTTCTGGATGGATGCATCCTTACTTTGGCAGAAAAGGCCTCGGTCACCCGGAGCTGAAGCTCCGGGCTACGAAACGACGCCGAGTGAACCCGGCTTCTCGCGGCGCGCGACATGCGCCGTAGCCCCATTTCGGCGTGAAAAGGGAAAGGAGCGTTTTGACGACCGGTTTTGCCCCCTCCCCGCCCCCGCTGGTCGCCTACGCGCCTCTGCGGGGGAGGGAGGTCTTTCCTCCCACTTTTTCCGGTTATGCTTCTGTTTCCGATACCGCGTCCTCCTGCCGGAGGTACACCACGGCCTGAAACTCCGTTCTAGAGAGGATGGCCTCCCCCTGAGCGAAGCTCGGGGGGAGGTTGGAGGGGGGCAAGCCCCCCAAGAGCCGCTTTTCTCCCAAGCGATTTCCGCGAATCGCAAGTTTTCAGTCATGGGCAAACGAGCAAAGACCCGGTGATCACGTCATTCCGACGACCGAAGGGGGGCCTGTCCTGAACGAAGTGAAGGAACCATCCAGCCCGAAGGACACTTTGCTGGATTTCCTTCGGCTGCGCTCAGGACAGGACTCGGTCGCTTCGCTCCCTCGGAATGACGTCATGGGACATTGTCAAGCAAGTATCTTACCGAAAGACCTGGTAGCATTTGTCAAGCTCCTTGTAGTCAAAAATGAACCATGCCCGTTTTTTCCATGATAAATTCATGCAGCGTTTCTCTGGTCGATTCAAAAGCCATCTCTGTCCATGGTATCTCTTCCCAAGTGAAAAACCGTCCTTCGTAGCTCTCAGCATTGGTCACGATCTGTCCGTTCAACGCCGTCGCTTCGAAGATCAGTTGCACCATCCCCACATCGGGGAATGCATTCACCTTGAATACCTGCTCGATCTTTATCTCAAGGCCCGTCTCTTCCTTCGCCTCCCGTTTCAGAGCAATGAAAGGGTCTTCACCTCGTTCCACAAATCCGGCCAGTAGTGCCCACTTGCCTTTGCCCGGCTCTTTAGCCCTTTTTAGCAACAAAATGCGTGAGCCAAACGTTACAATCGCCACGACCACCAGCCTGGGGTCAAGATAAAACACGAATTTGCAGGCATGGCAAACCAATTGCGGCTGTCCGGGAATATCCACATCCTCCAGGGTGAATGGCGCTCCGCAACGAGGGCAGTATTTCAGATCGGCTTTATCGTATTGCCATTGATAGGCGACGGGCGTTGCTTTCATGTATCGTTTTCTGTCGTCTCCGATTCGCCATCATCTCACGACAGCCAGCGCTTGCGGCGCTTGTAGTGCTTCACCTCGCGGTAGCTCTTGCGCTTGCCCACCTCGGTGAGCCCCAGATAAAACTCCCGCACATCGGGGTTGTCGGCCAGGGTTTTGGGATCGCCCTCCAGCACAATACGCCCGCTCTCCATGATGTAGGCATAATCAGCGACGCCTAAAGCCAGCCGCGCGTTCTGTTCCACCAGCAAAATCGTCACCCCCCGCTCCTGGTTGATCCGCTGAATGATGTTGAAGATCTCCTTCACCAGCAGAGGCGCAAGCCCCAGGGAAGGCTCATCCAGCATCATTAGTTTGGGCTTAGCCATCAACGCCCGGCCGATGGCCAGCATCTGTTGTTCCCCACCCGAAAGATACCCCGCGGTTTGCTTGCGCCGCTCCTTCAGCCGCGGGAAATACTCGTACACCATCTCCATATCCCGCGCGATATGCTGGCGATCCTTCCGGGTGTACGCCCCCGTCTTCAGGTTCTCCTCCACCGTAAGATGTTCAAAAACGCGGCGCCCTTCCATCACCTGAAAAATGCCCTTGCGCACGATCTTCGAGGCCTCCTCATTGTGGATGGGCTCACCCATGTACAGGATCTCACCATCGGTCACCTCGCCATCCTCGGGTTTGAGCAGCCCGGAAATAGCCTTCAGGGTCGTGGATTTACCCGCGCCGTTCGCGCCCAACAGGGCCACGATCTGCCCCTCTTCCACCTGCATCGAAAGCCCTTTGAGCACGAGGATAACGTCGTCGTAGATGACCTCGATGTTGTTGAGACTGAGCAGTGGTTGTTGTGCCATACCTATGTCGATTCAAGTGAGTGTTGACTGAGACAGATAAAATGCTTTGTAGCCACGTTGGCGCGGGAAGCCGATCTCGTATTCCGTATTGCGTGGTGACGACTGGACGGAATACGCAGTACGCAATACGCACTATGGCAGACTCGTCCAACCTGGACTTTGCGAACCTTCAGCGACCAACGATCATGCTATTTTCATAGCCAGGTGCGTGAAACGTGAAGACGTGACACGTGAGGGGGAGAAGCTCACGCCTCACGTTTCACGTTTCACGCCAGGGGTTCATGAGAGCAGACGCTGGAAAGACTGCGATTTCATCCAGGCCCGCAGGTTATTCCAGCGGGATGCGGCTTTGCATGAAGTCAGTGATGGGCACCCACTTGCCACCCTGCACCTGGTGCACCTTGGCCTTGTCGCTACCGCGGTGGTCTTCAGGCGTGAAGGTGATGGGCGAAGTCACATCGCCCGTGCTGAAGTCCTTCATGGCCTCGAAGGTCGCCTTGATGTTGGCACCATCGCTGATGTCCTTGCCTGCGTCCAGGGTGCGTTTGATACCCTCGATCATGGTGGCTGCGGTCCACCAGCCCTGCAGATAGTGCAGGCCCTGGTTCTCCAGGCTATCACCCTTGGACTTGAGGAACTCGGCCGCGTCCTTGGCGCCGGGCACGGTGAAATCGCCGGTGAAAGGCAGCACTCCCACAACGCCCTCACTGGCATCCTCGGCCAGTTTGACGAACAGCTCATCCGCGCACCAGTTCAGGCAGATGATCTGCGTATCCATGCCCAGGCTCTTGGCGTTTTTGGCCAGCAGGGCCGCGGGGCTGGAGACGTTTTGGATGACGATGTGGGTGGCGCCGAATTCCTGAGCCTGGGTGAGCTGGGGTGTCAGGTCGGTGGCGCCTTTGGGCATGGCGATGCTGGTGTAGGGGATGCCATTTTCATCCGCGAATTTCTGGCCATCGGGGACCGGACTTTGACCGAAGGGGCTGTCGTGGTGGAAGACCACCACCTTGGGTTGCACACCCTTCGCGGCCGCGTCTTCCATGACCCACTTCAGAGCGATGACCATCTGATCGGAATAGCTGGTGCCCACCAGGAAGTTGTAGGGCGCTTCTTTGGGGCTGGCCAGGTTGATGGAGTAGGACGCGGACATGAAGGGGATCTTGTCCTGGGCGATGCGCCCGCGCAGGGCCTCGGTATCGCCCGTGCCCCACCCCAGGAAGGCCACGACCTTATCCTGGTTCACGTACTGGGAGTAGAGCTGTTCGGCCTGATCCACTTTGTAGGCGTAATCCTGGCCGATGAGTTCCACTTTTCGGCCATTGATGCCGCCCTTCTGGTTCAGCCATTCCACATAGCCCTTTTCGCCGTTGGCGTAGGGCGTCCCCACGTCCGAGGTGGGGCCCGTCAGGTCGAAGAGGGCGCCGATCTTAATGGGGCCTTCCTGGCCCCCCTTACCGCCGCACGCGGCCAACGCCAGCGCCACGATCAACATCAGGATGAGAAATACAAGATACTTCTTCACGGTCTCCTCCTTCTGAGAGTGAGTTGGGGTGGGATGGATTAGGAAGGGGTTGTTAAGGGAAAAAGGTCACCTCACTTCGGTAGGGGATATCTTTTCCCTTGGCGAGAAAGCAAACGTCAAGGGATGGTGAAGAATGCGCAGGTGCGGCGCTCGCGCACATCCAGCACTTCGATATCGGCCTCGGTCAGGGCTTTGCGCACCGCGGCCGCGTCCGCGCCCTCTTCCTTGACCAGCACCTTCTTGTGCTTGCCATCGGGTTCATTCTCGGTGGCAATGGCAATGATGGCGCCGCCATTTTCATTGATGATGGACGCGAGCTGGGCCAGAATGCCCTTATGCCGCTCCACCCGCAGCACAAAGCGCAGGCCCGGCACATCCCCGCCGCTGAGCATATCCACGAACGCGCGGAAGAAATCGGTCTCCGTGATGATGCCGACGAGCTCATCATCCTTGACCACCGGCAACGCGCCGATCTTCTTCTCGATCAACATCCGCGCGGCTTCCTCCAGCGGGCAGTCGGGCCCGGTGACCAACACCGGCGAGGTCATGATCTCACTGGCTTTCAACTGGTCCAACAGGGTATTGATCTCCCATTTGCTGAGGGAAGTCGCGGGCGAGGGCATATTTTCCCGCACATCCCGATCCGTGATAATGCCCACCAGCTTGCCATGATGATCCATCACCGGCACCCGGCGAATGTTCTTTTCGTGCATCAGGTTCGCGATATCGGGCAAGGTGGCGTCCACCGTCACGGTGATGGGATTGGGGGTCATCACATCTTGGACGAACATGATTACCTCCTGGGTAAAAGGTTGAAATGCATCGAATCTGCAAATGGAATGCCTGGTCAATAACTAAAGGGCCACAATCGGAAATAATCCCGGATGTTCTTCCACATTTTATTGATGCCTTCGGGCTCGAAAATGAGGAAGAGGATGATCACCACACCGAACACAGCTTGCTGAATAAAGGGGATGATCGCGTCCATACCGGGCACCACGCCCGACAAGGCACGGCCCAGGTTATTGAGCATCGCGGGCAACATGACCATGAAGATCGCGCCATAGATGGAACCCGACACCGAGCCCAGGCCGCCAATAATGATGACAGCCAGGTAAAAAATGGAAACCTCGATGGTGAACCGCTCCCAAGTGACGATCTGACGCCAATGCGCAATGAGCGCCCCCGCCAGGCCCACGAAGAAAGAGGAGGTGGCGAAGGCCAGCATCTTGTATTTGAACAAATTGATCCCCATCACCTCGGCCGCGATGTCCTGATCCCGAATGGCAATAAAGGCCCGGCCGATGCGCGTGCGGAAAATGTTCACGCTGGCGATGGTCACCAACGCGGCCAGGGCCAGAATAATCCAATAGAACTGAAATTCGGTGAAAAAGTGATGATCATCCCCAAACCAGAGATAGTTCTTCGTATTCAACGCGTCCACACCACCTGTGACCGCATCCCAGTGGGTGATCACCCAGATGATGATTTCCTGCGCGGCCAGGGTGGCGATGGCCAGGTAAAGCCCTTTGAGCCGCAACGAGGGGATGCCGAAAATAGCGCCGATAATGGCGGTGGTGATGGCCCCGGCAGGGATGGTCAGCCACATGGGCGCGCCCATGTGAATGGACATGAGCGCGGCCGTGTAGGCGCCCACAGCCAGGAACGCCCCCTGGCCCAAGGAGATCTGCCCTGTGAACCCCGTGAGAATGTTCAGACCAATGGCACCAATCGCCACCACGCCGATGGTGTTGGCCAGGTTCAACCAGTAATTGTCAGCAACGAAGGGGAAGACCAGGAGGAAGAGGATCACCAGGGCCAGCCGCGCCTTTTCGATGGGCGTATGGCGCAGGGCCATATCCTTTTCATAGCTCGAATGAAAAATGCCGCTTTCCATGAAGGGTGCCTGTGATTGGATCTTGGGGATTGGGGATTAGTTCACGGATGAAAGGAGGAGCGAACATCCAATATCGAACAGACGATATGCTCAAACGCGTTCGATGATCTCTTTACCGAACAGCCCATAGGGCCGAATCATGAGGATGATGACCAGGACGATGTAGGAGATGACCAGGGAGAGGCTTCCGTCCCCCACGTAGCCGCCCGCGTAGGCTTCCAGCAGACCGATGATGACCGCGCCCACCAGCGCGCCGGGCACGCTGTCCAGCCCGCCCAGGATGACCACGGGGAAGACATGCAGGCCCACCCCCGAAAGGTTCGGGCTCACCTCCAGCACGTTGGCCACAATGATGCCCGCCACGGCCGCGGTGATGGCCGCGATGGACCAGGCCCAGGCAAAGATTTTCTGGACACTGATGCCCACGCTCAGCGCGGCCTGCTGGTCATCCGCCACCGCGCGCATGGCGATGCCTTCCTTGTTATAGCGGAAGAACAGGGTGAACACAATGAGGAAGAAAACCGCGATCGCGATCGCCCAGAGTTTATCGCTGGTGACCACCGCGCCCAGGATGTGCACCTCGTTTTTAGGGATGAACGCAGGGAAAACCTGGGGATTCGTGCCCCAAATGCCCCCCACTATGGCCTTCAGCAGGCTGGCCAACCCGATGGTGACCATGATCACCGAGATGATGGGTTCGCCGATAAGAGGGCGCAACACCAGCCGTTCGATGATCACGCCCAGGGCCGCGGCCGCAAGGATGGTCAGCACAATGCCAATGCTCCAGTGCAGCCCGATCTGCCCCAGGAAGAAATAGGTGAGATACGCGCCGATGAGCAGAAATTCCCCCTGGGCGAAGTTGATGACATCGCTGGATTTGTAGATGAGCACAAAGCCCAGGGCCACCAGCGCGTACACCGCGCCGATGGTGAGGCCCGTCAGGGTCAGTTGCAAGAATTGATCCATGCGCTACAGCTCCTCGATCTTCAAACGAGTCTTGATCACGGCTGTGGTGCCATCCTGGTACGTGATGGTGGATTCCACGTCGAGATAATCGTTCTCGCCATAAAGCGCGTCGATGATTTCCTTATAGCGTTGGGCCACGAAACGGCGGCGGACTTTGCGCGTCCGGGTCAGTTCCGCGTCGTCTGCATCCAGCTCCTTGTGCAACAGCAGGAAACGACGGATGCGCGCAGCCTCGGGCAGGTCCTGGTTCGCTTGTTCCACGTGCTTGCGCACCAGGGCATAGACTTGAGGCTTTTGGGCCAGGTCGGTGTAGGTGGTGTAGGCGAGCTGGTTTTTCTCCGCCCAATTGCCCACATTCTCCATATCGATGTTGATCATGGCCGTGATGTAGGGCAGATCGCCGCCGCCGAAGACCACGGCCTCTTTGATGTAGGGGCTGAACTTGAGCTTGTTTTCGATAAACTGCGGGCTGAATTTCGTACCATCGGGCAGGGTCATCACATCCTTGGCCCGGTCGATGACGATGAGATGCCCGTCTTCGTCGAAATACCCTGCATCGCCCGTATGGAGCCAGCCATCCACCAACGTGGTGCGGGTAGCTTCCTCGTTTTTGTAATAGCCCTGGAACACGGCCGGGCTTTTGATCAGGATCTCGCCTGTGTCCTCGTCGATGCGGACTTCGGTTTCGGGCAGGGGTGTGCCCACCGTTTGGAATTTGATATCCCCATCCCGGTGGAGCACCGCGATACCACTCACTTCGGTCTGGCCGTAGATCTGTTTCAGGTTGACCCCCAGCGCGTGGAAGAAGCGGAACACATCGGGCCCCAAGGCCGCGCCGCCGGTATACGCCCGCACGATATGCCGCAACCCCAGATGATCCTTGATCTCCTGGAACATGACCCAGTCCGCGATCTTGTATTTGATCCTCAATCCCAGGCTGGGCTCTTGCTTGTTGAAGCGCGTATCGGCCATCTGATACCCGATGGGCAGAGCCCAGTCATACACCTTGCGCTTGAGCCGTGTGGTGTCTTCGATCTTCACCTGCACCCGGCTGACCATGTTTTCCCAGATGCGCGGGGGTGAAAACATGGTCTGGGGCCCGATCTCCCGGATGTTTTCCTGCACCGTCTCCGGCTCCTCCGGAAAATTGATGGTGAACCCCACCTGCAGGCCGCAGGCCAACGACATCATCTGCTCGCCGATCCAGGCCAATGGCAGAAAGCTGACGAACTCATCATCCTCGGTCATGGGGTCCACCTTCATCAGGTTGCGGCCCATGCTCATCAGGTTGTTGTGGGTGAGGATGGCGAGCTTGGGATAGCCTGTTGTGCCCGAAGTGGTGGACAGGATGGCGATATCCTCGCCCTTGCCTTGAGCAACCCTTTCCTCCCACCAGCCGGGATGCTCCTTCTCATAGGCCCGGCCCAGCGCCTCCACGTCGGGGAAGTACATCAGGTAGGGTTCGGTGTAGTTGCGCAGGCCCTTGGGATCGTAGTAGATGACCTTCTCCACCGTATGTAACCGGGGCCAGAGTTCGATGACCTTATCCACCTGCTCCTGGTCTTCCACCACCAGGAATTTGGCATCACTGTGGGTGACGATGTAGGCCACCTCGTCCACGATACTATCCTGGTAGATGCCGATGGACTTGCCCCCTACGCTCTGCGCGGCCAGCTCGGCATACACCCATTCGGGTCGATTGTCGCCGATAATGGCCACCGTATCCGCAGGGGTGAACCCTAGGCTAACTAACCCCAACGCGAAATACTTCACATGCTCCAGATACTCCGCCCAGCTCACGCTTTGCCAGATGCCGTACTCTTTCTCGCGCAGAGCGGTCTTTTTGTCGCCGTACTTCTTCGCTTTCTCGACCAACAATTGAGGGAATGTTTCGGGCTGCATGGCGTTTCGATACTGGGTGAGAGAGGCAAAAATGGAAGGGATGCAAGCCTGCTCGGCGTTGGTTTGTATGCCCGATGTGCGGTTGCTCAGAACAAGGAGAACGAACCCGCTTCCTCACCGAGGTAGGCCTCGATGACGCGAGGATTCTTGCGTACTTCGTCGGGCGTGCCATCACCGATCTTCCGACCAAAATCGAGCACGACCACGTGGTCGGAGATATCCATCACCACGCCCATATCGTGTTCGATGAGCACAATGGTCACACCGTGTTCTTCGTTCACATCCAGGATAAAGCGGGCCATATCCTCTTTCTCTTCGGTGTTCATGCCCGCCATGGGTTCATCCAGCAGCAAAATAGCCGGTTGCATGGCCAGGGCTCGCCCCAGTTCCACCCGTTTTTGCAAACCATAGGACAACGTGCCCACGGTCTTCTTGCGAATGGATTCGATTTCCAACAGGTCGATGATTTCCTCCACGAATTTGCGATACGCGATCTCCTCCCGTTGTGCTTTTCCCCAATAGAGTGCTGCCTGGAAAATGTTTGTTTTCATGTGCACATGGCACCCCGCCAGCAGATTTTCCAGCACGGTCATGTGCTTGAACAGCTCGATATTTTGGAACGACCGGGCCACGCCCACCTTGGCGATCTGATGAGGCGGAAGTTGGGTCAGCTCATAAGCCTCGCCGCGATTGTGAAAGGTAATGCGGCCTTCCTGCGGGCGATAGAGCCCGCTAATGCAGTTGAGTAGCGAAGTTTTCCCTGCACCGTTGGGCCCGATAATCGCGATGATCTCGCTCTGCTTCACCGTCAGGCTCACCCCAGCCAAAGCCGTCACCCCTCCAAAGCGTAATTTGACGTCCTGCACTTCCAATTGCACCTCACCAGGCTTCAGCGTACTTCCATTGAGGCTGTGCTGCATTGCATGGACCATGACGATTCCTTTTTGGGCGAGAAAAGGCACGGATGGTTTTTTGCAAGCTATGGACAATGTGTTTGGAAATTATGCAAGGTGCACTGGCTTCGAACTTGCCAGGAGAATCGTACTCTCTCACGCCAAGCCGCTAGAGACTGTTATGCACTTTGCCGACCTCAAAGGTCAGGATCGCCGCATCGGAGGTTGAAATTCGCCGCAGATAACGCGGATAAAGCAGATTGCCGCGGATTTTTATCGGTTGCGGAAGGATCGTCAAGCCCACGTTAGGCGAAGCGCCAACGGGTGTGATACGTGATGCGTAAGTCCTAAGTCCTCACGTTTCACGCATCACGTTTCACGAAACCGGCTTCCCGCGCCAACCTGACGTGAGGAATGTGCATCGGGATGGCGAGCCTTTGCTCGTGGTACCTGCTTTTTATCGAATGCTCTGCCAAATGTCAAGGATGGCTTCAGCATGCATCGGTTTGAAAGTATAACAGCATCCAATTGAGTTGGCAACTATGTCAGGCGGCTTTTCTTTAGAAAATTCATGTTTATGGTAAAATTCATCCGATTTTCAGTGACTATCTTCGGAAAATGGTGGTCACAGTACTGGTTCGATCCCGGCACCGCTTGCTCCGTCCGAACTTCTTACGCCCTCCCGATGGTGGTTTTCCATGTTCGAATCCCTGGCAGAAATGGTCTCCCTGGCCGAGGCAGCCCATCGGCCTTTGCATGAGGTGGTCATCGCCCGCGAGGTGGCGATCAGCGGTCGCCCGCGCGCGGAGGTGTGGGCCACCATGGCCCACCGGCTCGAGGTCATGCGCCGAAGCACGGAGGAAGGCCTGGCCCGGCCTGTGCGCTCCCTCAGCGGTATGACTGGTGGAGATGCGTATCGGCTGTGGCAATGGTTGGAAACCGGGCATACGCCTGTCACCGGCCCCATCCTCAGCCGGGCCATCGCCCGGGCCATGGCAGTGAACGAAGTCAATGCGGGCATGGGTTGCATCGTGGCCACACCCACCGCGGGCTCCGCGGGCATTCTGCCCGGCGTCCTCATCACCCTGCAGGAAGCCTATGACCTCAGCGACGAAGCCCTGGTGAATGCCCTGTTCACAGCCAGCGGTGTGGGTGCGGTCATCGCCCGTCGGGCCAGCATCGCGGGAGCCGCGGGCGGGTGTCAGGCCGAAACGGGTAGTGCTGCGGCCATGGCCGCAGCCGCGGGGGTGGAGCTTTTGGGCGGCTCGCCCCACCAATCGGCCCAGGCCGTCGCCATCACCCTGAAGAACATGTTAGGCCTGGTGTGTGACCCAGTCGCGGGCCTGGTGGAAGTCCCCTGCATCAAACGCAACGCCGCGGGCGCGGCCCAATGCTTCATCGCCATCGACCTGGCCCTGGCCGGGGTGGAGAGCGTCATCCCGCCCGATGAAGTCATTGATGCCATGGGGCGCATCGGCCGCCGCATGGATCCTCGATTCAAGGAGACCGCGGAAGGCGGACTCGCAGCCACCCCCACTGGCCGCCGCCTGACGAAGATGATCTGGAGCGGGAGGAACCCAACGAACACCAAGACAAACAACAACCAATGAACCGTGAACCCTGAACTGTGAACCCTGAACCGTGAACCGTGAACCCTGAACCGTGAACCCTGAACCGTGAACCCTGCCCCCCCCTCATCGCCCGCCATGCTCTCTGCCGCGGTCATCATCGTCAACTGGAACGGCAAGGACTATCTCCGCGTCTGTCTGGACAGCCTGCGCGCGCAAACCCATCCTAATTTCAAGGTTATCGTCGTGGATAACGGCTCTACCGATGGCTCGCTGACCATGCTGGCGGAGGAGTATCCGGAGGTCCAGGTGGAGGCCCTGGAGGAGAACCTGGGCTTTGTGGTGGCCAGCAACCTGGGTGCGGCCCGGGCCGGAGAGGTGGATGTGTTGGTAATGCTGAACAACGACACCGAGGCCGAGCCCGATTGGCTGGAACACCTGTGCGCGGCCCTGGAGGCACATCCCGAGGCGGGCGCGGCCGCGAGCAAGATGTTGCTTTTCGACCGCCGCGAGGTGCTTCACTCGGCCGGGGATGTCATGGCGCCCGGATTTTTCCCCCAGAACCGAGGGGTATGGGAAGTTGACCGGGGTCAGTATGATGAGGATATCTGGGTGTTTGGGCCGTGCGGCGGCGCGGCTGCCTATCGCCGGGAGGTGTGGGAAGCATTGGGCGGGTTCGATGCCCGCCTGTTCATGTATCTGGAAGATGTGGATTTGGCCTGGCGGATGCAGAAGGCAGGATGGAAGACGGTCTTCGCACCCAAGGCCCGGGTGTATCATCATCTCAGTGCCACGGGCGGGGGCAAGATCGCGAGTTATTATGTGGGCCGCAATCTGATCCTGCTCCACCGCTGGCATCTCACCTGGGAGGACTGGCGGCGGGCGTGGCGGGCCATCCTGGCCGGGCATATGCGCATCGTATGGGATGCATTACGGGCATGGCAGGGCGAGGCTGCGCGGGCGAGGCTGAAGGGTGTGTGCCATGGACTGCTCGGGCTCACGGGCAAACGGCATTGAGATGCCTTGCCATTGAAAATATCACGCAGATGCATAGGGAATACGCACCGTCGTAAACACGGCCTCCGTGGACCCAACGCCCCTTCCGCAACCGACGATCAGGTTATTTTCCCCATTTCCCCGGTCATGACTCCTGACGACATCGGGGGCAGCGGCATTTGCCGCGCGGTCGTCGTTTGTTCTCCGAGCCGGTGCCCTCCGCTGAGGCTGCCATACGATTCGTCATGCGTTTTTGCGATAAGCCGAGCAGGGTATCCACCACGGTCAGGACCTCGGGATCACTGACCTGATAGAGAACCGTCATGCCCTCGCGTATGGCTCGAACCAGGCCCGCCTCCCGAAGCACCATCAAATGCTGCGAGACATTGGCCTGGGGACGCCCGAGTGCGGCGGTGAGGTGCATCACATACGCGCCATTTCCCCGCAATTCATTGAGAATCTGCAGGCGCACAGGATGACTGATGGCCCGAGCGATACGGGCAGCGTCGGCAATCGATGGATCGTTGGTGGCCATGATGCTCTCTGGCAAGGGGATGAACTCTCCTTATTCCAAAAGTCGAATGCAATTATAACCAGCCATGTGCCAACTGTCAATGCTGTTTCTCGTGGGATACCATCGCGAGAAGAATACGATGTGCGGCCGCGGCCGCACCGAAGCCGTTATCGATGTTCACCACCGTAATGCCCGGAGCACAGGCCGTGAGCATGCCCAGCAGGGCGCTGAGGCCGCCGAAATTGGCGCCATAGCCCACGCTGGTGGGCACGGCAATGATGGGGGCGGCGATGCGTCCGCCCACGACGCTGGGCAACGCGCCCTCCATGCCCGCCACCACGATGCACACCGCGGCCTCCCGCAGCACCGCTTCCACCGCGAACAGGCGATGGATGCCCGCCACGCCCACATCGGTTACCCGTCGGACGGGCCAGCCCGCCCATTCCAGGGTGAGCGCGGCTTCCTCGGCCACGGGGAGATCGCTTGTGCCTGCGCAAACCACCGCAACATAAGGATCATCCAGCCTGGCCTGGCGTAAGGGCGGGCCCACAGTGATCAGCCGCGGGAGTTCATGGTAGCGGGCCTGGGGCAAACGGGCCTGAACCGCGGCGAAATGCCCGGTAGATGCCCGCGTGGCCAGGGCCGTTCCCGTCCGTTGATGCAATTCGGCCATGATAGCCGCGACCTGCTCGGGCGTCTTGCCCTCCGCATAGACGATCTCGGGCAGGCCGTTGCGGGCCTGACGGTCATGATCCAGATTGGCGAAATCCTCCAATCGGCTCATGCGTCCAGCACCTCGTTCATGCTGCCCGAGCGGAATCCTTCCAGATCCACCGTGATGTACACGAAGCCCAGGGATTTGAAATAGGCGACCAGTTCCCGACGCAAGGCCACAATGGCGGGAATTTGTTCAACAGGGACCTCGATGCGCACCAGCTTCTCATCCTGCACCCGTACGCGAAGCTGGCTGAAGCCCCGCTCCCGTAGCCAGCGCTCCGCCCGATCCACCCGGCTCAGGCGTTCCGCGTCGATGCGCACGCCATAGGCGAAGCGGGAGGCCAGGCAGGCGGCCGCGGGTTTGTTCCACACGCTCAGCCCCAAGCGTCGGGCTGCCTCACGAATATCCGCTTTAGTGAAACCCGCTTCTTTCAACGGGCTGCGCACACGGTGCTCCTGGCCTGCCTGTTGGCCCGGCCGGAAATCACCCATGTCATCCAGGTTGTAGCCATCCAGCAGATAGGGAACACCCTCCGCCGCGGCCACCGCGTCCAAGGTCTCCCACAACGTATCCTTGCAGAAATAGCAGCGGTTGATGGGATTGGCCGCGTAATTGGGATCGTCCACTTCATGGGTCTCGACAAAGCGATGCCGTCCGCCGATCTCGGCAACCAGGCGTGCGATATCTTCCCGCTCCCACGAGGCCAGCGAGGGCGAGACCGCGGTCACGGCCAGCGCGTTTTCGCCCAACTCCTGATGGGCCACCAGCCACAGGAACGCGGAATCCACGCCGCCGGAGAGGGCGATGATGACGCGGCCCATGTCGCGCAGGATGGCCCGCAATCGGGCGAGTTTGGCGTCCAGGGATGTCGCGGTATCGGAGGAAATGGGTCGGGTTTCGATCAGGGTGATGGTCGTCATAACCGCCCATTATCCACAATTTCCTCCGGTTTGACCAGTCTCGCACCGTGAAACGGAAGCGTGCGGCGATTTGCGGGTATGGATGAAAATGGCGGGCATGTAGCCTCGCAAACCGGTAACCCAGGAAACCTGTAAACCAGGAAACCGGGGAAACCGAACCAACTTGCTTATCCACCCGGTCTACTGGTGAACCGGTCTACCGGTTTCCCGGTTTACCCAATCTATTTTCAAGGAAGACTTACGCCGCGAACAGGCTTTCTTCCGGCCCCGCTTCCTCCAGCAGATAATCATCCACCGGCAGGCCCGCACGCTCGCGGATGAGCCGTTCAATCCGCCGGGCAATGTCGGGGTTTTCCTTCAGGAATTGCTTGGCGTTCTCCCGACCCTGGGCCAGGCGCTGCCCCTCAAAGCTGTAGAAGGATCCCCGCTTCTCGATGATGTCCATCTCCGCACCCAGGTCGAGGATCGCGCCCGTCTGGGAGATGCCTTCGTTGAACATGATGTCGAATTCCGCGGTGCGGAAGGGGGGCGCGACCTTGTTCTTGCGCACGGTGACCCGGGTGCGGTTGCCGATGGTCTCGCCGCCCTGTTTGATGGACTGGATGCGGCGGATGTCGAGGCGCACGGAGGAATAGAAGCGCAGGGCCATGCCGCCCGTGGTGGTCTCGGGGTTGCCGAACATGACGCCGATCTTCATCCGAAGCTGGTTGGTGAAGATGACGATGGTGTCGGTCTGTTTGATGACGCCGCTGAGCTTGCGCAAGGCCTGGCTCATCAGCCGGGCCTGCAAGCCCATGTGCGCGTCTCCCATCTCGCCCTCGATCTCGGCCCGGGGCACCAGCGCGGCCACCGAATCGATGACCACCACATCCAGCGCGCCCGAACGCACCAGCATCTCCGCGATCTCCAGGGCCTGCTCGCCCGTGTCGGGCTGAGAAACGTAGAGATTGTCCACATCCACGCCGATCTTTCGGGCGTAGGCCGGGTCCAACGCGTGCTCCACATCGATGAACGCGGCGATGCCGCCCCGCTTCTGGGCCTCGGCGATGACGTGCAGGCAGAGGGTCGTCTTGCCCGAGGATTCGGGGCCGTAGATCTCGATCACCCGGCCCTTAGGCAGTCCCCCCACGCCCAGGGCGATATCCAGAGGCAACGCGCCCGTGGGGATGACCTCTACATTCAGGGCATCGGCCTCGCCCAGGCGCATGATCACCCCATCGCCAAAGCGTTTGGTGAGTTGGTGAATGGTGGTTTCCAAAGCTTTTTCCTTACCATTGCTATGGATCGCGGCCATGATGATTGCTCCTCGAGAATAGAAGATTTGTTTCAGGAACACATGTTCGACCATCATAATAGCACATGTGTTCCCGATCCGCAAATCTTGCAAAATACCAAAACGTATTCCACAATGAGGTTGACTCCTCAACCCATGCCCGAGTTTTACGATGCTTCCCCCTCGATGGCGCCACGTATTCATGCTAGCCAGCTTGGTGCTGCTGACCATGCTCGCGAATGCATGCGATTGCGTATGGATGGCACAAGGGTATGCCTGGTTGGATGAGAATCGTAATGGCGTCCAGGATGAAGGGGAGCCGCCCCTGGAAGGCGTGATGTTTTTAATCGATGATGTGAGAAACAATTATCAGCGCGTGGGAGAACGAAGCATCAGCAATGCCGAGGGCAAAGCTGATTTGGGTGTCTTTATCGCCGGTTGTCCGGCTACCGACTTCGAAGTGTATGCCGTCGCGCCCCCGGGCTTGGAACACACCACCCCCGCCCGACTCGCGGCCGGTCAGGAACGAAATGGTGAGGGGAAGGACGTATTTTTGTTTGGATTTGCCTATGCCCCCGGCGTGACCCCAACCCCCAAACCCACACCCACGCCCATGCGATGTCACACTTTCACGGTCCCTTACATCGACACCTTTTATGGGCGGGACTTCATCGCTTTCGCACAGGATGGAACGGGTTGGATCATATCGAATATGCACAGCCGCAGGCTCCTCGCACTGGCTCCCGATGGTACGGTCACAGAAATCTCACGGGAGCAAGACCCCCTGGGAGAAGTGAATGCCCACGTGCTCGCCGCGGACGACCATGGGAACCTTTGGGTGGGCACATCCATGGGGCTCAGCCAATTCCAACCCCAAACGGGCCACTGGACCAGCTTCACCCAGGAGGATGGGCTCACCGGGAGCGACATCCAGGATATCGCTACCCTCGGCGGGCATGTCTTGGTAAAAACCACCGCGGGGATCGAGTCCCTTTCACCCACAGGCAAATGGCAGTTGCTCCTTGCCCAGGAAAAACTTCCATCGAATGGTCTGGAGAAATTTATCGAGGTAGATAATGAGGTCGTTTATCTCACCAATGACTATCTACTCCGGTTCTGGCTGACGGCCCAGGGTGATATCCAATGGGAATGGTTGTGGCATCGCGAAAAGCGTCCGATTCCGATAACATCCATTTGGAATGGGGATATGGCGACGACCGCCACCCTGTGGATGGGCGGAAGCAACAACACAAAAGAAGATATCCTCGCGTCCTGGGATTTACACAGTTGGGAGATGACCCTTCACACCTTTCAATCCACCGGGGGTGTGTTGGGCAAGGATTGGATCACTAACGTGGTGGCAGAGTCGGATGACAGGGTGTGGGTTGGAGTCGGCAACGAACTGATCCGGGGTGTTCCCATGGAAGCCGGTTCCGAGGCCATGGCATGGATCGTGTACGATGCCCGGACGTTGCACGTTCCTACGCTTGAAGACATTGGCCACCTGGCCATTAGCCCGGACAAAGCATTATGGATTCGAACCACATACCAATGGGTTCGTTGTCCCCTGCCCGATTGAAGCATCTCCCCACCCTGGATTGAACACAAAAAAGCGTCGGTCGCATGACCGACGCTTGGCGATGGTGCCCCCGCTCCGACTCGAACGGAGACGCCCAAATGGGCACAGGCCCTCAACCTGCCGCGTATGCCAATTCCGCCACGGGGGCTCACCATCCCTAATTATACGGACGCGACCCATATTTGTCAACATTTGCACCGATCCATTACAATGGCACTTTCACGCGACCAAGCCGTTTACGCGGTGTTCTTTGCATTGAAACCCCCATGTTGAACCAACCCTTCCCAATTCCAACCCATCCCCTTACCCATTATCTGTGCAGGAGTCGCCGCCCATGAGACTCGTCCTGGATGCCATGGGTGGCGATTTTGCCCCCGCCGAAACCGTAGCCGCCGCGGTGAAGTACGCCCGAGAGACAAACCACACAGTTCTCCTCGTGGGCGACGAAGCCGCAGTTCGCCAGGAGCTAGAGAAACACGACACAGCCAATCTCGACCTGCCCATCATCCACGCGGCCGACGCTGTAGGCATGGATGAAGAGCCCGCCATGGCGGTACGACGCAAAAAGCATAACCCCATGGTCGTGGGCATGCAACTGGTTAAAGCAGGTCATGCGGATGCCTTCTGTTCCATGGGGAACACCGGCGCGGTCCTCACCGCGGGCCATATGGTCTTTCGTCGCATCCGCGGCGTGCACCGGGCTGTGCTGACCATTCCTTTCCCCAACGCCCAGGGGCTTCATGTCTTCGGCGATGTGGGCGCCAACAGCGACTGCAGGCCAGAATGGCTGGTACAGTGGGCCCACATGCTGGCCATCTATGCCAAACCGGTGCTGGGCATTGAAGAACCCCGGGTGGCGTTTCTCGCCAATGGCGAGGAGATGGGCAAAGGCAATCAACTCATCAAAACAGCTCAGGTGCTCATGGCCCAACGAAATCACCTGAATTACATCGGCGTCGTCGAGCCCAAAGAGATGATGGCAGGCCAGGCCGATGTGGTGATCACCGATGGATTCACTGGCAACATCCTCGTGAAACAATCGGAAGCTGTCGCCAACTTCATCTTTCAGATCCTCAAAGAAGAGATCATGGCCCAGACGCGCACCAAAGTGGGTGCCGCCCTGGCCCGCCCGGCGTTCCGCGCCGCCCTCGAACGCCTGACCAACCGAGAACACAGTGCTGGCCTGCTTTTGGGCCTCAATGGCCTCGTCACCGTGGGCCACGGCCGTTCGAAACGGGAAGACATTTACTACGCCCTGCACACCACCGCCCGCCTGGTCGAGGCGGATGTTCTGGAGAAAACCCGGAACAAGATCGAATCCCTGCTTCATTTAACCGCATCACGTGAGAACGTATTATGACCCTCGAATCCCCTTCCCGAGACCAGGTGCTTGATCTGATCAAACGCCTGCAAGATGCCCCCGCGGCCGTGCGGGAACTCATCCTCGAAACCCTGAAGGCCCTGGAAAAACCCACGCGTTCTCCCGCGGCGGTGGCCGAAGAACTGCTGGCCAAAACCAAAGACCTCTCTGTGGATACCCTCGAGCAGGCCCTCCATCTCGCGCGCGAGGGCCTGCGGCGCCGGGTCGTGGTCACCGGCCTGGGTGCCATCACCGCGGTGGGAAAGAACGTGACCGAAATGTGGGATAACCTGGTGGCGGGTCGCTCGGGCATCGACTATGCCACACTCATCGATCCCTCGCCCTATCCCACACGCATCGCGGCCGAAGTCAAAGACTGGGACCCGAGCGTGTATCTGCCTCGCAAAGAGGCCCGCCGCATGGCTCGCTGCTCCCAATTCGCGGTGGGCATGGCCCACCAGGCCCTGGAAGACGCCGGGCTTCCTACCGATGGTTCGTTAGGCGACCGCACCGCGACCGTCATCGGCACGGGCCTGGGCGGGTTTGAGGTCTATCAGCAGGCGATCACCGATGCCACCAAACGGGGCAGGTATCGCATTTCGCCCATGGTGGCTGTCGGCGGCCTGCCCAACATGCCCGCGTTCCACATCAGCCAACGCTTTGGTGCCATGGGGCCGCTGAACACCGTGGTCACGGCCTGCGCCGCGGGCACCCAGGCTGTGGGCGAAGGCGCGGAGCTCATCCGTCGCGGCTTTGCCGATGTGGTCATCGCCGGTGGCGTGGAAGCCCTGGTCACCGACATGTTCTTCGCCAGCTTTTCCTCCATGAAAGCCCTCAGCACCCGCAACGATCCGCCCGAGAAAGCCAGCCGCCCCTTCGACGCGAACCGCGACGGGTTCATCATCGGCGAAGGGGGCGCGGTGCTTATCCTGGAGGACCTGGACCACGCGCTGGCCCGGGGCGCGCGCATCTATGCAGAGGTCATCGGCCATGCCGCGTCGGCCGACGCTTACCACGTGGCCGCGCCGCATCCCGAGGGCTTGGGCGCACAAAATGCCATGCGATGGGCCATTGAAGACGCGGGGATTCGGCCCGAAGATGTGGATTACATCAATGCCCACGGCACCAGCACCCGCCTGAACGACAAAACCGAAACCTATGCCATCAAAAAGCTCTTCGGTGAGCATGCCTACAACCTCGCGGTCAACTCGACGAAATCGATGATCGGGCATGCCTTTGGTGGCGCGGGCGCGATCGAAGCCGTGGTCAGTGTGCTCAGCGTCTTCCATGACCTGCTCCACCCCACCATCAACTACGAAACTCCCGATCCGGAATGCGATCTGGACTATGTGCCCAATCAGGCCCGCAAACAGCGGGTCAACATCGCCCTCTCCAACTCCTTCGGCCTGGGCGGCCAGAACGCCTGCCTGGTGGTCAAGAAGTTCACAGGTTGAGGGTGTAAAGAAAAATATATTTTGCGGTCGCGTTGGTGCAGGAAGCTGATCTCGTATTCCGTATTCCGTATTCCGTATTGCGTGACGACGGGACGGAATACGGAGTACGCAATCCGCACCGTTGCCGACTCGCCCAACGTGGGCTTTGCGAACCTTCAGCGACCAGCGATTATGCTGTTTTTGAAACAGGAGCTCCCAT
>DRQW01000074.1 GCA_011371305.1 Anaerolineae bacterium | reverse complement strand
TCGACCTGGTCATCGTCAACAGCGGGTAAGCCACACCGGTCCATTAGCCATCCCGTGCCTTTACCAGGCCCCGAATGTTTGCTAGACTTTCGGGGCCTTTTCGTAGGCGTATTTGCGTCGATATCGATGAAAACGTTGTCTTGATGACCTCAATCCTACTCCTGATCTGAATCCTGTATGTCCTCCCGCGACCTCATCCGCCAGACCCTGGATGGCATCCCGCCCCCGCGGCTGCCTGTGGGTGAACTCGTCATCGATGATGACTTGGTGCGGGAGCTGGTGGGTCTGCCCGCGGATGACCCGTTGCCTCTTTCGGCCAAGCGCGCCCTGCTCCAACGCTGGCGGCATGATCTGGTGACTGTGGCCTTTTCCTACGGCTGGGGCGCGCCTCGCCGTCCCGATCCGGAAGAGCGCCTGGCCCGGGTGCGATACTGGGCTGAGGAAAGCGATCTGTTTGTCTTCGCCCTGGTGGATGGGCCGTTCAGCCAGGCCGCGCGGGCGTGGAACTGGGAGGAAGCGCTGATGCGCTTCAGCCGTCGCGACCGCGAGCTCGAAGGCCTTCTGGCCGATGCCGTCATCGAATGGAGCGAATGGTTCGGAAAGCTGGCGGACGCGGGGGCCCAGGGCGTCATCCTGGGGGATGACATCGCCTACCGCCGTGGCCCCTATGTCAACCCCGACCATCTGCGCGCAACCTACTTTCCCTACCTCACCCTGATGACGGCCACCGCCCAGGACCTAGGCCTGGCCGTGGTCTTCCATTCCGACGGCAACCTCTGGCCCGTGTGGGAGGACATCCTGCAAACGGGCGTGGACGGCATCCATGGCCTCGATCCCTACGCGTCTATGTCGTTGGCCCTGGCCCGCCAGCGCAGCCCGGACACCCTATGCCTGTGGGGCAATCTGGATGTGGGCTGGCTGATGAACCTGCCCGACCGGGAGGAACGACGCGCTCATCTGGCCTCCATGCTGAACCCGGTGCGGGGCACGCCCATCATCTTCGGCACCAGTAGCGGGCTGCACCCGGGCCTGCCGTTGGACTTGCTAGACGCGCTGTACAAAGAAGTGCGACAGAAGCCTTGGCTAGAAGAAGGAAAACAAGAAGATGATCTGTCCTGAACAACGTTGCCTTTTCGTCCACATCCCCAAGACCGCAGGCCAGAGCATCGAGCGGGTGTTCTTGGCTCTGAACGGGTTGGATTGGGAAACCCGGGAGGCGCTTTTGCTGCGCGAAAACCACGATCCCGCCAAAGGCCCGCCTCGGCTGGCGCACCTCACCGCCCAAGATTATCTCCGCTATGGCTACCTGACCCCCGACCAGTTCGATACCTACTTCAAATTCGCGTTTGTGCGCAATCCCTGGGCGCGCATGGTCTCCCTCTACCGCCATCTCAGCTATGGCGTTTCCTTCCGCAAATATGTATTGGGAGCATTTCGGAAGCGGGTGTGGAAGGAGATGTACTGGTTCGTGCGGCCGCAGGTGGAGTTTGTCGTCGGTGAGGATGGGGCCATGTTGGTGGATTTTGTGGGCCGGTTCGAGCGACTGCAAGAGGATTTTGACACCGTTTGTCAGCAACTGGATTTGCCGCCCATGAAACTCCCCCACGTGAACAAAGCCCAAGACCATGCCCGCAAAACCCGGCCGGGCCTGCATCCCCGTCCTCTGTTGCGTTACCTGCGCAAGGGCTACTATCGCCGCCCTGCCCCCCAGTTCCCCCACTGGCGGGATTACTACGATGAAGAGACGCGGCAACTGGTGGAAACACTCTATCGGGAGGATATCGAACGGTTTGGGTATCGATTTGAAAATGGTTGACGAAACCTCCCGAAAATGCTAAACTTGAACAGAGTTCAACGCTGAACTGACCCAATCGCATATTGAAGCTGGATGAAGCGTGCGAGAGAGAGCGCAAGCCGCCGAAGGGGCAAGCGGGCGGGTGGCCGGAGCCCGTACCGCCAATCTCTCAGGCAAAAGGATCGCACGTGGACAGCACTCTGGAGAGCGAGCCCGCATGGCCGCGGGTTCCACCGACGGGGAAAGCCGAAAGGCCAAACTCTCAGGCGCCAGGACAGAGTCACTTCCGGTTCGACTTTGGACGCGCCGCGTAGGCGCTCACCTGGCAATTGGAGGCGAACAATGTCAGACCTCAAGCGGACAGCCCTATACGACGTGCATGTCGCCATGGGCGCGCGCATGGTGCCCTTTGCGGGCTGGGAGATGCCCGTGCAATATCCCACTGGGCCGACCGCCGAGCATCATGCTGTGCGCAAAGCGGCCGGGCTTTTCGACATCGATCACATGGGGCAATTCAAACTGCTGGGGCGGGATGCAGAGACCTTTTTGCAATATGTGCAGCCTCGGGACGTGAGTCGGATGAAAGTGTGGGATGCGGAGTATAGCTATCTGTGTTACGGGGATGGAACCTTTGTGGACGACATCTTCATCTACAAACTCCCTGATGACGAATGGATGATCGTGGTGAACGCGGCCAATCGGGAAAAGGATTTGTTTTGGCTGGACACCCACGCTGTGGGGTTCGACGTGGAGATCCTGGATATCTCCGATCCAACCTACATGCTGGCCCTGCAAGGCCCCAAAGGCCAGGCTATCTTGCAAAAGCTCACCGACTATGACCTGGATCAGGTCGCTTTCCACACCGCGGCCCGCATCCAGGTGGGCGGCATCGAGACCCTCATTGGCGCCACGGGCTACACGGGCGAATATGGTTACGAACTCTTCTTCCCCGAAGAGAAGGCCATCGCCATGTGGGAGCTGTTGCTGGACGCGGGCAGGGAGGAGGGCTTGCTGGCCTGCGGCCTCGCGGCCCGCGACTCGTTGCGTTTCGAAGCCTGCCTTCCTCTCTATGGTCACGAGATCCACGCCGAGGTGGAACCTATCGGTGCCCGCCTGGGCTGGGTTTGTGATTGGGATAAGGGCCCCTGGATCGGGCGAGACGCGGTGCTGAAGACCAAGTTGGAAAAGCCCAAGCTGCTCCTCGTCGGGCTGGAGATGATTGACCGCGGCGTGCCCCGGGAGGGCTATGAGGTCGCCAAGGATGGCCAGGTGATCGGCTGGGTGACCACGGGCATGAAATCCCCCACGTTGAACAAATTCCTGGCCTTGGCCTACGTCCCTCGCGGGTATAACAAAATCGGTACGGAACTCGATGTCATCATCCGCGGTAAGCCGAAAAAAGCAGTCGTGGTCAAGCGGCCCTTCTATATCCCTGCCTATCGGCGGAAATAACCAAAGACGAAGACAAAAGACCAAAGACTAATGCATGACGATAATTGACACTTATCCCTGAAATTCAGAAAACTCGCTCTTTCACCTTTAATCTTCGACCCCACCTTCCCACTCCCAAAGGAGCCTCCCCATGTCCCTGAAATACGATCCCAACGTCAAATACGCCAAGACGGATGAATGGGCCCGCGTCGAAGGTGATCTCGTCGTCGTGGGCATCAGTGACTACGCTCAGGACCAGCTTTCCGACATCGTTTATGTGGAACTCCCCGAAGTGGGTGCGCAAGTATCTGCTGGTGAAGTCGTCGGCACGGTAGAATCGGTTAAGGCCGCGGCCGACATTATGAGCCCCGTCTCCGGTGAGATCGTCGAAGTCAACGAGGAACTCAATGACTCCCCCGAATTGCTCAACGAAGACCCTTACGGCGCCTGGATTTTCAAAGTCAAACCCAACGACCTCGCCGAACTGGATAACCTGATGACTGCTGAGGAATACGAAGCCTATAACGCCACCCGGGAGCATTGATCATGCGCTATATCCCCATTACCGATGATGATCGGCGGGCCATGATGGAGGCCATCGGCATCAAGGACATCGACGAATTGTTCGCCGACGTTCCCGCCGAATACAAATACCCTGAACTCAACTTACCTGCGCCCATGACCGAAATGGAGATCATGCGGGAGCTGGACATGCTGGCCGCGGAAAATGCCAACCTGCGGGAATTCGCCAGCTTCCTGGGAGCGGGCGCGTATCATCACTTCGTTCCTGCCATCGTGGACACCATCATCAGCCGGGGCGAATTCTACACCGCGTATACCCCTTATCAACCCGAAATCAGCCAGGGCACCTTGCAGGCTGCGTTTGAATATCAGAGCATGGTGGCCGCGCTAACAGGTATGGAAGTGGTCAACGCCTCCCACTACGATGGCTCCACCGCGGTGGCCGAGGCTGCGATCATGGCCGTCAACATCCTGCGCCACAAACGCCGTACTATCGTCGTCTCGCCTACCCTGCATCCTCAATATCGTCAGGTGTTGCGTACCTATGTGCAGGGCATGGACATGAAGGTGATCGGCGATGAAAGCCACGAAAATGACTTCCACGCCCTCATCGACCTGTGCGACGATGATACCGCCCTGGTCATTGTGCAAAACCCCGACTTTCTGGGCCAGCTCCATACGCCCCAGGAAATGCAGGACCTGGCGGACGCGGTGCATGCCAAGGGCGCGTTGCTGGCCGTCTCCACCGATCCTATCGCCCTGGGCATCCTCAAGCCCCCAGGCCAATATGGCGCGGATATCGTCACAGCCGAAGGCCAGGTTTTGGGCAACAGCCTGAGCTTCGGTGGTCCCTATCTGGGCATCTTTGCCTTTCGCAAGAAACATGTGCGTAAGAGCTCGGGGCGCCTGGTGGGCGAGACCGTGGATATGGAGGGCAAGCGGGGGTATGTCCTCACCCTTTCTACCCGTGAACAACATATCCGTCGGGAGAAAGCCACCAGTAACATCTGCTCCAACCAGGCCCTGAACGCCCTGGCCGCGGCCGCATACCTGGCTGCCATGGGGAAACATGGCCTGCGCAAAGTAGCGGAGCTGAGTTGGCACAAAGCTCACTACGCGGCGCAGCAGATCAACCAGCTCGACGGCTACGAAGTCCTTATGGATAAACCTTTCTTCAAGGAATTCGTGGTCCAATGCCCCCGTCCTGTGGCTGAGATCAACCGTTATTTGTTGGAAGAATACGGTATCATCGGCGGTTATGACCTGAGCCGGGATTATCCTCATCTTGGCGATGCCATGCTGTTGTGTGTGACCGAAATGAACACCCGAGAGGAGATCGATGACTTGGTCACCGCGTTGAGTGAGGCGCAAAGGCCGCACATCCACCTGAACCTGGAGGTGTCGCTATGACATTCGACGATTACATCTATGACCTGAGCTCACCCGGACGCACGGGCGTGGACCTGCCCGAGCCCGAC
Organism: Anaerolineae bacterium; assembly: GCA_011371305.1. Taxonomy (GTDB): domain Bacteria; phylum Chloroflexota; class Anaerolineae; order J102; family J102; genus M2005. The sequence continues at coordinate 10,411 of DRQW01000074.1, read as the reverse complement.
GTGCCCGAGACCCCCATCCCCGAGGAATTCCTGCGGGAAGAGCTGCCTTTGCCCGAGCTCAGCCTACCCCAGGTGACGCGGCACTACCTGCGCCTCAGTCAAAAGAACTACGCGGTGGATAAAGGCTTTTATCCCCTGGGCTCCTGCACCATGAAATACAACCCGAAGGTGAATGAATGGGCCGCGCGACTGCCCGGTTTCGCCAACATCCATCCCCTCCAGGACTCGCACACCGTTCAGGGGGCCATGGCCCTCATGTATGAACTCCAGGCCATGATTGCCGAGATCGCGGGTTTCGATGCCGTGTCGTTACAGCCGGCCGCGGGGGCCCACGGCGAATTCACCGGGGTGCTCATCATGCGGGCCGCGCAACTGGCCCGAGGTGAAACTCAGCGCCATAAGATCCTGGTGCCCGACTCGGCCCATGGCACGAATCCAGCCAGCATCAGCATGGCCGGCTTCACCGCGGTGGAAATCCCCAGCGACCGAGACGGCAACGTGGACCTCGATGCGCTGAAAGCCGCGCTGGATGACGAAGTCATCGGCATCATGATCACGAACCCCAACACCCTGGGGTTATTTGAAACCCACATCGTGGAAGTATGCCGGTTGGTGCATGAGGCCGGCGGTCTTGTGTATGGCGATGGCGCCAACCTGAACGCGATCATGGGTATCGTTCGTCCCGGCGATCTGGGCATCGATGTGATGCACTTCAACCTGCACAAAACCTTTAGCACGCCCCATGGCGGTGGCGGGCCTGGCGCGGGCCCGGTGGGCGTTACCGCGGAACTCGCCCCTTACCTGCCAGCCCCCATCGTAGCGCTCAACGACGCGGGCGATGAGTATATCTGGCATACACCCGAAAAGAGTATCGGGCGCATCAAGAGTTTTTACGGCAATTTCGGCGTTCTGGTGCGCGCTTACACCTACATCAAAATGCATGGTGCAGAAGGCTTGCGTCAGGTCAGTGAGACCGCGGTGTTGAACGCGAACTATCTCCAGGCCCGCATCCTCCAAATGGGCGACTATCCCGTCCCCTATGGACATCGTTTCTGCAAGCATGAGACCATCGCTCAGGGGAAGATCCCGGGCGCGGAAGGTGTCCGCACCCTGGATATCGCTAAGCGTCTCATCGACTACGACTTCCACCCTCCCACCATCTACTTCCCTCTCATCGTCTCTGAGGCCCTTATGATCGAGCCTACGGAGACCGAGGACAAGGAAACCCTGGACGCGTTCCTGGACGCGCTGGATAGAATCGCGGACGAAGCTCGGGAGAACCCCGAGTTGCTCCACGAGGCGCCCCACCATGCGCCCGTGCGACGCCTGGATGAAGTCCGCGCCGCGCGTCATCCTATCCTCGTTCGCCTGCCAGACCCTGCCACCTGACGATACATCGAAGCCTCGCCCCATTCCATCCGTTTCTCCTCTCGCCCTGGCAGGAACAAGCCCCGGTCACCTTGTGTGCCGGGGCTTTGTTTATGCATATGGAAAAGATGGTCGAAGTGTGAAATGAGAAAGTCATATCCGAGTTTCGTCAGGTCAACAGAATCTGTCGCCATTTCTTCGCAAAAAGTTCGAGCGAGCCATGCGCGTCGTAGTTGATATCTGAAAACCCTGTACCACGACTACAGCTCCATCAGTCCGGTTCCAGGTTATACGTTAGGGACTGAATCCACCAACGCCCGTTTCGCTTCACGAATGTCCACCGGTCTCCGGCCGGCGATCGCTCCTCCCCGATCTGGGTCGTGGAGACCGCTTCTGCCTGCTCCCCGGTCACCACGATGGTTACATCCCCGGGCTCGGCGAATTGGGGATTGCCTGGGAACACCAGAGTAACATAACGATCCAGTACTGCATCGATGCCTTCCCAGCGCGTATCGTCCAAGGGATTTTCGGGCGTGTGCTTAGCATCCACCACCACCGCGTCCTCGGACCAGAGCATGGCCAGGAGGTCGATATCCTGGTTGACAACGCCCCGGCTTTCTGCCCGAAGTAAAGCAAGAATGGCCTCGTGGTCGGTGGCGTGGGCAGGGAGGATGAAGGATAATGTGGGGGCAGGAGTAGGGGTGGAGGGCGATGCCGTACAACCGGTGACCAGGATGAGGAGCAGCAAGAAAATCAGGGTCCGTTTCCCCATGTGTTGGCTATTTCCATGTCCATGTGGTGCCCTCGCGGGTGTCTTCCAGCGCGACACCCAACTCGGCCAGCCGGTCGCGGATCATGTCGGCCAGGGCCCACTGGCGGGCCTTGCGTAGTTCGCTGCGCACATCCACCAACAGGTCGATGAAAGGCGCTGCGTCCGAGGCTTTATCTGCCTGCTTCGGTTCCAGGCGTAAACCCAACACGCCCGTCAGTTCCTTCAAGGTCGCTTGGGCCTGATGAAAAGGTTCGCCGCCCACACCTGCATCCCGGGCCGTGTTGATGGCTTTGACCAGATCGAAGATGTGGCCCAGCGCGGCCGCGGTGTTGAAATCGTCATCCATGGCCGCTTCAAAGCGCTCTCGGGCCAGGCGCGCGGCTTCCAACAGGGCTTCGGCCTCCGGTCCCTCGGTCTTTTCGCCCACAGGGGGACGCAACGCGCTCAGCAGCCGTTGGTAAGCCTTTTTGGCCTGGGCCACCACCTGCTCATCGTAAATCAAAGGCTTACGATAATGGGAACCCAGCACCAACAACCGGAACACGTCGGCATCATGTTTGGCCAGGAAGTCGTCGATGGTGACGAGGTTGCCCAAAGATTTGGACATCTTCTCGCCACTAAGCACAACCATGCCGTTGTGTAGCCAGTATTTGGCCAATGGCGCGTCGTTGCAGCTTTCGCTCTGTGCGATCTCATTTTCGTGGTGGGGGAAGATGAGATCATTGCCCCCACCATGGATGTCGATAGTGGGGCCTAGGTGTTTGCGCACCATGGCTGAGCATTCGATGTGCCAGCCTGGGCGTCCCTTGCCCCATGGGCTGTCCCACGCGGGCTCGTCGGGGAATTTCTGCGCCTTCCACAAAGCAAAATCCAAGGGGTCTTCCTTCAGCTCCTCCGCATACTTTTCTCGCTCTCCACGCATGGCCTCATCCAGCTTGCGGCGGCTGAGTTTGCCATAATCTTCGTCCTTGCGCACTCGGAAGAAAACGTTGCCAGCCACCTCATAGGCATATCCTTTATCGATGAGTTCCTGGACCATGGCGATGATCTCATCGATGGTGCCGGAAACCCGAGGCATGACGGTGGGGCGCTTCACGTTGAGGGCGTCCAACTGTTCCAGAAATTTTTCGATATAGTGGTTGGCCAGATCAAAGGGATCGACACCCAGTTCTCGGGCTTTGTTGATGATCTTATCATCCACGTCGGTGAAATTCATGACGTGGATGACCTTGTATCCTTTGTATTCCAGATAGCGGCGAATGATATCGAAGACAACGGCAGACATGGCGTGGCCGATGTGCGCGTCCGCATAGACCGTTGGCCCGCACACATACATGCGCACAACGCCCGGTTCCAGCGGTTCGAAGACTTCTTTCTTGCGAGTGAGGGTGTTATAGACTTTGAGCGTCATGGTTTTTTGGCTGAATGGGGCACGAGGGATGCCGATGCGCAGGGGATCAGAGCACGAGATCGTTATCAGGTTCGTGATGATGGACCGGGGCGGCAAAGATCATGCGGCCGGCGCTGGTCTGCAACGCCTTGGTTACTTCCAGCTCCACTTCCTGGCCGATGAGGTCGCGTCCATGCTCTACTACGACCATGGTGCCATCTTCCAAATAGCCGACACCCTGGTCGGGTTCTTTGCCCTCCTGAATGATGCGCAGGCGTAGATGTTCGCCGGGGAGGTAAATGGCCTTCACCGCGTTGGCGAGATCGTTGAGATTCAGTACCCGCACGCCCTGGAGGGCAGCTACCCGATTGAGATTATAGTCGTTGGTGACGATGCCGATCTGGAACCTTCGGGCCAGGGCCATCAATTTTTCGTCCACATCCCTGACCTCCGGCGCATCCAGATCCACAATTTCCAGGCGGGGGTGTTCCAGTTTCTGAAGATCATCCAGCACTTGCAATCCCCGCCGTCCGCGCGCGCGGCGCAGCGCGTCGGAGGAATCCGCGATGTACTGCAATTCGGATAGGATGAAACGGGGCACCAGCAGGGGGCCGGGGAGGAACCCGGTTTTGGCTACATCTAGAATACGGCCATCGATGATGACACTGGTATCCAGCAACACAGGCATCGGGCCCGAAGGGAGCTGCGAAACCGAAGCGTCCGGTTCTTCCGCCTGCGTGGGCGTGATCCGTTCCTTTTGGAGGGATTTCAACAGTTTGACCAGATCATCCCGGCGCAATACCAAGATCAGTGCGCCGAGATAGCCGAAGATAATGCTGGCAATAAAAGGCAGGATGGGGCCGAAGGGAGGCGGGAGTTTGGCTAATGGGATGGCAACCAGCGCGGAAACAATCAACCCTAGAATCAAACCGATACTACCCGCGATGACTTCTTCGATAGGGATCTGGCGCACAACCCGAATCGCGTAACGTGCAGGTCGGGTTGTAATCCAGGGAGCGATTACCCATCCCACAATAGCTCCCACCAATGTCAGGGGCACCACGTACTTCAGCGATTCCAGGTCGTGGAGTGGATTCGGGGTGTCCGTGATAATCACGCCGATCTCCCACCCAATAATCGCGAAAACAATAAGTCCAAGGATACGAAAAATGCGATCGAACACGAGGATTGAACCTCCTATTACATTGTCAATGAGCGATTGCCTGATGGCAGCTCAGCAGAATAAATGAAATAAATCCAACAAGATAAATGCAACCATGATCATAACACATGAAGTCGTTTCTGACAATGTGGGTAAGCCAATTTCCATTCTCTTTCAAAAAACGTGTCTTCGTCAGCTTGACATTCACGGCCTGGCGATAGACAATCATGAGCATTCCACGGGAATGAAATGCCATCAAACCATCTCTCACCAAGCATACCAACGCAAATTTGACAGGAGTCGAGATGTCCAACCCGGAAAAATCCAGACAAATTCAAATCGAAGCGCCCAAGGACCTCAAACCCATTTACAGCAATTTTGCCATCATCCATCACAATTATAACGAACTGGTCATCGATTTTGCCCATGTGATGCCGAACATGCCTCATGCCCAAGTGCAGACGCGCATCGTGCTGACGCCCTATCATGCCAAGCTGCTGTTGCAGGCCCTAACTCACAATCTCCAGAATTACGAAAAGCGGTTCGGCGAAATCAAGATGCAAGGCACTGGCCTACCCAAACGCCCGCCCATGGGCTTCGATCCCCATCAAGTCCATTAACTGCTCATGGTGTCGTTGACCCGAAAGGTTGCGTTGATCACAGGTGCATCGACGGGGATCGGCCGGGCTACGGCTTTCGCGTTTCGAGCAGCGGGCGCGCGGGTGGCTTTGGCCGCCCGCTCGTCCGAAGCCCTCGCATCGTTGGCCGAGGAACTGGGTGGGCCTGATTGGGCCATTGCCATCCCCACCGATGTGAGCGATTCTGACCAGTGTGAGCGATTTGTCGCGGAAGCCGTAGCGCATTTCGGTCGCGCGGATGTGTTGGTGAACAATGCCGGGATGATCGTATCCGGATTGTTCGAGCATCTAGAACCTGGTGATGCGGAACGGCAAATGCAGGTTAATTTCTTCGGGGCATTGTACTGCACTCGAGCGGCGTTACCTCACCTTAAGGCCAGTCGCGGGGTTATCATCAATGTATCTTCTGTAGCCGGACTCCTCGGCACGCCCACCACCTCGGTTTACAGCGCATCCAAGGCCGCGATGAACGCCTGGTCCAGGGCCCTGCGGGTGGAGCTCAAACCCCACGGCGTGGACGTCGTCACGGTGTGTCCTTATTTCACCAGCGGGGTGCAGTTGGCGCAAAAGGGCATTCTGCGCAAGGGTAGCCTGCACAACCGACCGGGCCAGAGACGCCAGGCGCCGGGCACGCAGACCGCGGACCAGGTGGCACAGGCCATCCTGCGGGCTGCCCAGCGTCCTTCCCGCATCGTGGTTTTAAGTTGGGCGGGCAAACTCATTTGGCGGATCGATCGGCTCGCGCCTTGGCTGGTGGATTGGGTGATGATTAAGGGGTTGGCGAAGCTGTCTCAAAAATAGGCCTCACGCCAGGTCGCTAAGGCGCAAAGGAAATAAGGGGGCAGGTAGCAAGTATGCAGGTGGCAAGTCTAATCCCGTCCCCTCCTCCTAAACTGCAATCATTTTCCAACAACGGGTTTTTTGGCACTCTGAACCCTCGGGCCACGCGTGCCGAGCCCCCTCTGGGCTTACATGACCTGCCCACAGGGCTTCGCATTCGTGGTTCGGAGATTCAGCACATCATATGAGGGTGAGATCGGGCGCGAGCACCGCGAAGTCGCTGCCTCGATCGATTTCCCAGGGATACACGATCCATTTGTCCGTCACCGCGCCGTAATAATCGGGCTGGCGGTGGGGAAAGCGAGATCGCGCGGGTTTGTAGTGCAATACGCAGGTCACAGGCTTGCCGCCCGCAGCCTCGACCCGGCCGCGCACCGTGTTGATGGTGCGCCCACTGTCCCACACGTCATCCACGATGAGAATGCGTCGGCCACGCAGGAGCGCATCACTGGGGAATTGCAGGAAGGTGGGCCAGGCCAGTTTTTCGATCTCGGGATCGCGAGGAAATTCCACGGCCGCGGTGAATACATCACGAATATCCAAGGCTTCGGCCAAAATGCCGCCCAGGATGATGCCCCCACGCGTGATCATCAAGAGGGCGTCGAACTTGCCCGCGATCTGGGGCAACAGCTCATCGACCAGCTTATCGATATCTTGCCAGGTGAGGAAAATCTTTTCCATGTGACTTGAAACTGCTATTTGAGGCGGCCTGTTTTCAGAGCCACGGCTAGTTTGTTCTTCAGCGCTGTGAGGTCTTTGTTCTCGTCGTAGCGTTCGGCCACCTCGTCCAAATCGGCCAGATGTTGTTTGAGTTCCGCGTCCCCGCGATCGCGGCGGCGCGCCTCACGATATAGCTCGATGGCCCGGTCCTTATCCCCCTGCAGCCATGTGGCCAGGGCCAGGTTGTAGCGGGCGCGCAGGTAGGCGTCATCTTTCTCCAGACAGGTGTTGAGTTCCTCAACCGCTCGCTTCAGGTCGCCGGTGAGGATGTCGAGATAGCCCAGGTTGTTATACACATCCGCGCGGTCGGGGTCCAAAGCCACCAGGCGGGCAAAGGCTTCGCGTGATTGCTCCAGATCACCCGCTTCGTAGTAGAGATAGCCCAACGCGATAAATGCGTTTTCGTTCTCGGCACCGGCTTCCAGGGCTTTTTCCAGGGTTTCGATGGCGAGTTCGTTTTTGCCCGCGCGGTAGTAGGTAAACCCCAGGGCGGTAAGATGGTCGGGGTTGTTCGGTTCGGCCGCGACCGCGACGCGTAGATTGGCCTCAGCTTGAGGCAACAGGCCCTGATCCGATTGCAACAGCCCGAGCTGGTAGCGGGCGGTGGCGTTATCGGGATCGAGTTCGATGGCGCGTTTGAATGCGCGCATCGCGTCCCGGGGCTGGCCCAGTTCGAGATAGGTCAGGCCCAGGGCGGTTTTCACCTCCGCGGTGTCGGGCAAGGAGGGCGCGAGGCGGCGCAACGCCTTACGCGCAGCGCGGGGATCGGCTTCAACCTGTTGGGTGATGGTTTGTAGTTGGTTGATGATGTCGTGGGTCATGGTCATATCGCTTTGGGACAATGAAGTTCTCACGCCAATGCGCTCAGGGAAAGAGGAAAGATGAAGGGCTAAAGTTTTGCTACGTCTCTATCGGCCTATGGAGCGATGTGGCATACTAGGATGAGGCTGATGGATCCGTGTTTTCGTCCGCGGGCGCGGTCCTTGTAACATTCGGTTTGGGATCATAGACCCCGCGGCGGTCGTTCAGACGGATGGTGATCACATCCCAAAACATGCGCCAGGTGTCCCTCAGAGGATCGACGCGGCTATCCTCATCGAAGTACCAGTTGATCGGCACTTCGACCACCTTCTTGCCTTGTTTGAGGGCGATGTAAAGTGCCTCCACGTCGAATGTCCAGCCCATGATGGTTTGATAGGGGAAGATATCGAACGCGGCTTCCCGTTTGAACATTTTGAAGCCCGCCTGGGTATCGCTGAACCCGGGCACGGCCAGGGTGCGCACAATAAAGTTAAACACGCGGCCCATGAAGTGGCGATAGGCAGGTTCATGAAACCGCTGGGCCCCGGGTGCTTCCCGGCTGCCAATGGCGATATCATATCCATTGAGCTGAGGCGGCAAGAACTTTTCCACCTCAGCAATGGGCATGGAGAGATCGGAATCGCACATGAAGAGGTATTCCCCACGGCTTTCAAAGATTCCCTTGCGAACGGCAGCACCTTTGCCCTTTTCGCTATGGAGGATACGGATGTCGGGATGGGCGCGCGCGTAAGCTTCCGCGATCTCGGTGGTGCGATCAACGCTACCATTTTCCACAATGATGATTTCCACCCGATATGGCACACTTTCCCGCCAGTCCAGGATCTGGTCCAGGGAGGCGGGTAGGCGTTGCTCCTCGTTGTATGCAGGGATGATGATGCTGAGCAGTGGGGAGGACGCGGTGTCGTTGTGGGTCATGAAACCAGAAACGGGGATGAAAACAAGATGGATGCAAGGGCGCCGACACAGGTTGCCAGGAAGTTGACCATGTCGTTGGTCATGAAAGGAAAGCCGCGAACGGGGCGGGCTTTTTCGCCGCAGTCATGCACTTTTTTCTCCGTTGTCATTTGGCAACGTTCGCAATGATACAACCGTTGCACGGTCGCGCCCAAAAATGAATCGAAAAGAGATGCGAGCATGCCTGCCACGGGCAGGGTGACGAGGAGAAACCCATCGTTCAGAAACCACTGGCCCGTGGTGAGTAAGGAAGCGGCCTGGATGGTGGAGAACGCGGTCACTCCGATGAATGCGCCGCCCGCCAGGCTGCCTAGCAGCCCGAATCGGGTGACGCCACCCGACATGCCGGGCTGCAGGGGTTCGCCTGTGGTGATGCGCCGCGGGGGATGGATGGCAAGCAGGCCGATCTCAGTGGCCCAGGTGTCGGCTGTGGCCGCGGCCAGGGAGCCGAGGAAGGCCAGGGCGATATACGGATACCAGGGGGAACCGCGGCCCAGTGCGCCCACGGCCAGGGCCATGAGCAAAGCCACGCCGCCATTGGCCAGGGTTTGTACCAGGTCGCGCGGGCCTGATTTTTCAATGTAGGAGTTGCGGGTCTTTTGCTGGCGCCCGAGTCGGCTGAGCAGGCTGCTGGATGCGAAGAAAGCCACCAGAAGCACAGCCCAGGTGAGGCCGCCAAAGCCGAAGACCACGCCGCCGATCACAGTGGCGCCCAGCGCACCGCCAGGGCTGAGGGCCTGCAGTCGCCATCCCGCAAGGGCGACTATGGCCGCCAGGAGAAATCCCCATGCCAAGGTAGCGGAGCTGGCGTGGATGATCATCCGACAGCCTGCGCGATAAGCTGAGCGACGACGTACAGGCCAATGATCTGAAGCACGACCGAGGTGCTCCACAAAAGATAAGCGAAAAAGCGACGGTAGGGATACAGCGCATAGCCCAGGGCGGCGTTGAAAAACCCCGCGAGCAGGGTGAAGCCCGGAATGAGAAAGATGGCACGGCGCGGGCTGAGCAAGGCGGGGTTGCCCTGGAGGTCCACACGTAGGGCGATGGTCTCGGGCAATTGGGGATAATGCCAGGCGGTATAGCCCAATAAGAACAGGCCCAGTAACCAGCCGCCCAAAAGCAGCGCCTGCGCCCATCGGTCGCACAAGAGCCAGTGTTCCCGCCACGGGGCCAGATAGATGACCGGTTTCAGTTGACGGGCAGGGCCGAAGTCACGCCGGGCCCGGAAGGCCGCGATGAAGCCATCTGGATCATTAGGGGAGACCAGGTAGATGGTATCCGGGGTGTGGATGGCGAGGCTATGGGCTGGTGGTTGGGTTGCATAAGCGAGGACGCGAGTGTTCGCGTCGTACCCGATCCAGGGCTCGGGCCAGTGCGGCCAGCGGGCAGGGAAAGCGATGTGGTCCGCCCGTTGGATGCTTTCCACATCGCCCAAAGGAATGATGACTTCCTCGCCGTTCCAGTGGATGTGGATCGCGTCTCGCAACACCCAGTAGTCCAAGGTGTGCAGTGCCCAGAGGCGGTAGAGCAGCCATAAGGCCGAGATGAAGAGAATGAGGGCGACCGCAGCCAGGATGACCGACGCGGGCCCGACAGGACGGCGGAGGATGAACGCGATCAGGATGAAGCTCAACGCGATGAAGGCCAGCGCCAACAGGCCGGCCCAGATGCGGTCGCGGGAGAAAAGAGGGCGGAAGGACACGGTTCAGTAGGAAGTAAATTGGTGTTCAGTGGCTTCAAAC
>DRQW01000073.1 GCA_011371305.1 Anaerolineae bacterium | reverse complement strand
TGGCGGGAACGACTTCTTTTTCATAGCGTTCTTTCAACCGGGGAACCATATCTTTTCTCCGTTAGTCGATAAACTCATCGTATTTGGCGCTGTAACGCACCTTCTCATCGCCCTCCCGGCGGATCTGCACCCGGGTGGGGCGGTTGGCATTGGGGGCCACCAACATCACATTGGAGATGTGAATGGGACCTTCGCGCTCGATGATGCCAACCTGGGTGCGTACATCACCCGTGCGGCGCTGATGTTTCTTGATCATGTTCACGCCCGCGACGATGACATACACCCGGTTGGGATCATAATTGCCGTATTTGTCTTTCTTGCGGATGATGGACTTGACCTCGCCGCGTTCGCCCTTGCTGTTGCCAGCGATGACTTCGACCAGGTCGCCCTTTTTGATTTTCAGTTTGGGCTGACGTTTTTGTGTCGATTTCTTTTTGCTCATCTTGCCTCACCTACGTTACAGGACTTCGGGCGCCAGGCTGACGATCTTCATGAAGCGTTTTTCACGCAATTCACGAGCGACCGGCCCGAAGATGCGGGTGCCTTTGGGGTTCTTGTTGGCGTCGATGATCACCGCGGCGTTGTCGTCGAAGCGAATGTAGCTGCCATCCTTGCGGCCCACTTCTTTGGCCGTGCGTACCACCACGGCCCGTACGACATCGCCTTTCTTCACCGAACCGCCGGGCGCGGCCTGCTTCACCGTGGCGACGATAATATCACCCACGGACGCGTATTTGCGCTTGGAGCCGCCCAGCACGCGAATGCAAAGGATCTCCTTGGCGCCGGTGTTGTCGGCCACTTTCAGGCGGGATTCTTGCTGGATCATGGTTCTTCTCCTATTCCGAAATCGATCTCACGCAAAGACGCGGAGGCGCAAAACATCACCAAAAAAGCGCAACGCCTTTGCGACTTAGCGAAAGATCATCTTCAGGCGGTCTCGGCCTCGCGCTGCTTTTGGGTCAGGTTTTCGATGACCACCCAGCGCTTTGTCTTGCTCAGGGGGCGGGATTCGAGGATGCGCACCTCGTCGCCCTCCTGGCAGCTGTTGTTCTCATCGTGGGCGTGGTATTTCTTATGCACCTTGACCACCTTGCCATAGAGGGGGTGGCGGAAGGTGCGGGCCACACGCACGACCACTGTCTTGTCCATCTTGTTGCTGACGACGATCCCGGTCAGCACTTTTCGTCGTTCTCGAGCCATGTTACTTCATCTCCATCGCTAACTGGCGCTCGCGCAGGATGGTCTTGATGCGAGCGATGTCACGTTTCACTTCTTTGATCCGATTGGTGTTTTTCAACTGGCCAATGGATTGGTTGAAACGCAGATTCAAGAGTTCTTCGTAAGCTTCGTCCAGTTTCGCCTGGAGTTCGCCGTTGGTGAGATCGCGCAGTTCGGATGCTTTCATCTCAGTGTCCCTCCTCGCCGCGGCTGACGAACTGGGTGGCGATGGGCAGCTTGTGCGAAGCCAGCCGGAAGGCCTCGCGCGCGGCCTCTTCGGGCACCCCCGCCAGTTCAAAGAGGATGCGGCCAGGCTTGACCACGGCCACATAATGATCCACAGAGCCTTTCCCCGACCCCATGCGGGTTTCGGCCGCGCGTTTGGTCACAGGCTTGTCGGGGAAGATGCGGATCCACAATTTGCCGCCACGGCGGATATGACGTACGATCGCGCGGCGGGCGGCCTCGATCTGGCGGCTGGTGATCCAGGCAGGTTCGGTGGCCTGCAGGGCATATTCACCAAAGGCAATGGTGCTGCCACGCCACGCCTTGCCGCGCATGCGGCCGCGATGCATTTTGCGGTATTTCAAACGTTTGGGCATTAACATGATACGTAACCTCGCTTCTAAACCGTCATGGGCTCGCCGGGCAGAATCTCACCCTTGTAGATCCATACTTTGATGCCGATGACGCCGTAGGTGGTGCGGGCGATGACATCGGAATAGTCGATATCCGCGCGCAGGGTATGGCGGGGGATGCGCCCCATGCGGATGTCGTCCACCCGGGCCATTTCCGCGCCGCCCAGCCGCCCGCTCAGGCGGATCATGATGCCCTTGGCGCCGGCTTTCATGGTGCGCTCGGCCGCGCGACGCATGGCTCGTTTGTGGGCCACACGGCGGCTGAGCTGCTCCGCGATGCTCTCCGCCACCAGTTTGGCGTCCAGCTCGGGCTTCTTGATCTCCTCAACATCGATCTTGATGCGCTTGCCGGTGAGCTCGCCCAGGTCCTTGCGCAGCTGACTCACGGTCGCACCCTTACGGCCAATGACTACGCCGGGCTTGGCCGCATGGATGGTGAGATGGACCAATTTGGGAGCCCGCTCGATTTCGATTTTCGACACGCCCGCATGCGACAGGCGCTTGTAGATTTCTTCGCGAATCGCGCGGTCCTCGGCAATCAGGCGGGTGTAATCCTTGCCTTCCGCGTACCAGCGCGACAGGTGTTTTTTGGTAATGCCGAGTCGGAACCCGGTGGGATGGACTTTGCGACCCAAAATTCGCCTCCTTGGACTTAGCGCTCTTCAAGCTTGACAGTGATGTGGGAAGAACGGCGGATGATCGGTTTCACACGACCGCGCGCGCCGGGACGATAACGTTTCAGCCTGGGCCCCTCATCCGCGTAGATCTCCGCGATCCACAGGTCCTCGGGGGCCATGCTCTCATTCTCCTCCGCGTTGGCAATGGCCGATTGCAGTGCCTTGCGCACCTCTTTGGCCGCGGCCTGGGGCATGTGCGCCAACACATCCATGGCATCCAGGGCGCGCATGCCGCGGATCACATCGATGACCAGCCGCACCTTCTGAGGAGAGATGCCAACATATTTTCGTTTCGATTGAACCAGATAGGACATTTTTTACCTCTTCTTACTTACGACGCGCCTTGCTTTTCTTTTCCTTGACAATGTGACCGCGATAGAAGCGCGTGGGCGCGAATTCACCCAGTTTGTGCCCCACCATGTTCTCGGTGATGTAGATGGGCACATGCCGGCGACCGTTGTGCACCGCGATGGTGTGGCCCACCATCTGCGGGAAGATGGTCGAGGCGCGGGACCAGGTGCGGATCACGCGCTTCTCACCCTTACGGTTCATCTCTTCGATCTTCCGAAGTAGCTTCGGATTCACATACGGACCTTTTTTCAGAGACCGAGACATATGCAAACTCTCCTTCTAGCGGCGCTTCTTGCCACGACGCCGGATAATGTACTGATCGGTGCGTTTGTTGCGACGGGTGCGCTTGCCCAGGGCAGGCTTGCCCCAAGGCGTCTTGGGCCCGGGCAAACCGATGGGGGACCGCCCCTCGCCGCCGCCATGGGGATGGGAGGCCGGGTCCATGGCCGAACCCCGCACCTCGGGCCGACGGCCCAGCCAGCGCTTGCGGCCCGCCTTGCCCAGGTTGATGTTCTTATGTTCAGGGTTGCTGACCTGGCCCACGGTGGCCATGCAATTCAACAAGACCTTGCGCACTTCACCGCTGGGCAGGCGCAGGGTGGCGTATCGGCCCTCCTTGGCCATGAGCTGAGCGTAGGTGCCAGCCGAGCGCACCAGCTGACCCCCCTTGCCCGGTTGCAACTCGATGTTGTGCACCAGGGTACCCAACGGAATGTTGACCAGGGGCAAGGCATTGCCGGGGCGGATCTCCGCGTCCGGGCCCGACATGACGGTGTCGCCCACCTGCAGGCCCAGGGGCGCCAGAATATAGCGCTTTTCGCCATCCGCATAGACCAGGAGGGCGATGCGGGCGCTGCGGTTGGGGTCATATTCAATGGAATCGACCCGGGCGGGAATGCCGTGCTTATCCCGCTTGAAATCGATGAGGCGGTAGCGGCGCTTGTGCCCGCCACCCCGGTGCCGCACGGTCAGGCGACCCTGATTGTTGCGCCCTGCCTTTTTCTTCAAGGGGCGCAGGAGGGGTTTGTAGGGTTCCGAGCGGGTGATCTCCTCGAAGGTGTACCCGCTCATCCCCCGCCGACCCGGTGTGGTCGGCTTGTAAACTTTGATTCCCATGGTTGGATGACTCCTTTTCGGTAAGCTGTCGTCCGAGTCGGGGACGATGTGGGCGATACCTGCTTCTTTCGCCGCCCACTGTTTTGTGAGTTATCAGTAATCAGTCGAAGTGGCTCAGTGCTGTTTACTGATTACTGTTTACTGATCACTGATTACTTAACCTAAACGCCTTCGTAGAGCTGGATGGAATCGCCCGGGGCCAGGGTGACGATGGCTTTCTTCCAGCCGGGCTTGCGCACCGCGGTCTGGCGCAGGCTACGACGGCGGGTCTTGGGCTTCATGTTGATGATCCGCACATCGGTGACGGTCACGCCGAAACGTGCCTCCACCGCCTGCTTGACCAGGATCTTATTGGCCCGGCGATCCACTTCAAAGACGTATTTGTTTTCCTCGTCGGCCAGCCGCAACGACTTTTCGGTGAGGATGGGGCGCTTCAGGACTTCATACAGATGCATGGTTTATTCCTCCTCCGCCACGGGTTCAGGTTCCGAAGCCGTGTCCTCACTCAGGAACGAGGCGATGACATCGATGGACTGCCGGGGCATGACGATGACGTTGTAGCCCAACAGGTCGCGCACATTCAGATAATTCGCGCGCAAGGTTTTGACGTTGGGCAGGTTCCGGGCGGAAAGCTCCACGTTTTCGTTGCTCTCGGGCAACAGGATCAAGGCCTTCCGTTCCACGCCCAAGGCATCCATCATCGCGGCCATGGCCTTGGTCCGGGGCGCTTCCATGCTCAGTTCATCCAGGACGATGATCTCCTGGGCCTGGGCCTTGACTGTGAGCGCGGAGCGCAGGGCCAGCCGCCGCATCTTGCGGGGCATGCGCTTGGCGTAGGAACGGGGCCGCGGGCCGAACACGGTACCACCACCTCGCCATTGGGGGGCACGGATGGAGCCCTGCCGGGCGCGCCCGGTGCCCTTCTGCCGCCAGGGCTTGCGACCGCCCCCGCGCACTTCACCGCGGGTCTTGGTCTTGTGGGTGCCTAGCCGTTTGTTGGCCAGTTGGCGCACCAAGGCCTGGTGCATCACGGCTTCGTTGACTTCGATGTTGAAGATGTCGTCAGGAAGCTCGACCGTGCCGATCTCCTGACCTTGCATGTTCATCAATGGCGCCTGCATCGTTCACTTACCTCGCTTTCTTGACTTTGTTCTTGCGTGCGAGCGAAATGGTCACCAAGCCGTTCTTGGGACCAGGCACCGCGCCGCGCACAGCCAGGAGATTCCGTTCGGGGTCCACGCGCATCACCTTCAGGTTTTGCACCGTCACCCGCTGATGCCCCATGTGGCCGGGCATGCGCTTGCCTTTGTACACACGGCCGGGCGTCGAGCCCGCCCCCGCGGAACCGGGCGCGCGCTCCCGATCCGACTGGCCATGGGTCTTGGGCTGACGGTTGAAGTTATGTCGCTTCACACCGCCCTGGAAGCCCTTACCCTTCGAGGTCCCGGTGACGTCCACCAGGTCGCCCTCATTGAAAAGATCCACCAGGATCTTCTGGCCAAGCTTGAACTCGGCCAGTTCCTCAGGCTGTACGCGAAACTCACGCAGGGTGCGCAGTGGGGGCACATTCGCCCGTTTCAGGTGTCCGAGCACCCCCTTGGTGAGGCGCTTCTCTTTCACTTCGCCAAACCCGAGCTGGACGGCCGCGTAGCCATCGGTCTCGGGGGTTTTGATTTGGGTCACATAACAAGGGCCGACTTCCAGCACCGTCACCGGTACCATCACGCCCTCTTCTGTGAAGATCTGGGTCATGCCCAGTTTGCGTCCGATCAGACCTTTCATACGTCGTTTTGCGGGAAGGGAAATGCCAGCGGCAAAAAGCGCCTCATCATTCCGCTTCCCAACCTCCTTTGTCTAAGATGTCCAAAGTCCCAGGTCCCGCGTGCAGGGCCGTGCCTTCGGCCTCCAACCGCGGACCCCTGACTTACGGATTACAGCTCGATTTCGATATCCACACCCGCGGGCAACGACAGCCGCATCAGGTTATCGATGGTTTTGCTGCCCGAAGGAATGACATCCAGCAAGCGTTTGTGGGTGCGGATCTCGAACTGCTCGCGGGAGTCTTTGTCGATGAAGGGCGAACGCATCACAGTGAAGCGCTCGCGTTTGGTGGGCAGGGGCACAGGCCCAATGACCTGAGCGCCGGTGCGCTCCGCAGCTTCCACGATCTCGCGCACCGAGCTGTCGAGTACCCGATGATCGTAAGCCTTTAATTTGATGCGTATCCGCTGTTTAGCCATGCGCTAACCTTCCGGGAAAGAATCGCTCCGGGAGACGGCACGAGGCCGCTCCCGGAGATTGAGTGAATGTCCTTACTCGAGGATCTCGGTGATGACACCAGCACCCACGGTGCGGCCGCCCTCGCGGATGGCGAACCGGGAGCCTACCTCCAGCGCCACAGGCGCTATCAGCTCCACTTCCAGGTTCACGTTGTCGCCCGGCATCACCATCTCCACG
>DRQW01000072.1 GCA_011371305.1 Anaerolineae bacterium | reverse complement strand
GGCTTTTTGAATTGCGTGGGGTGGGCGATTACGGCATGATGCTTCATGTCACAACAGAAGAAGCGGAAATAGCCATTGCGCTTGCAGAAAATTACGTCATCGCCGTTCAGCAACTTCTCGATCACGTCGGTGGGACCGAGGCCAAACTTTTCTGATGCACAGCTAGAGAGGGGGCAGCAAAAACGGTGTAGCCTACGGCCCTAACCTCTCTGGCCGCCCCGAGACCGCACATCAGGCGGACGAATACGTCATCCTGGAGGACCTGTACCGGGCAATGGCGGTGTACGCGGAGGCGGTTTATCGGTTGACGCGATAGGCATTTCCTCGAATTCATGAGGAAGTACAGTCCGAGATCTGGCAAATCCCGGGCGTTTACATTCACAAGGGATCAACGATAGGTGCCCGGTCGGATGCTGTTCCGCGACCACGCAGCTTTGATAACTTCGATAAGAGCGCTGGTTTCGACATCGCTATGATGGTTTGGATCCGGACCGTGGCGAAAGTTGAACGCGTCGATGACTTCCTGGATGGGCGGCCAGGAGCTCTCCCAGGCCCAAAGTGCGTAATTGAGACCTTGTGCCTCGAACCAGTCCATTTGATCCTCCATGAACCGGTCGGCATTGGGCGCCCAGCGAACCAAACCGAATTCGTTCACAGCCAGGGCAACACCGTGCTCGGCCTGAAATGCGGCCACCGTTGCAAGATAATTCTCCAACCAGGCCTTGTCCACCCATTCCGGCTCCCCGTCATAATCTGCATCGAAAAAACCGGGATAGGTGTAAATTAGCTCAGGCGGATATTGGTGGGTGTAGAGATGTGGTGCGTATTGGTGGACGGTGTAAACGATAAACGGGTCTTCGGTTATCGTCAGATAAGGCAGCCATGCCACCGAGCTATAAGCCATGCCGCCGACGAGAATGGGCGTCTCGGCATCTACGTCGCGAATCGCGGCCGTGATGCGGGGATAAAATTGATTCCAATCGTAAAGTGTGCCTCCGTATTGCTCGTAAAACACATTCGGATCCCATTCATCCAATGGATCGCCTAAAGGATACGCGCCCACTTCGTTGCTGTTGGGTTCGCACATGAGGTCGTAACCGACGACGATGGGGTTGTCCTTGTAACGATTGGCCGTGTAGCGCCACATCGCGGCCCAGGCGTCCTGCGCGGCCTGGTCACCCCAGACGCGGTTGTTGTAGTATTTGGGATCGAACCAGCCACCTTCGGGATCGGACGCGGTGTCTTCCCCCCAAAAGGCCCAGAATTCGCTGCGTCCAGGCCCTGTGCGAAAGGTGATGACCGCATATAGCCCCGCGATTGCGGCCATATCCAGGAGGCGGTCAAGGTTGGCCTGGATATCAGGATCGAGTTGGTAAGGGGGCTCTTCGCTAAAAAGGCCAGGATGAGATATGTTCACGTAATTCGCCCCCCACGCGGCCAATTGGTTGAAGTCTTCTTGGGTAAAGGGAGGGCCAACCGGCCCGGGTCCCATAAAATCGGGGCCATCCAGTTCGGGATAGACGCGGCGCTGGTAGATGTTCGCCCCGCGCAATTGAGTGCCATAGCGCCACAGCGCCCATTTATTCACGGCGGATGGAGGCGACGGGGTGGAACCAGCAGAAAGCAACCGCGGCAGATAGAGTACGGACGGGGATGGAGTCAGGTGCGTGGCGAAGGAATCGGGCTGTGTCAGGACCGCGAATAACGGGTCTCCGCTAAAACAGGCCAGTAGGATTGGAAGAAGAAGGACGGTAAAGAGGATAGATTTGTGCATAATCATTTGGCGGTCTATGGCCTAAAGATGGATCTTGAAGCGGCCCGAGAGACTAATAATACGGATGTGTATGCCTACGTGACGACTGACCACGCCACCCTGCCCTCCACATCCAGAAAACACACCACCGTCCGCGGTTCCACATCCAACAACGCGCGCACGGCCTCGGCATAGCGCCGCACCTGTTCGTCGTAGCCCTGCTCCGCGATGATCGCCTCCATTTCCGCCCGGTCCCGCGCCCGATCCGTCTTGAAATCCACCAGGGTCCAGTGATCGCCGACACGGTAGAGCAGGTCGATGGTCCCGCGGGCGGGGACGCCGTTGGGATCGAGATAGGCGTAAGGGACCTCGTGCAGGCGTTGGTCCGCAGCCAGGATCTCGGCCCACAAGTCGCTCGCGGCCAGGTTCCGCAACAGGCGTCGGACCCGCCCCAGCGCGTTGCGGATCATGGCGTCGTCGCTCAGCCCCAGGCCCCGGGCACTGGCCTCCAGCCAGGCCGCAAAACCGGGCGCGTCGGACATCCGCTCCAGCTCGATGGCCCGGTGCACTAACCGCCCCACGACCCACGCAGGCGCCCAGGCATGGGCTTCCTCGGGCGGAAAGATACGCCACACCCGTGGTTCGGGCTCTTGCTCCCGCTGTCGTGCGTCCTCGTCCAGCGCATCCGCCACCGGGGCAAAGGTCGTCAGTAGGTCGGGCAGAAAGATAGGCGGGCCGAGGGCCTCGGTTTCGGCGGAAAACGTCCGGTAGGAAGTCATCGCTCCCTCCACCCGCACACATCGCACCCCCGCGCCTCCCATCCCCAACCGACAAACCTGCTTCCCCTCGCCCTCCTCCTTGACAAAGGCATCCAGCTCGGGCAAAGCCAGCTGCAGCCATCGATACCATCCACCCTGACTTCGGCTATTCACCACGCCGTTGAAGATGAGCACATCCTCAGCCCGGGTGGCGGCCACATAGAACAACCGCTTGTCCTCTGCTTCCCCCTTACGATTTTCCTGCTGACGCAGAAGCTCATAAAACAGGGGCTCGCTTTTATCCTTACCGGAAGATGAAAATGGGTTCCAGGCTATCCACCCATCCGCGATGACCACGCCCCCGTGGTCGCCTCCAGGCGCGCGGGTGATATCGCCCAGGACAACGATGGGGAATTCCAGGCCCTTGGCCCGGTGCACGGTCATGATCTGCACCGCACCCTCGGCCACCACAGGTGCTTCCCCCTCACGCACATCCACATCCCGCACCACGTTGATCCAATCCAGAAACGAAGCCACCTGGACCAGCCTCGCGGTCTGGATATCGGCCAAAAGTTTGCGCACATTGCGCACGGCCCGATTTTGCCCCGCGCCCGCCAGGATGGCCAGATAGTCGGTGTTATCCAGATAATATTTCAGCAAGTCGGCCACAGGCACCCGGCCCGCCATCACATGCATGGTGGTCAGGGTCTCCCGGGCGAAGGTCAGATGCGCAAGCTCCTCCCGGGGAAAGTCGTCAGGAGGCGCTGAGAGGACCTCCCAGAGGGGAATATGGCGAGTTGCGTTCGCCGCGCGGGCCTGACGCGCCATCGCGTCGCGGCCGTGGGCGAGGTGATACAGTGCCACATCGCTCAGGCCCAGGCCGGGGGATCGCAGGGCTCCCACCAGGGCGACGTCATCGGTGGGGTCGGCCGCGGCCCGCATCACATTGACCAGGTCGCGAATCTCAGGCCGCTGAAAAAAGCCCCGGCCGGCCAGGGTAATGAACGGCACCTGGGCTTTGTCCAACGCGTCCTCATATGCTGCAAAACTGGTACTGGCCCGACAAAGGATCGCCACATCACCGGGGCTGTAGCCCTGGTCGAAGAAGTCCAGCAACCGCTCCACGGCTGTACGGGCGGCCAGGGGCATTGCCTCCTCTTTCGTGCCCACGGCCAACTGAACCTCGATAAATGTTTCGTCGGAGATGCGGGGCGCCCGGTCGCGGGCGGGTGTTAGCGGAGAGAATGAAGCTTCCCAGTCATTGCGAGCCTGGCCCAACACAGGCGCCAGGAGGTCGTTGAGGCCATTTACCAGCGCCGGATGCGCGCGATAGGTGGCATC
>DRQW01000071.1 GCA_011371305.1 Anaerolineae bacterium | reverse complement strand
TATCGAGTCATGCGCATCCTCCACGTGAAAAAGAAAGAGTAGGGTTATGTCCATTGTATGGGATTTGCATATCCATGTCCTCCGAGCTTCTTTTGAAATTTTTCAGAACTTTTTCCGATGTGATCGGAATCAGGATGTGGTACACTGCTTTGAAAATAGCGTTGCGTTCGTCTGCGAAAGCAACCCGAAGCCCACGTTGGGCGAGGCAGCAGCGGACGTGATGCGTGAAAACGTGAAACGTGAGGTCGTTACGCATCACGCATCACGTGCTCGGCTTCTCGCGCCAACTTGGCCGCGAGGTATTTTCATCGGTATCGGCGCACGGCCGCGCGTGGCGCCTGCCATAAAAATGGCAGCTTCCATGCTTTGCGCTCAGGAAGATAAAAGTGGCAAACACGGCCCAAACTTCTGGGCCAAAAAGTGATAATCCAGCCTCTGGGTGTCTTCAATACCCCAGATCGCTCGGCAATGGCCCAGTATCTGCGATTTGTGCGAGTCCACGGTTTTGGGCGAGAGGCTGAGCCGCTCTGCCACCTGCTGCCGGTTCAACCCCTGAGCAAAGGCCCGCAACACGTCCCGTTGACGCGGGGTTAACGCACGCCAAACCGCTTCACAGCGCGTGCGATCCCCTTGATCCAACCATCGGGTTTGTCGCGCCAGCACATCCTCGGGCGACATGGTCGCCAACGCCTGGACCGCGGGAAAGTAGCTGCCCAGAAGTGGCACCGGGATCTGCAACAGCCTCACCTCCGCACCATCGGGCGCATGCAATATGGCGCCATCCTTGGCTTCACGCTGAAGGGCATCGGGTGTGTAGAGATGCCACAGGCGATCCCCCGGTTCCAGTTGCAGCATGGCCGCCGAAAGGGCCAGCAGGGCCATCATACGGCGTCCGCCAGAAAGCAGCAGATGGATGTGAGCGCGCTCCTGTTTGACCTGGCGGATCAACGCATGAATGGTATGCCAGACCGCGCTGGCATCCGCGTTGGTGCGGATGTCTTCCAGAAGCGTCATGCGGTCGTCTATGTAGACCGGAACGGGCCGGAAGCGACACTTGCGTCCTCGATAGCGATCGCCAGGAAATTCGCCACTTAACCGCTGCAATGCCCGCAGATAGCGCGGTTTCCCCAAATGCACCACGGCCACTTCATCCATCAGAATGCCGCGTGCATGCAGCCAATCCAAAGCAAAGGTCACGATCTGGGGCTGGCCTCCCAACGTGGCAATCAGGATCGTGCGATGTGTCATGGGATTACTCCCGAGTCAGGCTCATGGTCAACATCAACCGTTTTCCAGCCATCCTTCTGGCGGGCCCGCCCCATGCGGGAAAATCGGTGCTTGCTTATCATCTCACAAATTTCCTGAAAAATAAAGAGACGGCTTTCATACTCCTCCGCGCCACGCCTGATGGCGAGGGTGATTGGTTTTTGGAAGCGCATCGTCAGGTGGCGATGTTGCTGCGCACTCAGGCCAAAGGGGAATTCACGCCGAAACTGGTGCAACGAGCCGTACGCGCTGTTCGCTATCGTCAACTGCCTATGTTAGTCGATGTGGGCGGTCGGCCTCGCGATGAACAATGGGAGATCCCCAAGGCATGTACTCATTACATCTTGCTCTATCGCGAAGAGGCCGATCGTCGATTTTGGCAAGAACCTTTGGATGCGATGGGGTTGTTGCCCATTGCGCGCTTTCGTTCCGAATTGCATGGTGAAGACAAAGTACAGGAGCATGCAGGCGTTTTGGAGGGGGTGATCTCGGGATTAGACCGGCGGAAAGTTCGGCTTGATCGCGCCTTCGAGGCGCTAGCTCAGCGTGTTCACGGCCTTTTTGACTACACTCAAGAGGAGATGGAAGCCATCCATCTGGCACAGGCCCCTTCGGGCGTCCCTATTGTCATCGTTCGTGAGTTGGCACAACAGATCGGCGTACGCCGCGATCCGCAGAAAGGATGGTGGTGGGAGCCCGAAGACCTGGCGCGTGTGCCCGCGGCTTTGCCAGGGAGGGAATCGGTGGGGCTTTATGGTCGCGGGCCGGTGTGGCTGACCGCAGCCATTGCCGGTATGGTCTCCGATTTTTGGCTTTTCGATGCCCGTCACTTTGGGTGGATGCAACCTCCGCCGGTTTACTTTGCCTCTCAGCAATCGTCGGAAGAAGTCACATTCCTTTTCCAGCAGGAAGATGAGGGGCGCGTTCGGTTGCGCATCCAACTGCACGAGCCATTCATTGTGCCCGCCCCCCTTCATCTTCCGCCACTGCCTGAGGGGAGGGGGGTTATCCTCGATGGCAAAGCCCCGGCCTGGCTGTATGCGGCGCTGGTGCGGGCGCTGCGTCCCTTTTTTGCCGAACAATATGTCTTCGAACCTCGGGGTGGTCCTCAGCAGGGCCGATGCCTTCCTGTCTTCGTAAGCGGTGGTGGGAGCTAAGCAGGGGGAGACACTGCAAAAAGGGGGCAGGACATTAGCATCTGTGTACACAATTGACATAACG
The DNA here is from genome assembly GCA_011371305.1 of Anaerolineae bacterium. Taxonomy (GTDB): domain Bacteria; phylum Chloroflexota; class Anaerolineae; order J102; family J102; genus M2005. The sequence goes on along the minus strand of DRQW01000071.1, from coordinate 7,834 downwards.
CATAGAATGTGCTATGTTACAAGCGACCACGTCATCAGGAGGTTACATGATGCCAACCAAGATCGGCGCCCGTGGGGCTCGGAATAATTTCGCCGACCTGTTAGGCCGGGTTCACTACGGCAAAGAAGAGGTGATCATCGAACGTTCTGGCAAGCCCATGGTGGCGGTGATTCCTATCGATTTATACGAGCAGATGATTGTGGAGCGCGAGACCCGCTTTCAGGTGCTGGATCGCCTCCGCCAACGCCTGCCAGATGTGCCGGAAGACGAGGTGGCCCAGGATGTCGCAGCAGCCATCGCCGCAGTAAGAAATGTCCATGTTGCGCGTCGTCCTTGACACCAATGTGTTCGTCAGCAGCCTGTTGACAAAAAGATGAGATGGTCTTGGCCTGCGCTGTGGACGGCCAGGCGGATTTCATCGTCGGCGGTGATCGGCATTTGCTGGGCCTGGGGACCTATCATGGCGTGCCGGTGCTGACAGTGCGCGAATTCCTGGAACGGCTCGGAGATGGGTGAGGCGCAGCCTCGTTCATTCATCAAAAAAAGCATCTAGTACCGACTCGGACCCAGAGGGCGTGCGGCTGACATACCAGCCGTATTGCCGGGCCAACGCCCGGGCCTCGCCCATCAGGGTCTCTCGTAGCTCGATGGGCTCCAGCACCTCCACATCCGCGCCCCAGCCGCGGATCCAGGGCAGCATCTCCCGCGGCTCGGCCACCCACGCCCGCCAGATGAGCGAACCATCCTCCTGCTCCGTAAGCTGCTCCGACGCATGCCACTGGCTCTCTTTCACCCGGTGCGCCACCCGGGGATGAAAGCGGAGAACCACCTCCACCGGCTCACCTTCCGTGTACCAGATGCCCCACGCATCCCGCAACAAGGCCCGCGGGTCGAAATCCTGCGGAATTGTGTACGTTTGCGCAGTGATTTCCACCCGGCGGATGCGCTCCACCTTCAGCGTGCGCAGCGCACCGGGCGGCTCACGGTATCCCACCACGTGCACGGTGCGCCCCACCGCGTAAGGCTCCAAAAAGTAAGGGGAAAGCAGATACTCATACACTCGATTCGTCTTGTCGTGCCAGTGCCAGACGTGCACTTTGCGTCCTTCGCTCCACGCCCGGGTAAGGGTCTCCAGCACCTCGATGAATTGCGGGTCTTGGCGGCGGGCTTGATCCTCCATCATATCTGCCGATAGCAACATATGATCACTAATAAAAGGCCCAAGATGACGTAACGCCTCGCCCAACTTGCGCAGAGCACTGGCAGCATGGGGGTTATGCTCATCCATGCGCGTGGTCAGCAGCCGGGCAGCCAGATACACTGCGGTCGCTTCGTGGATGGTCATGCCTACTTTGATCTGATATTGCTCACGATCGATGCCAATGCGTTGGCCATCCTCCCACACGGGCACTCCCATTTGTTCCAGATTTTTCACATAGCGGGACGCGGTCGTGCGATGGATGCCCAAACGACGGGCGACCTCCGCCCGTGAGAGCCCCTCCGGGTGCGCCAGCAGGATAAATATCATTTTCTCCAGACGTGCAGCTTTGCCTTCGATTTTTTCCATGATGGCCCTCTCCTTGAACGGGATGGTCGGAGAGCTTTCATCGCTATGATCGTGGCATTACGTTGCAAGATTGGCAACAAGATGCGAAACAACTTGCTTTCATCCCTTCATTTCGTTGAAAAAACATCCACTGGGCCCTCGGGTGCGGCGGGCGAGGAGCTGACATACCATCCATATTGCTGGGCCAGAGCCCGGACCTCCTGTTGCAGCTGCTCGCGCAACGCCTGTGGTGCCAACACCTCGCATGCCAGCCCCCAACCACGAATCCATGGCAATAACCAACGCCAGTCCACCACCTCGATTCGAATAAGGTTTGGTCGGCGGAATGAGGATGTGAGGGAAAGCGGGGGACACATCTCATCCAAGCGTCCCCCACTTGAGATCCCCTCGCCCTGACATCATATCGCCTCGCCAACCATATCTTGACACGACATAAGTGTCATCACGTCCCAAATTTGTGTCACATCGTCCCAGAAAAGTGCCAAAAATCACTGGTTTGCGCTATACTCAACATATGAGCGCGTCTGTCTCGCCATCCTCCGACTTCCAGAAAGCTGTGAAACAACTCCTGCGCGATCTGGGCCAGACCCTACCATCGGGTTGGGAATCCATGCAGATGGTTCGGGAGATCCGCGCGTCCGCATCATCCCCTGCCCTGGTGCTCCTGGAGGAGGCGATGACGCAACTCGAGGCCCGGCGCCCTTACCAGGCTCAGCTCCTGCACCAGCGCTATTGGCAGGATGAAGCCATCCAGACTCTGATGAGGAAGTACCATCGCTCTAAATCCTCGATCCATCGCGATCTACGAGCAGCACACGACGCCCTCGCGGCCATCCTTTGGGAACGAGAACAGCGGGCCCGAGAGCGATTCGCTCGGGAACAGTACCAGCGGTTGGAAGCCCCCACCAACGACCGGCTCTTCGGCGTCGATGCCCTGCTCACCCAACTCCGAGAGCTCATTCTGTCAGAAGATGGGCCTGCACTCATCCTTCTCACCGGCATGGGTGGCATGGGCAAAACCTCGGTGGCCGACCGACTCAGTCGCCTGCTCATCGACGAGCGCGCCTTTGCCGGATTCGGCTGGATTAGCCTGCGGCCACAGGTTTCCTTGTGGGATACCCGCCCCTACTTCCAGCCGCACCCCCAACAAGAAGCAGCGACCATGGTCTTCGAGGCACTGACCATCCAGCTTTTGGGTGAAGGTGCCATTCCCTCCCCCTTTTCCCTGACCGATCTGCTGGCCCGATTGCGGACGCACCTGCACCACGCGCCCCATTTCATCGTCATCGACAATCTGGAATCCCTGCCCGACATCCGTCCCATCCTGACGCAAATCAACAACCTGGCGCGTCCAACCCGCTTTCTCATTACCTCGCGACGACGCCCCTTCGATATCCCTGACCTCCATGTTCAATCCATCCCTTCTTTGCACCGGGAAGCCGCCCGTGCCTTGCTCCGCCACGAGGCCCGCAAACGTAACATCCTCGCATTGCAACTCGCGCCAGACGAACAGCTTGATCGCATCTGGCAGCAGGTGGGAGGAAACCCCCTGGCCCTTCGGCTCGTCGCCGGTCAGTTACATGTCCATCCCCTACCCGACGTGTTGGCGCATCTGACTCAGGGCCGACAGATGCACCAATTCTTCGATTATATCTACCGTCAGGCTTGGGCGAGCCTGGATGACCTGGCACAACGCGTGCTCATCGCCATGTCGCTGCTTCCCCCTCACGGGGGCGATGTGGCCCAGATCGCGGCCATCACCGAACTGTCTCCGGGCTCGATTCGCGACGCCCTCGAAACCCTGATTCAAGTAAATCTGGTCGATGTCCGCGTCGGGCCAGAAGGGGCTCGCTACACCATCCACAGCCTCACTCGCGCCTTTTTGCATCACATCGCAGCATGGTCCTGATCCCAGAAAACGTATCAAGGAAAAACGGTGTTTTCCAGTGAAGGCCCGATCCCCCCTTTGGATCCCGGCGCCACCTTTCGGACGTATCTTATCCGCAATGCCCGCCATGCCCTGCGCCAGATTCGGGAGCCGCTGACGTTTGAACGCCTCAGCACGATCCTGCAGGCGCTGGATTTCGCGTTGGCTTACCCTCAGGCTTGGCCTGAGGCCCGGGCATTGTTCGCTGCCCTCGCGCCCTTAATGGCCTATCGAAATTTGCACGCGGTCTGGCTGGACATGCTGAACCAGGGGTTGACCCAGGCACAACAACACGGGGACAGCGAAGGTGAGATCATGCTTCACTTCTATCTGGGGGATTTTTTGCGGCGGATGGATCGCGGTGAGGAAGCACAACATCACCTGCAACGCGCGTTGCACATGGCAACGGACCTGGGCCTTCGGGTTTGGCGGGTGCGGGCGGCCAATCGTCTGGCCATGCTCTGGCGTCGCCAACGACGTTGGTCCGAAGCCGAAAACCTATTGCGAGAGGTGGAAACCTGGTTAAAAGAGGGAGATATGCCCTGGGAAGAGGGTTACGCTTGTCTGACGTGGGGTGCCCTTCATTTTGATCAACGTCGTTGGCAGGATGCGCTCCAAGCTTTACAGTGCAGTGTGGCACGATGGAACGCGATATCAGATCACCGCATGAAGGCGCGGGCGTTGATGAATCTGGCGCCCGTGTTGCGACGCCTGGGCCGCGCCGAAGAAGCGGAGAAGTATCTTCGAGACGCCATTGAAGCCCTGGCCTCGGAGGGCGACTCGGTAGCGTTGGGCGTCGCCTACCTGAATCTAGGTGTCACCCTTAGCGACCACTTGAATCGCCCAGAGGAAGCCTTACTTTGCTATCGTCAAGCAGAGCGGATCTTTCGAGCCTTTGGGGACGATCTCCATCTGAACATGGTCATTACGGACATCGGACGCGCCTACTTCGACCTCAAACGCTGGCCTGAAGCCATTCGCACACTGCAACAAGCTGTCGCCCGATGGGACGTACATGGCGATCTCTCGCGGCGAATTAATGCCCAAGCAGCCTTAATAGCGGCTCTGTACGAGATAGGAAAACGCGAGGAAGCTTGGCGAATGTTGACCAAGGTCCGTGCTGACGCGAAGCGCCTGCCACCTGCGCACCGGGTCGCGCGGGAGGACGCACTGGCGCAGGTGGAGGCCATGATGAAGCGCCGCGAAGGCCACGCCCGCTCTTCTGAAAATAGCGTTGTTTCATCTGCATAATCAACTCGAAGTCCGCATTGCGCGAACCGCGAATGAGAGTGATGCGTTTTGGTAAACCGGGAAACCGGTAGACCGATAGACCGGTAGACCAGTAGACCGGTAGACCAGTAGACCGGGAGGGGAAGCGAATCGGCTTGGTTCCCTGGTTTACAGGTTTCCTGGTCTACTGGTCTTCTGGGCTACCGCCACCATTTTCGTCCGTATCGGCGCGCGGCCGCGCGCGGTGCCCGCTTTGAAAATAAGCCACGAAAGGGACAGGTGCGCACGGCCACCGTTGCAGCCATGCGCACCCGTGACGACGGCCGATTAACCGTACACATCGTCTTCGCCTTCGCCCGGCGCATCCGCAATCAGATGCCCCCCGGCGTTCAGACCACTGCTGACCAGGGTCGGCGCCCACTGCGCTCCCTGGGCCAACAACGCCAACGCCAGAGCCAGGATTGCCAGGAGCCGACGGGTGGATCGGGGCAAGGGCAGCATGATGGCACCTCCAATAGTTTGGAATGGAGGTCATCACGCAAGGGATCCCATCGCAGAGCGATTCACGTGATTGCGCCGATGACCAAACTTGAGAAACATGGGTGCACCACGATGTACGGAACTGGAAAACCGGTTTTTCAGTTCTATGATCCACCCTTGGGCGTGCAGGATCTGCACGCTTTGTGGACGAATTGATAATTTTTCGATTTGCTTAATTGAATTGTTAACGTCTGGACACCGCCATATCGCGCGACCATAAGGTCCCAAACAGTTTTTATATCCGTGTTGGAACAGAGCTACGTTCGCTAGGTGAAAAAAGTTCGTAAAAAGGGTTGACAAGGCAAGATGAGCTTGCTATACTGAAAATCAACAGAAAGAGCACACGTGTGCTCAAGGTTGCTTGCGGTTGAGCACACGTGTGACCAAGCGCTTCCTCCAGGATGCCAGCCTCATGAAAAACCGCGTCTCCATCAAAGACATCGCCCAACTGGCGGGTGTTAGCCACTCCACGGTGAGCCGCGCGCTGCAAGGCACAGGGCGCATGAGCGAGGAGACGCGGGAGCGCATTCTGACCATCGCCGAGGAGTTAGGATACACCCCCGATGCCCTGGCCCAAAGCCTGGTACGGGGCCGCACGAAAACGGTGGGGGTCGTGGTCACCACCATTGCCGACCCCTTTGTGGCCGGGATCATCGACGGCATCGAGCAGGTCGCGGGCGATGCGGGATACACCGTGATCCTGGGGGCATCCCACATGGACCCCGAGCGGGAGATGGCGGTGGTGGAGAACCTGCGCCAACGTCGGGTGGACGCGGTCATCGTCACCGCATCCCGGGTGGGGAGCCATTACACGGAACACCTGCAACGTTTCGGCGTGCCTATTGTGCTGGTAAACAACATGGTGGAAGGCGAATACCTGTATGCCATCGCCTGCGATCAACGGGAGGGCGCGCGGTGCGCCACCCGACATCTCCTCGAATTGGGGCACAAACGCATCGCGTATGTGGGTTCGCCCTTCCGGGAGCATTCCTCCCAAGAGCGTCAGCAGGGCTATGAAGACGCGTTGCACGAAGCAGGGGTGACGCCCGATCCCTCGCTGATCTCCACGCCCCCTCTGACCCAAGATGTGGCTGTGGGCCGACGGGCCTTCCAGGAGCTATGGCCCCAACGTCCCACAGCCATTTTCGCGTACAACGACCTCACGGCCATCGGAATCATGCTGGCGGCCCGGGAGATGAGGGTGCGTATTCCCCAGGATATCAGCCTGGTAGGGTTCGATGATATCGAGGTGACCGAATACGTGACCCCACCCCTGACCACCGTGCATCAGCCCCGGCAGGCCATGGGCCGCGCGGCCATGGAGATGGCCTTGGGCCTGCTTCACGACGAACGGGTGCAAAACCAACGGTTGGCGTGTCGCCTGGTGGTGCGCGCTTCCACCCAGGCGCCCCCAGCATAAACCGCGTTCACCATGGAAGTGGCATCGCCCCAGGCGTGTCCCTTCCGTGACGGATGATCATCCCATCCCATTTCTCAACTTTCAGAAGGAGGTTTTCTCTCATGCTCAAGAAGTTCGCTTTTCTCATGATCCTGTTGGTAGCTGTCGTGGCATTGGCCGCGTGTGCCGGTCAGCAACCCGCGACTGAGGCCCCGCAAGCGGCCACCCAGGCCCCCGCGGAGCAAGCCACCGAAGCCGCGATGCCCACCGAAGCGCCCACCGAGGCCCCTCAGGTGGCTCAGACCAACCTGGTCTTTGGTATGGCGGTGCATGCGAACCCCGCGGAGGACAGCTTCTGGGGTGTGGTGGAACGCGGGGCCAAGGACGCGGCCGATACCTATGGCATCACCCTGAAGTCGGGGGGGAGTGGCGATCCCACCGAACAGGCCCAGCTTGTCGAGACCTACGTCAGCGACAAGGTGGATGGCCTGATCGTCTCGTTGGCCAACCCCGATGCGCTGAAGGACGCAGTGAAGCGGGCCGTGGACGCGGGCATCCCTGTGATCACCATCAACTCGGGCGTGGATGTTTTCAAGGAGCTGGGCGCCATCACCCATGTGGGCCAGACCGAGTTCGTGGCTGGCCAGGGCGCGGGTGAGCAGTTCAACAAGGCCGGGCTCAAGAGCGTCCTGTGTGTGGTTCATGAAGAGGGCAACATCGGCCTGGAGCAGCGCTGCGATGGGCTGGAAGATACCTTCCAGGGCAAGGTGGAGCGTTTCAATGTGGCCACCACGGGCACGCGAGACCTGGCTGGCACCAGCGCCAGCATCCAGGATAAGCTCACGGCCGCGGGGGATATCGACGGCATCCTTACCCTGAACCCCGACGTCGCGGGCGCGGCCCTGGATGCGATCAAAGCCACGGGCAAGGACATCAAACTCGCGACCTTCGACCTCAGCCCGGCCGTGCTGGAGGCGATCATGAACGATGAGATCATGTTCGCCATCGACCAGCAGCAGTATCTGCAGGGGTATCTCCCCGTCGTGTTCCTCTATCTCTACAACACGAACCTGAACACGGTGGGCGGTGGTCAACCGGTGCTCACCGGCCCGGGCATTGTGGATAAGAGCAACGCAGCCCAGGTGAAGGAACTGGCCGCGAAAGGCACCCG
>DRQW01000070.1 GCA_011371305.1 Anaerolineae bacterium | reverse complement strand
GCTTTACACTGATTCCTCGCGTGTTGATCATCGCCACCCGCGGGGAAGATGTGTTATTGCTGAAACGGGCGGAGCATAAGCGGCTCTGGCCTGGCCTCTACAACGCGCCCGGCGGCCATGTGGAACAAGGGGAAACCCCCATCGAGGCCGCGGCCCGAGAACTGACCGAAGAGACGGGTCTGCACGCCGATACCCTAACCCTGCGCGGCGTCCTCATCGGAGACGCGGTCGCCAACCTCCCCGGCGTGCTGGTGTTCATCTACCATGCCCAGGTCACAGGCCAGCTCCACGCTCACAACGAAGAGGGCACGCCTCACTGGATTCCCCGTGACCAGCTCCCCCACATCCCTATCCTCCCCGACCTACCCTTGATCCTGCGCCACGTGCTGGAGGAGGACGCGTTTTTCTACATTTACAAAACGCCCGGAGAAAAAACCCAGGAAACCATCCGAGTCGTTGTCTCCCCATCATCGAATGATGATAACGCGCCCTCGTCCTAGGACTTCGCCCAAGGAGAGCCCCTATGACCGATATCAGCATTCCCAAAGAAGTACGCCCCCATGAATATCGCGTGGCCCTGGCCCCATCGGGTGTACACGCGCTGACCCGAGCCGGGCACCGGGTCTTTGTGGAACATGACGCAGGCCTGGGCTCAGGCTTTGACGATGAGGCCTACCGCCAGGTGGGCGCCACCATCGTCTATAGCCACGAGGAAGCCTGGGTGCGCGGGCAGATGGTGCTCAAGGTAGCCCGGCCCACCAACGAGGAATTCGCGTTGCTGAGCGAAAACCAGATCGTCCTGGGCTTCATGCATCTGGCCGCGGGACGGCGGGAGAAAATCCACATTCTGAAGGAAAACGGCGCTTGTGTCATTGGCTGGGAAACCGTGCAGCAGGAAGATGGTTTTCTGCCGGTGTTGCGGGGGATTAGCACCATCGCCGGACGGATGATGCCCCAGATCGTGGGGCGGTTCATGCAGAATGACCACGGCGGTCGAGGGGTAGCCCTGAGCGGATGCCCCACCGTGCCCCCGGCCGAGATCGTCATCCTGGGCGCGGGCACGTTCGGCTCCGAAGCGGCTATGGCCCTGGCCGGGGTGCATGCCTCGGTGTATGTGCTGGATATCGACAATCGCAAGCTGGAGCGATTGAACCAACGCCTGGCCGGGCGGGGCGTGACCATGGCCGCGACCGATTACAACCTGCGCAAGGTGGTGCGCTTCGCGGATGCCATCATCGGCGCGGTGTACGTGCCGGGCGAACGCGCGCCCATTCTGCTCACCCGCGAGCTTTTGCGCACCATGCGCCCCCGCAGCCTGTTCGTGGACGCGAGCATCGATCAGGGGGGCTGTGCCGAAACCAGCCGTCCCACCACCCACGGAAATCCCACCTATGTGGAAGAAGGTATCATCCACTACTGCGTGCCCAATATCACCAGCGTGGTGGGCCGGACCACCACCCATTCCCTTACCCACGCGACCCTGCCCTATCTGTTGGCCATCGCCAACGAGGGGTTGGAAAAAGCCACCCGGCGCTATCCCGAACTGGCCCGCGGCATCAACATCTGTCGCGGGGAGATCATCCACGAAGGTCTGAAACACGCTCTGGGCGAGGAGGTGAGCTCATGAGGGCCTGGGAACGCATCTATCGCAGCAAGATCGTCACCGCCGAAGAGGCCATCCAGTCCATCTCCGATGGAGATAACGTCTTCCTCACGGGCAACTGCTCGGTGCCCCAGAAGCTGTTGGCCGCGCTGGTGGCACGGGCCCGCGCGGACGACGTGCACAACGTCACCATCCATCAGATCCTCACCATCGGCGATGCAGACTACGTGGCCCCGGAGATGGAAGGCAAAATCCGGGTGAATACCATGTTCATCAGCCCCAACGTGCGCCAGGCCGTGCACGAAGGCCGGGCCGATTTCACCCCTGTCTTCCTTAACGAAGTCCCCAAACTCTTCAAGCAGCGCATCATCCCCCTGGATGTGGCCCTGGTCCACCTCTCACCTCCGGATGAACATGGCTTCTGCTCCTTCGGCGTCGAGGTGGGCCTCACCAAGCCCGCGGCCGAATCCGCACGCATCATCATTGCCGAGGTCAACGAACAAATGCCCCGCGCCCTGGGCAACAGCTTCATCCACGTTTCCAAGCTCACCCACGTGGTCCCGGTGAATTATCCCTTGCCCGAGCTGCCCCAGGGCGAGCCGGGCGATCTGCAAAAGGCCATCGGTGCCCACATCGCAGAGATGATCCCCGACGGCGCCACATTGCAGATGGGTATCGGCTCCATCCCCGACGGCGTCCTCTACTTTCTCAAGGACAAACGGGACTTGGGCATCCATACCGAGCTCTTTTCCGACGGCGTCGTGGACCTGGTGGAGATGGGCGTCATTACCGGTGACCGCAAGACCCTGCATCCGGGTAAGATCATCGCGGGCTTTGTCCTGGGCACCCAACGGCTCTACGATTTCATCGACGACAACGCGATGGTGGAATTTCACCCGCAAGATTATGTGAACGACCCCTTTGTCATCGCCCAGAACGACAACATGATCGCGATCAATTCCGCCATCGAAGTGGACCTGACGGGCCAGGTGTGTGCCGACTCCATCGGCCCGAAGCTGTATAGCGGCGTGGGAGGCCAGGTGGACTTCGTGCGGGGCGCGGCCCGCAGCAAAGGGGGCAAGCCCATCATCGCCCTCCCCTCCACGGCCAAGGGGGGAACCATCTCCCGCATCGTCGCCATGCTCAAGCCGGGCGCGGGCGTGGTTACCACCCGCAACGATGTGCATTATGTGGTTACCGAATACGGCGTGGCCGACCTCTATGGCAAGACCATCCGCCAACGGGTGGAGGCGCTCATCGGCATCGCCCACCCCGACTTCCGCGGGGCGTTGCGTAAGCAGGCCCGGGAGTTGGGCTATATTTAGCCCCCTCGTGACTATAGCACCACGCGCGGCCGCGCGCCGATACCGATGAAAATCTCACGCAAAGTCGCAAAGACCGCTAAGCAGGTTTGTAAGTATGCAAGTTTGCAAGTGGCAGGTGGCAGGTGGCCTGTGCATTGTGGGCGGTAGCCCGGGATACCTGGAAACCAGAAAACCAGGGAAACCGGGCCGATTCGCTCCCCCCGGTCTACTGGTCTACCCGGTTTCCCGGTCTACCGAAATCTATTTTCATAGCAGTCACCTTCAGCCATGCATTGGACGCGAACCGGGGTTTTGTGCGACAATGAAAGGCCATGAAGACCTTGATCATCGGCCTGGATGGGGGC
>DRQW01000069.1 GCA_011371305.1 Anaerolineae bacterium | reverse complement strand
TAAGCCAGAGGATGGGAATGGGAGACGAACGATGTACAGGAGAAAAATTCGGGAACCGAACAGCGCGTTCGATCCCCGAATTCAGAGGATGAAACCAAAGACATGTTGGAACCCAGATTTTTTGTTCTTGCTTCCCCTCGGAGCAAAACCTCCGAGCTATCTGTGCGAAGCCCTGCGGGCAACGAAATCAGCCCCGAAAGAGCGTGGTGCCTGTAGCCCGAGGGTTTGGGTTACTGCTACGGGTCTAAGGAAGCGAAAAAAACGGATTCCGAAAATGCCTTCAGTCCAGGTTATCGGGCTCGAAGTTTACGCGTTCGCTTCGGATGGTGGTTCAACACCCAACGCGGATGCGATATCGCGCAGGGCTTCCTTTTCGGGATCACTGATCTGCACGCCGCCGAAGCCGAAATGGCCGCCTTCTTTGGCCGCCTTGGCCACTCGGAGGCAGATGTCCATGATCCATTGTTTGTAGGCTTTCGCGTCCTCCTCCGGGGTCTTCGTGTCGAGGATATGCCTGACCTCTTGTAGCTGTTTAAGGGTGAAGTCTTTCACTTCTTGCGCATTCATGCCTTTGATGAGGGGCCCAAATCGGTCTTCTGCCTTGCTGGCTTCGTCTTTATCCGACAATGTACGGACGAGTTCACTATCGGGGTAACTTTCGGCTCCTTCCAAAATCCCTTTGAAAACAGCCACTGCTTCCTTGATGGAGCGAATCCCGCTGCTTCCCACGCGCATCACGGTGGTCCCAGCCAGGAAAGGTGCGACACCAAGCAAGTTCCATTCTTCAGGAGTGTAGTTGGACTTGATAGACATGAGTCACCTCGTTGAAATGTTGAGTGTTGTTTGGGAAACCGAGACACCATTATACGCCCCTAATGGTGGAGTGATAAAACCACGTTTCTGGCTGTCTGTAAGTGCGCTTCCCAAAAACAGCGTGGGCGGGCGGGGTAAATCCTCCTTTCAGGGGTTAAGCGCGCAGGAATGCTTACTTGGCTTTTTGGAAACCCATGCGTTTTTCGCCGCCCGCGGTTTCCAGGTAAAGTTTACCACCATCCAGCCCGCCGGTGACCACCTGTGATAATAGCTCCAGGTATTGCTGATCCAGCGATTGGGGCCCGCACGCCGCCCGGGTGCTGGGGCCGAGCTCGATCTTCAGGTCCTGGCCCCAGGTGTATTTGCCCGACACCTGGTTGCAGTCCGCTTTGATGGCCACCGTGCCGTCGTCCTTGAAGGTGATGGTGTAGTTTTCCGGGGCGGGGACGACCGATTGGCTGGCCGGGGCTTGCTCAATGAGTTCCACCCACTGCCAGGTGATATTGGTCACGCCTTCGGGCATGTTGGGGTTGGGATTCTTGGCTTTGCCGCCGGTCTGGCATGCAGCCAGGACCAGTGCAATGGTTGTAACAAGGACGATGAGCAGCATGTGTTTGTGTTTCATGGTTGTTTTACTCCTAGAATGAGAGATGGGAAGAGTGGGTATCAGCGGTGCTGATTTCTGGTAACAGAACGCCATGGCGCGCGGCTTTGTTCCCAGCGCTATTGGGGAATCATGGCTGTAACTAGACAGGTATCCTGCAACATGTTCTACCACCGAGGCTCGAAGGAACGAAGCCAACACAGGTTTGCAGGTTTGCAAGTCGCAAGTGGCAAGTTTTTTTCGCAGCGACGTCTTTCACCTGCGACTTGCTACCTGCCACCTGCCACTTTTTCCCCTCGTGTCGTCGTGTCTTCGTGGTTTTTGCCTTGCTATGAGAAGGGATGTGTGTAGTTACTCATGGCTTTTCTTTTTTCAAAGAAAGGAAGTAGGTGAGGGCCAGGATGATCAGGGCGATGGCGCCGCCAAAGAAAAGGAGATCGTAGCCTTCTTTCCAGACGATGACCTTGGAGAGGAAAAACACGCCCAAAACAACGATGAGCACGCCGATGAGGTCGGCCTTCACGTCGTTGAAGCTGTGGAATTCGAGCCATGAGGGCATGTGGAGTTCATCGTCAATGAACAGGGCGTACAGACCCAAGGCGATGATATAAAACACCGTCGCCAGCAGGAACAGATCCACGATCTGGATGGCTTCCACGATGGCTTGTTTGGCCGCCGCAAGGTCGGCGAAGCGTTCTGGCGTCTTGATGACCAGCTTGACGGTTAGCGCGGTGCCCTGGAAGAAGGTCATGACCGAGAGGATGAATGTGCTGACCACGGCCACCACGAAGAGATAGCGGCTGCCGGAAACCAGCCTGCGGATCAACCTCATTCCGGCGGTGGTGCGTTGGCGCGCGTCATCCATAGCGAGTTCCTCCGGCGTTCAGGCGGCGGGAAAGTGCTTTCCACCCAGCACGGTGCCCCAGATGGGGATGTCCTTGATCTCCATGGGATCGATCTCGAAGGGATCCGCTTCTAGGACCGCGAAATCGGCCCATTTGCCGCATTCGATAGTGCCCACTTCGTGGTCCATCTTGAGCTGGTAGGCCGCGTCGATGGTGACGGCCTTGAGCGCGTCGTACACGGAAATGCGCTCCTCCGGCCCCAGCACCCGGCCCGAAGCAGTGACGCGGTTCACCGCACACCACATGAGCATGAGTCCGCCCAGAGGGGTGACCATTTCGTCGGAGTGGACGGAGAATTGGGTTCCCTCGCGTTGGGCCGTGGCCAGCGCGTTCATGCGCGCGGCCCGCTCCGGGCCCACGGTGGTAGTGATGTGCTGGTCGCCCCAGTAGTAGATGTGATTGATGAACATGTTGGCGCTGGCGCCCAGTTGGGTCATGCGGCGGAACTGGTCGGCCGAGGCCAGCTGGTTGTGTTGGGCTGTGTGACGGTGGTCGGGCCGGGGCGCTTCGATGAGGATTTCCTCCAGCGTGTCCAGGAAGAGATCGGTGGCTTCGTCGCCATTGGCGTGGACATGGACGGTGAGGCCCGCTTTGTGATAGGCTAGGAACTCCTGTTTGAAGCGTTCGGGGACGACGTACCACAGCCCGTTTCGGCCATCAATGTAGTGGGGCCAGCGCAGGCGGGCGGTAAAGCCCTGGATAGAGCCGTCCACCCAGATTTTGGCCAGGGTCCCCATGCGCAGCTTGTCCGAGCTTTCATCGATGAGGCTGACGGCCTGGGCGGCCATCTCCTCGGGATCGCTGGGGCCGCCAAAGCGGGTGGAGTAGGCAATGGCTAAGCGGGCAGGGAAGTCGGGATCATTGACAACGCGTTGCCAACTGGCGATGGCCTCGGGGGTGAACGCGCTGGCGCCCAGTTCGGTGGCCGTGGTCACGCCCGCGTTGCGCGCGAGGTGCCCGAAAGCCCATTTGGCCTCGTCGGAGTTGAACTCAGCCCAAAGCCGCTGGAAGACCGTGCGGGTCAGCATGATGGCGGGCATGCCCTGCAGTTCGCCCACAGGTTGCCCCTTGTCATCCTTCACCACGCCAGGGGTCTGGGTTTCCGGGCTGATGCCTTCTAGGCGCATGAGGGCCGAGTTGACTGAGACGATGTGCCCGCTGATGTGATGGACATAAACAGGGCGTGTGGTTGAAACCCGATCTAGGTCCTCAGCCCAAACGCGGCCTTCGGGAAAGTAGATGGGGTCCAGGCCCCAGGCGATGAGAGGCTCGTCGGGATCGGTCAGTTTCGCTTCCTCCTCCTTAAGCCGTTGGATGACCTCATCCACGCTCTTGCAGCCTTTCCAGAAGGTGCCGTCGGGCGCGGTGCGGTCGAAGTAGCCCACGTAAGGGAATTTCCAAAAGCCGCCGACGATGGTGTGGGAGTGGGCCTCGACAAAGCCGGGGATGATGACCTTGTCCGCGAAGGTGTCGTCGATCTCGTAAGGCCCCCAAACAGCCAGGTCATCCAGCTCGCCGACGCCGAGGATGCGGCCATCGCGCACGGCCACAGCGGTGGCTTTGGGGTTGCTGGGGTTCATGGTGATGATTTTCTTCGCTACGAAAACGGTGACGGGTGAACTCATGGTTTATCTCCTGTGGGAATGGGTGCTCATGCTAAGAAGCCTAGGAATGCAGGTAGCAGGTGGTAGGTAAT
Source organism: Anaerolineae bacterium (assembly GCA_011371305.1). GTDB lineage: Bacteria > Chloroflexota > Anaerolineae > J102 > J102 > M2005. Next base: position 466 of record DRQW01000069.1, on the reverse strand, counting down.
CACTTGCTACTTGCATACTTGCTATGGTTGCTTTTGGGCGGTGCGGGCGTGTTGTTTTGCGCGGGATCGCACGCGGCCAGGGCAAGCAGGGACAAACTGAGAATCAGAATAAGGAGGGGGTATCATATTTTTCGCATGAATTGTTCCCTTTTATAAGGCGTTCGGTGTCCGAAGTTTGTAGTTTGATGTCCAATGTTCGTAGTCTGATGTTGGATGAGCATCAGGTGGTCGCGTGGTCTATCTTGGTCTTCTTTGGTCGATGTTTGTCAAATGCTGACGATCTTCGTTCGCCGACCTCCGGCTCACGGCTCCACCGCCCGTTCTGCGGCCAACATTTCGGGATCGGGTTGCCCGCCACCCGGTTCCATGCGAGGACGCACGCCAAAATGCATCACTAACCAGGCCAGGGCGATGAAAAGGATGGTTTGGAAAGGCACCGCGTTCCAGCCAATCCGTTGGGCAATTT
>DRQW01000068.1 GCA_011371305.1 Anaerolineae bacterium | reverse complement strand
TTCGCCTTTTTCATTGCGGGCTCCAGGCCCTACCGCGATGACTTCCCCCTCCTGGGGTTTTTCGCGAGCCGATTCCGGCAGGATGATGCCGCTGGCTGTCTTGGCCTCTCGTTCGATGGGTTTCACCACGATGCGGTCACTCAGAGGGCGCAACTTCATGATGAAAACCTCCTTTCGTCGTGTGCCGGACAAAATTTTAGCACTCGCTTCTCGTGAGTGCTAATCTGTCCCCATTATAATGAAATCACCTCCGGGCGTCAACCCCTGAAACATTAGATTTTAGCAAGAAAAACATTAGCGCGGCACACCCGCGCTCAAAATATCCAGCACATGCAGCAGGCGCTCTCGCCACGCACCCTCCGCGTCCAGCTGCACCCAAATGGCCTTCGTCCCCACCCGCGCCTGATCACCCAGGTGATGTTGCAAGGCCAGGCGCGGCAGGCGGGCCACGGCCGGGCTGCGCACGATGAGCTGATCCCCATCCCGCCCGATCGCGGTCACCCCCGCGCGGGAGCCCAACAACTTCACCTTCACCTGGAAGAGCAAATCCTGAACCTCGGCGGGGAGGGGCCCGAAACGGTCAGCTAACTCCTCCGCCATATCATCCAGCTCACCCAACGAGCCCAGCCCCGCAATGCGACGATAAAGCTGAAGCCGCAGCTCATCATTTTCGATGTAATCGCGGGGGATGCTCGCACGTAGGGGGAGATCGAGCTGGATGGAGGGCGTCAGTGGCGCGAGCAGCCCCTTGATCGCGTCCACGGTTTCGGGCAGATGCCCTTGCTCCCGCAACTCCTCGATGGCCTGGGCCAAAAGGCGCACATACATATCGAACCCCACGGCCGCGATGTGGCCATGCTGCTTCGCGCCCAACAATTCCCCCGCGCCCCGGATCTCCAGGTCCTTCATAGCGATGCGGAAGCCCGCGCCCAGCTCGCTGGCCTCCTGGATGGCCTCCAACCGGCGTCGTGCTTCGGGCGAGAGGGGCGTGTGTTTGTCGTAGAGCAGGTAGGCATAGGCCCGAACCGCGCTGCGTCCCACCCGGCCCCGAAGCTGATAGAGCTGGGCTAGGCCGAACTTATCGGCATGATGGATGATGATGGTATTCGCGTTGGGGATGTCGATGCCGCTTTCGATGATGGTCGTGCTCACCAGCACGTCGAATTCCCCTTCCGCGAAGGCGAGCATGACCCGCTCCAGCTCCCGCTCGGGCATCTGACCATGCCCCACCGCGATGCGGGCCTCGGGCACCAGCTTGCGCAGCCGATTGGCCATCTGCTCGATGCCCTGTACCCGGTTATAGACGAAAAACACCTGGCCGCCCCGATCCATTTCCCGCAAGATGGCATTGCGCACCAGCGCCTCATCGTAAAAGCCCACAAAGGTCTGGATGGGCTGACGCTCCAGGGGCGGGGTGTCGATGGTGCTCAGGTCCCGCACGCCGGTCAGGCTCATGTAGAGGGTGCGGGGGATAGGCGTGGCCGTGAGGGTGAGCACGTCGATCTGGGTGCGCAGTTGCTTGATGCGCTCTTTGTGGCGCACGCCGAATCGCTGCTCCTCGTCGATGATCAGCAGGCCCAGGTTTTTGAACTCGACATCTTTGGAAAGCAGGCGATGGGTGCCGATGACGATGTCCACCCTTCCCTGCTTCAACCCTTCGATGGTTTCCTGTTGTTCCTTGCGGGTGCGGAAGCGGGAGAGCATGTGCACTTCCACCGGGAAGCTCTTGAGCCGCTGGGTGAAGGTTTTGTAGTGCTGCTGGGCCAGGACGGTGGTGGGCACGAGGATGGCCACCTGTTTGCCATCCATGATGGCCTTGAACGCGGCCCGCAAGGCGACTTCGGTCTTGCCATAACCCACATCCCCGCAGATGAGCCGATCCATGGGCCGCGGCTTTTCCATATCCTGCTTGACGGCCTCGATGGCCACCAGTTGGTCTTCGGTCTCGATGTAGGGGAAGGATGCTTCCAGCTCCCGCTGCCATTCGCTGTCGGGCGCGAACGCGTGGCCGGGCAGGGTCTCCCGTTTGGCATAGAGCATAAGCAGATCGTGGGCGATGGCTTCCACGGCTTTCCTGGCCCGCCGTTTGGCCAGGTCCCAATCGGCTGTGCCCAGACGGTTGAGGGGTGGTGCGTCCGCGTTGGGGCCCACGTACCGGGCCAGGCGGTCGGCCTGATGCACAGGCACGTAGAGTTTATCCCCCTTGGCGTATTCGATGAGCAGGTAATCCCGTTCGACGCCGTCCATCTCCAGCTTGGTCAGCCCCTTGAACCGTCCGATGCCGTGGTCCATGTGCACCACGTAGTCGCCGGGCTGGATATCCGCGAAGAAGGATTCGGGCGCGAGCGCCCGGGCGGGCGTGGGACTGCGGCGACGTTTGGCCTTGCCCCAGCCGAAGATCTCGGCGTCGGTGAGAAAGTGGAGGCTTTCATCCTGGGTGGAAAGCCGCCAGCCCTCGTCGAATTGCCCCTGGATGAGGGTAATGCTGCGCGAGGGAGGGAGGGCATCCAGATGGGTTTGGATGGCGACGGAGATATCGGCTTCGTCGAAGAGGTCGGCCAGGCGTTGGGCCTGGCGGGTGACGATAACCACCCGGTCTAGCCGCTTCATGCGCGCGACCTGCTCGACGACCCGACGCAATTGCCCGCCCCACCGGGGGCCGGGATGGAAGAGGCGGCCCAAAGGCGACCCCACCGCGGTGCTGTGTCCATCCAGTTTCCCCTGCCCTAGCACCACAGGTCCGCGATCTTCAATGGCCGCGCGCACGGTTTCCCACGATGCCAGGCCCGCCACAAAACCTTCGGGCAATTCCCCGCTTTTGATCAGATTTTTCTCGATCTGACCGGCCTGGCCTTCCAGGTCCATGGCCTGCGCGGCCACATCCGCGGCCGCGTCGATGAGGATCAGCCCCTTGGGGGGCAGGTAATCCAGCAGCAGGGCCGGGCGCTGGTAGAGGTAGGGGATATACAGCTCGATTTCGCGGAAAGCCGCGGCCTGGGCCAGGTTGTCGATATCTTGTTCATACTGGAGTTGTGCGGGGGGATGGCAGGCGCTGAGGTCGAGCTGGCGCAGCCGTTCCACCGCCGCGGCGCTCTGGTCGAGCAGGGCTTCGCTGGCCGGGCCGATGAGGATGCGGTCCAGGTGCTGGTTGGGAATGGTGCGCTGGGTGGCGGGGTCGAAGTATCGCAGGTGATCGATATCATCTCCCCACAGTTCGATGCGCGCGGGCCAGGGCTCGGTAGGCGTCCAGATATCGATGATGCCTCCCCGTCGGCTGAACTGGCCCGGTGCTTCCACGACGGGGGTGTGTTCATAACCCATCCGTTGCCAGCGGGCCAGCAAGCCCTGCAAATCGATGCTCTGGCCCTGGCGCAGGGTATGCAAAACCTGGCGAAAGCGTCCGGGCGGCGCGGTCAGTTGCATCAGCGCGCGGATGGAGCTGACGACAATGGGGGGCTTTTGCGGCCCGCCGGGACGGCCCCAGCGGCTGAGTGCGGCCAGCGCGGCCAACCGCAGCCGCCGCGTCTCCCGGCTCCAGGGGATGCGCTCGAAGGGGAGCGCGTCCGGGTCCGCGAAGCGGTGCACCCGACCCGCGTCCTCGCCCAGCCAGGCCCGGAGCTGGTCCGCCAGCAGGATGGCCACGTCCGCGCGGGCGGTGAGCAGCAGGATGGGCTGGTCCCAGGCGACGGCCAGGCCCGCGGCCACATAGCTGCGGGCCGCGGGGAGAATGCCCAGGGGATGGGCCGGTTTCTCGCCCGTAGCCAGGCCCTGGACCAGAGCCGCGAATTCCTCCTGTGCTTGCAAATAAGGGATCAGCCCTTGTAAAGAGGGTTGGGCCACATGAAGGGAAGAAACAGACATGGAAGCTTGTTTCAAACGATTTAAGGACCGTGCTCAGAATCTATTGACCACTTCCGAAAACGTGATGTACAATGGAAATATGGTATCTCATGAGCCGTATCGCACATTGGTGGATGCGCTGCTGGACCATTTTGGCGATCGCCTCCAAGCCGTTGTCCTATTCGGGTCCCGCAGCCGGGATGACGCGCGGCCGGAAAGCGATCACGATATTTTTGTGGTCATCGAAGGATTGCCGGACAATCCACTTTGGCGCCAGCGTGAAGTGCGCATGGCGTTGTTAGATTATCTGGACGAAATGCCAGAAGGGATTTCCATCTTGGCGAAAACCCCAGAGGAAGTGGACAAAGATTTGACACCATTGCTGGTGGATGTCTTCATGGAAGGGAAACCGATTTGGGGGGAATCTTATTTCCAGGAACGCCACGCCAAAGTGGCGCGAGCAGTGCATGAGGCAGGGTTGGTTCGCCGTCGTATCGGCGGCACCTGGATGTGGGTGTTTCCTTCGCCGCGATGGCATGGATGGGAATTGACCTGGGAGGGCTATCGTGAACTTGCAAAGCGAAGTTGATTACCGGCTGGCTTTAGCTGAAGGCTTTCTCAGGGAAGGAGAGGAGGATTTTCGTTTGCATCGATGGCGTTCCTGCGTTGACAACTCGCAAATGGCAGTGGAAAACGCAGGAAAGATGGTGCTGGCTTTGTTTGGTGTTGTGCCGAAGACACATGACCCAGCCCGCCAGATCAAACGACTCCTACAAGAACGACCATTGGAGCATACCGTAAGGATGCGAATTCAGTCGATGCTGCCGGATTTAGCCCTGCTGGGAACAGAAACGCATTTCCTTACCGATTATGGTGATGAAATCAACTATATCTTGCCATGGGATATCTTTACGCAGGAGATGGCTGAAGAAGCGTTGACCTCCGCTCGCCATGTTGTGGTGCAAGCGCGCATGTTGCGCAACATGATATTGAAATAAGCAGGTGGGATTATGTCCCCAAAGCATGTTGCGCCCGATTAAACGCGTTCATGGCCGCGTCGATGCCTTCGGCCAGCCAGGTCTCCAACGCCCGCACGGCCCGATCCCGCACCTGCACCATGACATCCTCTTCCTCCGGGCTGAAATCCTGCAACACATACGCGGCCGGGTCCATGCGCCCGGGCGGGCGACCGATGCCAACCCGCAGCCGCGGAAACCGGTTGCTCCCCAGCCGCTGGATGATGGATTTCATGCCATTGTGCCCGCCTGCACCGCCAAAAGGTCGCAGCCGGATGATACCCAAAGGCAAATCCATGTCGTCATACACGACCATGAGGTCGGCCAGGTTGATCTTGTAGTAGCTTACCAGGGGCTGGACCGCTTCACCGCTGAGGTTCATGTAGGTCTGGGGTTTGACCAGAAACACGCGCTGGCCTTCGATGACGCCCGAAGCGATAAGCGCCTTGAACTGGCGTTTGTCGAAGTCCAAACCATGCTTCTGGGCTAGTTCATCCACGATCTGAAAGCCCACATTGTGGCGATGGCGGGCATAGCGCGGGCCGGGATTCCCCAGCCCAACGATCATCTTGGAAGACATGGCGGCCATGAAAATTCAACACGGATGGTTCAAAAAGATGGTAAACCAGAAAACCGATAGGCCGGTCCACCAGTAGATCGGGAGGAGGAAGGACGTGGCTCCGAACCCTGCCTCCTACCGCAGGAAGAAGCGGACATAGATCCAGGTAAGCAGGTTTTTCACACCAAAGAAAACACCCACAGCCAGGAAAGCCAGGGCAACATAGAACACGCCTTTGAAGAAGCTATCTTTGGCCTGGCGTAGCAGCTCCAGGATGGCCGATGTGGTCTGGCCTGCGCCGCCCGCGTCCTCCCCACCATTGTCCTGGCCCGTAGGGGCCGCGGCCGCGGTGGGCGTGGCCGAAGGCGCAGGGGTAGGTGTGGGGATTTCGGGTGTGAGCTGCACCGGCGTTGCGGTAGGAGGTTTGGACGTGGGCGTCGGGGTCGGGGTGGGTGTCTCCTCGGGCGTGGGAGTGGGGGGTGGTGCGGCATTGCTCACCGTGACATTTCTGACAAAATATTCATCGTAATTCCCGTCACGGCGCACCACGCGCAGACGAATGGAATACGGGCCATCGGCCACAGTTCGGGTATCCCACTCGCCCAGCACACCGTTGACCACGGGCGTTTCGCTGACTGTGATAATGAACCAGTTTTCCGTGCCCTGGGGCGCAGCCGCGAGTTCATATTTCCAAAAGTCGGGATGGGTGGCCGTGCCTTGGATCGACACAGAACCGCGCAGCACCTCGGTTTCAGGCGGGTAAGTGATGCCCGATTGGGCGAAAACCGCGTGATTACCGAGCAGAATCAAGGCTGCAAGCAGGACGAAGAAGAACCGATATCGGGGGAAACGCATCATAGGGAAAGGATCGACACAGCCGATGGGCACCAAAAACAATTTTGATGCTGCGGATCAATGGAACGATTGTTGCACAGGCAACCATTTAGTTTAGCACAGAAAAATGAAGCGAAGCAAAACCGCGGGAAGAATGCCACCTGCATGCCATCAAGGTCAATGATTTCATGAAAGAACGTTCATCTCATGGCGTGCGGCCCGAGGACGAGATTTTTTCATCTCCTGGTTTTGCGTTACACTATACCCTCTCCCCGCACAAATTCCATCGAGGAGCAGTGCTCACAATCATGATGATGAAACGACTACTCACGCTACTTTTCATAGGTTCCGTGATGGCCTTCGGCGTCATCGCCGTTGCTCAGGCCGAATCCCCCACGGTCAACCAGGCTGTCACCCGCCCTGCCATGGAATTGCAATCGCGCGACGTGCGCGCGTCCTGGTTCTTGCATCCCCCCACCATCGATGGTGATCTATCCGACTGGCCCATCGCCACGAAAATCTCCCTCACGGGCCAAAATGCGGCTGCCCCGGCAGACAGTGAACTCCTGCGCGAGGAAGACCTCAGCGGTTGGTTGAGCGTTCTCTGGACCAGCGACCGGGTGTATCTGGCCATTTCGGTGCGGGACGAATACGTGGTTCGAGAATCCCGCAACTGGATGAATGATGATATGGCCTCCATCGTGTTCGATGTCGATCAATCGGGGGATTATTCCGTGGGGGATGTGCTCCTGACCCTGAGCCCCGACAGCCTTCTGACTGTCAACGGTGGCTGGCCCGCAGGCTATGAATGGGCGAGCACCATCATCGATGGCGGTTGGCAAGGCGAGATCAGCATTCCCAGGCAAGAATTCGGCGGGGTTGACTTTCTGGGCGATGTCCAGGTCGGCTTCAACTGGGGCTTGCAAGACAATGACGGCATCGGCGTCGAGAGCTGGCTCAGCTGGGCTGGCCCCGAATACCTCCGGCCCACGCCCGACCAGGGCACCCTCATGTTCACCGATGGCCCGATCCGCAAATGGGTGGCGTTCCACCCAGGCGTGGATGGCTATAACGGTCTGGTAGAAACCACACTCTCCTCCTGGCAGCCCGATACCAACTACGGCAACGACGCCCAATTCACCATTTACAGCCGCAACCAGTTCCACACCCTGATGAAGTTCGACATTCCCGACCTTGGTCCCGACGTCCGCGTCCTGAAAGGCCGCGTTCACATCTACGCCGAATCACGAAATCACGAATGGACCTCCTATGTGCGCATCTACCGCCTGCTGCGCCCGTGGGACGAGGGGGCTGCCACCTGGTTTCAAGCGGATGCCTCGACGCGCTGGGCCGTGGCCGGAGCCAATTCCGTAGGCGTTGATCGAGAAGGTCAAGCCATCGGTGGCGGGACATTAGACCGCCTGGGTTGGTTCACCTTCAACCTGTCAAGCAGCGCAGTGCAGGACATGTATGCCAACCCCGATACCAACTACGGTATCATCTTCCGTGCCGAGGAGGGCTCCTCAGTGCGCTATGTGTTCACCAGCAGCGAGGGGAATGGCGAAAACGCCCCCTGGTTCGAAGTGTATGCCGAATTCCCGCCCAATTCGGACTGACCCAACCTGAATCGCTTTCAAACCCCGTCTTGTGGACGGGGTTTTTCTTTTTCGCCCAAACAACCGATAATGGCAAACCGATGAGCCTCTCCCGAGCAGTCAAGGCCCACGCCCAGGCCCTGGGCTTCGACCTGACCGCCATCGCGCCCGCAGGCCCCAGCCCCGACTGGGATCGGTATCGGGCGTGGAGCGAGCGCGGCTGGGCGGGCGAGATGGGCTATCTCGCCCGCCATCTCGAACCCAAGCGCGACCCCCGTGCCCTGTTGCCCGAAGCCCGATCCCTCATCCTTGTGGCTCTGAACTACGCCCAACATCTCGACCCGGCCCTGCTGGAAGACCCGAGCCGCGGGCGGATCGCCATCTACGCCTTGGGCCGGGACTATCACAAGATCATGCGCAAAGCCCTCATCGAGCTGGACCGCT
>DRQW01000067.1 GCA_011371305.1 Anaerolineae bacterium | reverse complement strand
GCGCCATGCCCATGACCTTGTATTCGCCGTTGTTCACCCGAAAACCCAAAAACGCGGTGAAGGCAGAATAGAGCAGGCCCAGAGAGTGGGGAAACCGGGTTTCCTGCAACAGATCGATGCGGTTTTCTCCCTGGCCCGACCAGTCTGCTGTTGCCCGACCGATGGTGGTGGTCGTCCATTCGCCTACACCATCCAGGGTGACAATGGCCGCCTCTTCGAAGGGCGAGGTGAAGAACGCGCTGGCCGCATGGGAAAGGTGGTGTTCCACGAACAGGAAGCGGTCCTTGGGCACGTCGGGCAGCGCCTCCTGCAACAGGGCCTTGATCCACAGCTTTTCGTTCATCCAGGTGATGAGGGCCTCGCGAAAGGCCAGCCACGATTTGGGCCAGGTGGCCAGGCCCGTGCGCAGGATACGATCGAATTTCAGCAGGGGTTTCTCATAGAACACCACGTAATCCAGGTCCCCTGACTGAATCCCTGCTTCCTCCAGGCAAAACTGAATGGCATGGTGGGGGAAGCCGTTATCATGTTTGATGCGGCTGAAACGCTCTTCGTCGGAGGCCGCGACGAGTTCGCCATCCCGGATCAGGGCGGCCGCGCTGTCGTGATAGAAACAGGAAATGCCGAGGATATACATAGCGTATCAAAGGAATTGCTTGCTCGACAGGTGAGAAAAGCGCTCTCGTGAGCAGGTTTGCAAGTATGCAGGTCTGCAAGTGGCAGGTAGCAAGAATTTCTGACACCAAGATTTTTCACCTGCTACCTGCATACCTGCCACCTGCAGACTTGATTCCTTGGCGCCTTGGCGTGAGATCAACCTTTTTGTGGCCCTATCAGCTTGGGAAAGCGCTAGCCCTGCCGGCGGGCGGTTTCCAGATCGAGATCGTGGGTCACGCGCTCATGCCAGGCGCTGCGTTGCGGGTGTTTCTTCACCCCCATGGGGTCGGCCAGGAAGCGCATAGGCATGCCGAAGGGGGCCAAGAGGGTGAAGTAAATCAACGTGATCAGCGCCCGGGCATTGAAACTGCCGATGTGCTTGGAAACGCGCAACCATTCGCGCCAGAGGTCTTTCAACATGATTCGGCTGGAAACAGGAATCAATGAGAGTGTCATGTATGGGTGCAAATGCCGATGATACGAAAAGTCCACCGGATTGTCAAAAGCGGGCGCGGTTTTGGATTGTGCTGGATGGCGGGGATCAATCTTTTTCGCGCTTCTGTCGCCGTTGCTGCCAGCGGTAGAGGAGCCAGAGGACCAGCACGGGCGGGATGGCGAGGATTAGCAGAACGGGCACCACCACGATGAGGAAGCGGATGGCCAGGGTGAGCAGGCCCGTGAGGATGCGGATCAGGGATTGGACGCTGCTGTGAATGACCTCGGGCAGCGAGAATTCGTCGCCCGGTGTGATGGGTTCCGTGAGGATGTGGGGTTCGAGGTGGATGTTCAGGGTGGAGAACGCCACGAGTTTATCCAATCGATTCAATTGCCCCTGAAGCGATTCAATGTCCGCGCGCAGACGGGTGAGCCGGTCGTAGATTTTCATGATCTCGTCCACGTCTCCGCCCCGCTCCCGCGTCTCCCGCAGCAGTTCGGTCAATTCGGCTTCGGTTTCCTTGAGGGTCTTCAGCCGGGCTTCGATGTCGTAATACTGGTCGGTGACATCCTGGGTGCTGATATCCTCCCGCTCGACGCGCACGGCCAGTTTGCGCAAGGAGATGCGGGCGTTTTCGAATTTTTCGGCCGGCACCCGAATCGTGATGTCATAGACCATACGGTCGCCCTGGCGATAGCCGTTCATCCGGGCCACATAGCCCCCGGCACTCACGGCCATGGCCTGGATCTCCTCCGCGGCTTTTTCCGTATCCTCGACAACGAGATACATGTTGCCTTCATAGATGATCTTGCGCACATCCGCCAGGGCCTCGGTGGTGATGGGAGCCGGGCCTGCCGCGCCTGCGCTTTCCTCTGCCGGGAGGGCCGGTTGCGCGGGCACTTCCACCATGACCTCCTTTTCCACCACGCGCGTCGCAACAACCTGGGGGACGGGGGACCGCATTGGTGCGGCACTTCCACACGCGCTCGCCCCCAAGAGCGTCAGCAAAAGTGTGACAAACATGAAGATGCGTTTCATGGGGAGCCTCCTGCAATGAAAATAGAATTGGTAGGCCGGGAAACCGGTAGACCGGTAGACCGGGTGGGAGAGCGAATCGGCCCGGTTTCCCTGGTTTCCTGGTTTACCGGTTTACGGGGCTACACAGCCCACCATTTTCATCCGTATCGGCACAGGCATGTCTGCCATCGGACTGCTATGAAAATAAAGTGTTCAGTAATCAGTCATCAGTAATCAGTGGAAATCTGCGAAGCATCTGCGGGTATCTGCGTTCCCATTTTCCTCGGTATCGGCGCGGGTTGGCCCGCCGTTGGACTGCAATGAAAATAGAATGATCGTCGGTGGCGAAAAGATCGCTAGGCCTACGTTGAGCAACTCTGCCATGGTGCGTATTGCGTACTGCGTATTCCGTCCAGTCGTCGCCACGCAATACGCAATACGCAATACGGAATACGAGATCAGCTTCCCGCGCCCATGTGGCCGGAAAACATGTTGTTATCACAGTAACGCCCGCGATGATGGTTTCGTTCCCCTTTCCTCCACCCATCGCCCCAGCAGGGCCAAAGCGACCATTAAGGCCAGAAAGCCCAAGGCCATCGCGGCCAGAAAGCCGCCCCGTTCCAACAGCCAGGTCGCGGTGGGATCGGTGGCACTGCGGAGGAATGCGCCCGCCATCGCGCCCAGGGCCAGCACCGTGCCCCGGTTCGCGGGCCGTTGCTGGGCCATGAGAGGAATGGTGGAGACGATGCTGTATTCGATGGCGAGGGAAACGAGCCCCATGCCCAGCAGGGTTAGCCATAACGACCGACTGAGCCAGACCAGGGCGACGAGGGAGCCCATGAAGAAGATCACCCCCGCGATGACCCCACGACGCTTGCCCAGGGGATCGATGATCAGGCTGGCCACCACGGACCCCACCAGTTCGATGACGCCCAACCCCGCGGCCACCTGGCCGATGCGCTCGGGAGGCAGAGCGAAATCCCGGGCCAGATGCGCTCCCCAGGTGACAAAATAGGCCTCTGCCGCGATGAAAATGGTCGCACTGACCAGCACAGAACCTAATGCACTGCGGTCGCGGGCGATCATGCCGATTTGGCGCCAAAAGGATCCTTTCGCCTGTTTGGAATGGGCGTGGCTGGGTGGGAGCATGAACGCGAGGATGAGGATGGCCATGCCGCTGAAGAGGCTGAGGATCCGAAAGGGCATTTGCCATCCCATCTCGCCGATGAGCCAGCCGATGATGGGCAGAATGACGATGCCCGTGATGGCCCAGCTATACTCCACCGTGATCAACGCCCGTCCCAATCGGTGGGGTGGCGATTGTTCACTGATGTACGCCTGCATCAGAGGATAGGTGATGGCATCGCTCACCCCGAGCACGAGAATGGCCGCGGC
>DRQW01000066.1 GCA_011371305.1 Anaerolineae bacterium | reverse complement strand
GCAGGCGCCACGAGCCATGGCTCGCCGATACCGATGAAAGACGAGGACACGGATTGACACGGCCATCGGTCACAGATTTTTTGAATTATCCGTGTTTTTCTGTGTTCATCCGTGTTCTATTTTCATAGCAGTCCAACGGCGGGCCACCCCGCGCCGATACCGACGAAAATGCCTCGCGGCCAGGTTGGCGCGGGAAGCCGATTTTCGTGACACGTGATGCGTAAGTCCTCACGTTTCACGCATCACCTGTCACGCTTCACGCCCATTCGCGCTTCGCGCCACGCGAGCTTCGAGCTGATTTTGCTAACGAACACAACGTTATTTCAGAACAGCTTATAAGAAGGTTTTTTCCCTGTTTCTCCTCGCACATGTTGCAAATGGGCCTATTTGCAAATGTTTCAAAGAAAAGCTATGATTGTAAAGGGATGATAAACGCACGATTTCCATCTGTTCTCACCCTGTCCTTGCTCACTACCCGGAGGTTGAATTCATCCATGAAACCCAAAACCATCTCACGGCGCACCCGACAGGGTTTCGCGAGCATGGCCATTGCCATCTCACTTCTCTTCACCATTGCGACCATCTCCCTGGCCGGTTGGGTCACCATCGACACCAACGATCAATATGAAGAGATCGACGCGAACTGGGCTTCGGTCACGCCCGTTTATCAGGATACCACCAACGACGCTGGAGTGGATGATCGAGATGAAATCAAGATGGTGAAATTCACCTTCGACGGGGATGCCATGTATTTTCTGATGCAAAGCTGGCACGGGGCGGATATTCTGAGCAGTGATAGTATGCGTGCCATCGCCGCACTGGATTGTAACAACAACGGGACCTTCAACGACGCGGACGATGTGGGTCAAACCAATGGGGATCGCCTGATCATTCGCTACAATTTCGACCAGGTGATGATCTATGACGGCGGTGGGAACAACCTCATCGCGGCCAATCCCGATTGGGGTGACACCGACGGGAACCAGACCGAATGGCAGGCGCCTTTGAAGAACCTTCCTCCTGGTTGCCGGGGAACCAAAGCGCCCATCCCCATTGCCTTTTCCATTGTCGAAGTCACTGGTGGATCATCGACTACCCTGTCTCAAACCGATGTCTATCAGATGGATAATCCCATCGATTTCGGCGACGCCCCTAACACAGTCAGTTGGGACAATCAGCAGGGTTTCATCTGCGATCGTTATGACACGAAACTTCCCTGCGACGGCCCTCGCCATGGCGTCACCAGTCTGCAACTGGGCCCGACCATCGACTCCGATGGCGGCGAGCTGGCGGATGATCCCGCCCTGGCGGACGACACAAATTATGATAGCGCGCCCGACGATGAGGACGGCGTCGCCCCCAGCCCGGCCATCACCTGGACCGCAGGAGGCACCGGCTCCCTGGATGTGAACGTCACCGGTGGCAGCGGCTATCTCAACTGCTGGATCGACTGGGATCGGGATGAGACCTTCGAGACGGGCGAACAGGTCATCACCGACCAGGCCCTGAGCGCGGGGGATCACACCATCAACGTGAACGTGCCCGCCTCGGTCGCGTTCGATGGCCCCTACATGGCCCGATGCCGCCTTTCGCCCAACCCGAACGAAGGCACCACCCCGACCGGCCCGGTTTACGGCGGCGAGGTGGAGGACCACGACTGGCTGATCCAGCCCGTGGACCTCAGCATCGCCATCAACGGGAGCAATGTGGACCTGAGCTGGACCCATCTGAGCCAGAACGACGCCGAGTGGGCGTATAAGAGCACAACCCCCTACTTTGATCGGGCCAGCGCCAGCGCGCTGGGCACCGCCTGCACGTCCGGGTCCTGTACCGTCAGCGATACGGGCGTGGTGGGCGGCACCCCCAACGCTTTCTACTACAAAGCTTATGGCGAAGCCGACGTCAGCGGCACCACCATCTACTCTACCCCGTCCAAAGAAGTGGGCCTGTTTGAATTTGAGCTGGTGCCCGGCACGAACTAATCCCTTCGGATGTAGCAAACCTCAGGCCCGGAGCCAACGCCCGGGCCTTTTTCTATGCCTCTATGCCTCGGGCCACGCCTGGGGATGATCTTCCCGCACCATCGCATCCAGGTCAGCGGCCGAGGCATTGATTTCCATCTGCGCCACCGATTTCACGCCCGGGATCACACACGTGACCAGGGGGTGTTGCAAAGGCCAGGCCAGGGCCCACACGGCCATGGGGATGCCCGCGGGGACCTCGGTGCGGGCGATCTTCTCGGCCTCGCGTAACTGCTGCTCGATATGCTCGGGGTCCCAGGTGGAACGCACATCGTTGGGGTCGGTGAAGCGATGGCCGGGCTTGTATTTGCCTGTCAGGAAGCCGCTGGCCAGGGGCACGCGAGCCAGCACGCCCAGGTCTTGATCGGCAATGTAGGGGAAGATCTGGGTCTCGGGCCGACGGTCGAGGCGATTATAGACGATTTGCAGCACGCTCGCGCCCACATCGCTGGCCCGCCGGGCCTGATGGGAGGGGTCCATCCGTCGGCTGGAGCTGATGGAAATGCCCAGGAAGCGTACTTTCCCCGCCTGCACCTGCTTATCCAACATGGTCCAGAGCTCATCGCGATCAAAGACCTGATCGCTACCCGAATGGAATTGATAGATGTCGATGACGTCGGTCTGCAGGGCGCGCAGGGAATCTTCCAGTTGCCGACGTACCGAGTCCACCGACCAGCTGGGGCGACGATCGCCAACGCCCCGGAATTCATGGCCGAATTTGGTGGCCAGGATCCAGGCATCCCGCTGGCCCCGGATGGCATGGCCGATGAGCCGTTCGGAGAGATGATCCCCGTAACATTCGGCTGTGTCGATGAGATTGACCCCCAGGTCCTTGGCCCGGGCCAGGATGTCATTCACCTCCTGTTGGGTGAAGTGTTTTCCCCATTCTCCACCAAATTGCCATGTGCCCACGCCCACGACCGAAACGCGCAAGTTGGTCTTGCCTAATCGACGATACTTCATCGTAACCTCCTGTGCTGAAAGTAGCGGTGGGAAACCGGTAGATCCGTAGACCGGTAGACCGGTAGATCGGGTGGAGGAGCGAATCGGCCCGGTTTCCCTGGTTTTCTGGTTTCCAGGTATCCCGGGCTACCGCCCACAATGCGCAGGCCACCTGCCACTTGCAAACTTGCATACTTGCAAACCCGCTTAGCGTCTTTGCGCCTCTGCGTGAGATTTTCATCGGTATCGGCGCGCGGCCGCGCGCGGTGCCCGGCCATGATTTTATGCCATTTTCCCCAACAGGGTCAATAATTGCCCGGTGATGGGGTTTGTGGTAAGCTCCCATGTTGGCGACTGTGCTGAATTTCGCCGACATCTCATCCAAAAGGGACTCTGCCATTCATGGATACGACTACGACGACTACCTCTTCCCATCCCACCGAGGTTACCGGCCCGGTCACCCCCGCGCGTGATTGGAAGGGATATCTGGGCCTGGTGGCGCGTGGGTTCGCCATGGGCTCGGCCGATGTGGTGCCCGGCGTCTCGGGCGGCACCATGGCCTTTATCCTGGGCATCTATGCGGAATTGATTTTCAGCATCCGGGCCGTGGGCCGCAAGGATTTCTGGAACGCGCTCTTGCACTTCCGCCTGCGCGAGGCGATGCAGGCCATCAATGTACCTTTCCTGCTGGCCCTGGGATCGGGCATCATCCTGGCTTTTCTTACCCTGGCCAAAGGGCTGGAATGGATGCTCATCAACAAGCCTGTTTTCATCTGGAGCTTCTTCTTCGGCCTGGTGCTGGCTTCGGTCATCACCGTGGCCCGTCGCATCCGAACCTGGTCCGTGGTGTTGGGGGTCGCGCTCGTGGTGGCCGCGGTGGGCGCGTATCTCCTGGTGGGGGCTGTGCCCGCACAAACGCCCAATACCCCGCTCTATGTCTTCCTCAGCGGCGCCCTGGCCAGCACCGCGATGATCCTGCCCGGCATTTCGGGCGCGTTCATCCTGGTCCTGCTGGGCAAATATCAGTTTGCCCTGAGTGCGGTCAACAACCGGGATATCCTCAGTCTGCTGACCCTGGCTGCCGGGGCCGCGGTGGGCCTGGTGACCTTCGCCCAGGTGCTGGGATGGCTGTTCCGAAAACATCACGACCTGACGGTGGCCATTCTTACCGGCTTCATGCTGGGCAGTTTGCGTAAATTATGGCCGTGGAAGGAGGTGGTTGAATCCATCACCGACAACCATGGCAATACCATCCCCATCGTGGTTCATAATGTCCTGCCACCCGCGTTCAACGCGGAAGTGGTTTTCGCCATCCTGCTGGCCGCGCTGGGCTTCGCGGCCGTGCTGATGCTGGACCGCCTCGCGGTCACCATTGGCGACTGAGCAGCTTCTGGGCTGCGCAAAGGCTCGCCAACAGGTCCCATCGTGTGCTCCGGCCACCCGGGCCGGGGAATCGTCTTCCATCGTTGATTGGAGCGAGACATGCATGCTTCTCCTAAAATCGCCCTTGTCACCGGCGGGGCCAGCGGCATCGGCCGGGCCATTGCCGAGATGTTTGCCCAGGAAGGATATCGTCTCGTCATCGGGGATATCAACGCCCATGACGGCGCGCGCGTGGCCCAGGCTGTGGGCGGCCATTTCGTGCATACGGATCTCGCCCAACGCCAGGATTGCCGCGAGTTGGTGGATGAGGCCCTGGCCCACTTCGGTCGCGTGGATATCCTGGTCAATGTGGCTGGTTTCCAGCACATCGATCCCATCGATGTCTTCCCCGAAGATGTGTGGGAGAAGATGCTGGCCGTGATGCTGACCGCGCCGTTTTTGCTCACCCGCTATGTGTGGCCTGCCATGAAAGCCCAGGGCTGGGGGCGGATTGTGAACATCGCTTCCATTCATGGCCTGGTGGCATCGCCCTACAAAAGCGGCTACATCGCAGCTAAACACGGCCTCATTGGCCTCACCCGCACCGCGGCGCTGGAAGGCGGGCCTTTTGGCATCACGGTAAACGCCATCGCACCTGCCTATGTCCGCACGCCACTGGTCGAAAGACAGATCGCCGATCAGGCCCGCACTCGCGGCATCTCGCAGGAAGAGGTCATCGAAAAGGTCATGCTGGAACCCGCGGCCATCAAAACCCTGATCGAACCGGCGGAGGTGGCCGCGATGGTCCGCTATCTCTGTTCGGAGGAGGCCCGCCACATCACCGGTTCGGTGTTCACCCTGGACGCGGGCTGGACGGCCCGATAAATCCCACTCAACAAGGAGGCTGTTATGGAATATCGCAAGATGGGTCGAACAGGTCTGAAACTCAGTGAAGTCTCCCTCGGCGGCTGGCTCACCTTCGGAGGTCAGCTCGATGATGAGACATCCTTTGCCATCCTCAACAAAGCCGTGGATCTCGGTGTGAATTTTATCGATCTGGCGGATGTTTATGCCCGAGGCAACGCAGAGCGGGTGGTTGGGCGTTGGCTCAAGGGCAAGAAACGCAGCGATTTCGTCATCTCCAGCAAGGTCTATTGGCCCATGAGCGACAATGTCAACGATCGGGGGCTGAGCCGCAAGCACATCATGGAATCCATCGAGGGCTCCCTCAAACGGCTGGGCGTGGATTACCTGGACATCTACTTCTGCCATCGCTTCGACGAAGAAACCCCGGTGGAAGAAGTGGTCCTGGCCATGACCGACCTGGTGCGCCAGGGGAAAATCCTGTATTGGGGCACCAGCGTGTGGGAAGCGGACCAGATTGAGGACGCGGTGGAGCTGGCCAGGCATTGGTTGGGCTATCAGCCCTTTGTGGAACAGCCCCGCTACAACATGCTGGATCGCCATATCGAGGATGCCATCATGCCCATGTGTGCGGAAAAGGGCCTGGGCCTGGTGGTGTGGAGCCCGCTGGCCCAAGGCGTACTCACAACCAAATACCTGGACGGCATCCCCGAAGGTTCGCGCGCGACCTATTCCCACTGGATCAAAGAGGACCTGACGCCCGAGAACATCGAGCGGGTGAAAAAGCTCAACGCCCTCGCCGGCGACCTGGGCCTGACCATGCCTCAACTGGCCCTGGCATGGATCCTGCGCCGTCCTGAAATTTCCAGCGTCATCGTGGGCGCCAGCCGCCCCGAGCAACTGGAAGAAAATGTCAAGGCCAGCGGCGTCCGCCTCAGCGACGACGTGTTAGAGGAAATCGAACGGATTTTGGCGTGAAGACGGGCGACATGAGCGTTAGCTCGTCGATATCAATGAGAACGTCCCGCAGCCAGGTGGGCGCGGGAAGCCGATCTCGTATTGCGTATTCCGTATTGCGTATCGCGTGACAACTGCACGGAATACGGAGTACGCAATACGCACCGTTGCAGACTCGCTCCGCGTAGGTCTGGCGATGCTTCCGTTACCGACGCTCATGCTATTTTCAAAAGGGCTCCGGCTTCCTGCGTTAGCATAAACAGAAAACGCATTTTGAGCTTCACCGAGATGGTATCATCGCCCATTTATCCCCTTCGGCTCAAGCCCAAATTCGACCATCGGCTCTGGGGCGGGCAGCGTCTGGCCCGATGGTTGGGCCTGCCCAAGCCATTACCCGATGACCTGGCCGAAATCTGGCTGGTCTATGCCGACAACCCCATCCTGAACGGCCCCCTTGCCGGGAAGACCCTGGGCCAGGCGGCTGAAGAGCTGGGGGAAACGCTCCTCGGCAGCCAAAGCCTCCCCCGATACGGTCACGACTTCCCCCAGCTGGCCAAGTTCATCGACGCCAACGACCGGCTCAGCATCCAGGTCCATCCCGACGACGCCTACGCCCACACGGTCGAAGCACACACCGGCTTTCATGGCAAAACCGAAGCCTGGTACATCCTCCACGCGGAACCGGGCGCAACCCTCATCTACGGGCTGAAACGCCCCAGCAACCGGGAGGAATTCGCCCGGGCCGTGGCAGAAGGTTGGCTGGAGGAACTGGTCCACTACCTGCCCGTCCACGCGGGCGATGTCATCTTCGTGCCTGCAGGCACCCTGCACGCCATCAATGAAGGCATCCTGCTTTTCGAGATCCAACAAAAATCGGACCTGACCTACCGGGTGTATGACTATAACCGCCGTGGCGTCGATGGCAAACCACGGGAACTCCATCTGGAAAAGGCCCTGGATGTCATCCGCTACGAACCCCCCGCACAGGAAAAAATCCCGCCCATTGAGCTTGAACCTGGCCGGGATTTGCTGGTGGCCTGTCCTTATTTCGCGCTGGAACGTCATCACCTGACTTCCCCTCGCGTCGACACCACCCGCCCCACTAGCTTCGAGACCTGGACCGTGATCGAGGGTTCAGCCACGGTGGGGGGGGAGCACCTGCGCCTGGGCCAGTCCATCGTCCTCCCCGCGCACCTGGGCGAATATCGCATTACGCCCGAAGGCCAGGCCACCCTCCTCCGCACCTACTATCCCAACCTGCAAGATGACCTCATCATCCCCTTGCGCCAGCTCGGATACCGCGATGCCCGGATCGCTCAGACCGTGAAATCCGCGTGACCATGGCCGAGAAACTCCGAATCTATGTGGCCGCAACCACGGACCTGGAAGCCCAGCGGAGTATCATTGCGCATCTGCTGGCCCATTTGCCCGTGCAGGTCGGCGCGGAACTGCGCCGTTGCCCGCCCGAAGGTGCTTCCTACGACGATCTCTTCGAGCGGATCAGCAACGTGGACCGCTTTTACTTCCTCATGGGCAAAGATATCACCGCGCCCGCGGGCACGGAATGGGACCTGGCCATGAAGTTGCAGCGGCCCACGCTGCCCCTGCGAAGGCGCCACCCCATCACCCCCAGCGCCTTTCTCTTCATCACCCAGGCCATACTCCAGGTTCCGTTGCGGGATTGGCGCTTTTTTGAAACGGACCTGGAGCTGGCTCGCATCATTGCCCAGGACCTCATCGAACTGCTGCTGCATCCACGCAATCGCTATGGCTTGAGTGCGGGCGAAGTCCTGTTGCTGGAACAGCGACTGCAGTCGGTCAAAGCGGGCCTCTGGCCCCGGGCCGAGGACTTGCCCCCGGGCCTGCTGGCCGAAAGCGGCATCATCCTCGATACCCATCCCGACCTGGACGACCCCCGCGCGAATCTGCCCATCTTCGACACTACCCACTCCACCACCGATCACTGATTACCCCATGCCCCCCCGCATCGATCTCCGTTCCGACACCGTCACCCAACCCACGCCCGCCATGCGTGAGGCCATGGCCCGCGCCCGCGTGGGAGATGATGTCTTCGGCGAAGACCCCACTGTTCATGAGCTGGAAGCCCTGGCCGCGTCCATTTTCGGCAAAGAAGCGGGCCTCTTCGTTACCAGCGGCACTCAGGGGAATCTGGTCAGCCTGCTCGCCCACTGTAACCGGGGTGAGGAAGTCATCATGGGGCACGATTCCCACACCTACAATTACGAGCAGATGGGCGCGGCCACCCTTGGTGGCATCGCGCCCCGCATCGTGCCCAACCAACCCGATGGCACCTTGCGGCTGGAAGACATCGAGGCCGCGATCATGCCCGATGACCCCCACTTCGCGGTCACCCGGCTCATCAGCCTGGAGAATACCCACAACCGTTGCCGCGGGGCCTATCTCACGCCTGCCTATACCCGGGCCGTGGCCGACCTGGCTCACCGCCACGGCCTCAAGCTGCACATCGATGGCGCTCGCATCTTCAACGCGGCCGTGGCCCAGAACGTGGATGTGCAGGAGCTAACCGGCGATGCGGACTCGGTTACCTTCTGCCTGAGCAAAGGGTTAAGTGCCCCGGTGGGGTCAGTGGTGGTGGGATCGAGGGATTTCATTGCCCGGGCGCGGCGGATGCGCAAGGTGTTGGGAGGCGGCATGCGTCAGGCCGGCGTCATCGCGGCCGCGGGCATCATCGCCCTGACCGAGATGGTGGACCGCCTGGCCGAGGACCATGCCAACGCCCGTCGGCTGGCCGATGGCCTGGCCCGCTTGCCGGGCATCGAACCTGAGCCCGTGTACACGAACATCGTTTATTTTCGGGTTCGCCATCCCCGTTACACCGCCGCCACCTTGCAAGAAGCCCTCCTGGCCCGCGGGGTTGGCGTCCTGGCTTTGGGGCCGGACCGTATCCGCGCGGTCACCCACTACGGCATCGAAACCAGCCACATCGAGGAAACCCTGGATATTTTCGAAATGCTGCTTTGAAAATAGATTCGGTAGGCCGGGAAACCGGTAGACCGGTAGACCGGGGTGAGCGAATCGGCCCGGTTTCCCTGGTTTCCTGGTTTCCAGGTGTCCCGGGCTACCGCCCACGATTTTCGTCCGTATCGGCGCTGGCAAGCCAGCCGTTGGACTGTTATGAAAATAAGATTTGGAGGACGCAGATGACGCAGATTGAAATGGATAAACGCAGATAAAAAGAAAAAATCTGTGAAAATCATCTGCGAAAATCTGCGATGCGAAGCATCCGTGTCATCTGCGTTCTCATTT
>DRQW01000065.1 GCA_011371305.1 Anaerolineae bacterium | reverse complement strand
CCCACGCCCATCCCCACCGACACCCCGGCCCCAACCGCCACGCCCACAGCCACCCTCACCCCCACACCCTCCCCTTCCCCGACACCCTCTCCGACGTCCACCCACACCCCCTCTCCCACACCGACGTGGACCCCTACGGCGACCTCCACGCGCACCCCTACGCCCACGCCCACGGCCACGCCTTCCCCCACGCCCACGCCCACGCCCGGCCTCATCGCCCGCCTGGTGCCAAACGGTGGGAGCGCCTCCGGCGGAAACCGCGGGCTTATTCACCTCGCGGGCCTGGTGGGCCTGGGCATGGTGATCGGCCTGGGAATTTGGATTTATCGCGCTTAACTTGGCCCAAGACTTGACACCTGCGTTCACGTTTTCTATACTAAAATTGTTCACGTGCCCTCGTAGCTCAATGGCTAGAGCAACGGTCTTCGGAACCGTGGGTTGGGGGTTCGAGTCCCTCCGAGGGTGCCTGCTTTTGAAAATCGCGCCTCGGCGCTGTTTGAGAATCCACCGTCAAGCCCGTGTTGGGCGAAGCGCCAACGGGCGTGAAACGTGATGCGTGAAACGTGAGGACCTACGCATCACGGAATTGGCTTCCCGTGCCAACCTGGCCGCGAGGCATGTTCATCCGAATCCGCCGCGTGGACACGCCTCGTGCCTGTTTCTGAATTCCATCCAGCTACGCAGCAAGTCGTTGCGTAGCTATTTCTTTTGTGAGGTTTAACATGCCAACGAAGATCGCTATCCCCACCGACGACGGCATCACCATCTCCCGCCATTTCGGGCGGGCCAAAGCGTTTCTCATCGTCACCCTGGATAACGGCGAGGTGGTGTCCCAGGAATTGCGCGAATTGCCCGACGCGGGCCATCACGATCATCACGACCACCCTCATCACGACCATCACCACGACCATCCCCATGGCATGGGCGGCAATCCTGCCCACATGGCCAAATTCGAGGCCGTCCGGGACTGCCAGTTCCTTATCGGTGGGGGAATGGGCGCGCCCGCGATGAATCGGCTTCAGGCCATGGGCATTCAGGTGGCCCTGACCGACCACAAAGCCATCGCGGACCTGTTGGAGGAGGTGAAAACGGGCCAGGTGAAACACAATCCCAAGCGGGTGCACCATCATCACTGAGGATGCATCCATGGCCTCGCCTCCCGTGCCGCTTCCTCCCCACTATCGACGGAATTTCATCGCCGGCCTGGTGCACGGCATTTTCTTCCAGGCTTCGGCCGCGCTGGCCAGCATCCACACGGTCTTACCCAGCCTCGTAGCCATGCTCACGCCCGCCGCCAGTGCGGTGGGGCTCATGGCCACCCTCCAGAACGTGGGAATGGTGCTGCCCCAGCTTTATACCGCGTATGTGGTGGACCGTCTGGCCCGGCGCAAGCCCTTGTTGCTTTTCATCATCACCTTTCGTTTCCTTTCCTTTCTGCTGCTGGCGTGGTTGGTTTTCAAGTATGGGTTAACGCAGCCCATGGTGGTGTTGGGAGCCCTGGTGTTTTTGTTCGGCGCGTTTTCCTTGCTGGGAGGGATGGGGTCGGTGGTCTATGCCGATATTTTCGCCCGGGCCATTCCTGCCCGGCGCCGCGGGCGCTTCGCGGGCCTGAAGCAGCTCTTCGGCTATCTATTGGCGATCCTGGCCGGTTATTTCGTAAAATGGGTGTTAGGCCAGCCCGACCGCTTCCCTTTTCCCCAAAACTATGCCCTTATCCTGGGCGCCAGCGGGGTCACCCTGGCCATCGCGCTGACCGGGTTCGCGCTGATCAAGGAACCCCCCACTCCCAACCGCCGGGTCATCTCGCATCGCAACGCCATTTGGACCGCATCGCTGCAGCTTTTCCGCAGCAGCGCCAGCCTGCGCACCCTCATCCTGGTCCAGGCGCTGATCCTGCTCAACCTGGCCATTGCCCCGTTCTTCGTCATTCATGCCCGGCAAAATCTCGCCATTTCAGCCGGTACCATCGGCGTCTATCTCTCGCTGCAGATGGCGGGCGCGGCCCTGGCCAACATCCCTTGGGCCTGGCTATCGGACCATCGCGGCAACAAAGCGGTGATCATCGGGATCGCGCTCTCGGGCCTGCTGGCCACGCTACTGGCCCTCGTGACGCCCCCTTCCCTGGGCTGGCTTTATGGCGCGGTCTTTATCTTCCTGGGCGCGGCCATCAGTGGCCGCAGCGTTGGCTTTGCCAACATCATCCTGGAGATGGCGGATGACGCCACCCGGCCCGTATGCGTGGCCCTGCGCAACAGCGCCCTGCTGCCCATCGCCATCGCCCCCCTGATGGTGGGCATCCTGGCCCGCTGGTTCACCTACCCCACCCTCTTTGCCGGGGCCGCGATCATCGCGTTCATCGCTTTGCTCCTGGCCATCTTCCACCTGCCTGAACCCCGCCACAACCCCGACGTCATTTGCTCTCTATGAAAATCCGCAACCGCCACGGCCACTTCAACCTCATCGCCCCGATCTATGACCGCATCTTCGGGGGGATGCAGCATGAGCAGGTTTTTCAGCATCTGGATGTCCAGCCCGGCATGATCGTGTTGGATATCGGCGGGGGCACGGGTCGGGTGGCCCGGTATGTGGCCCAACACCGCGGCCAGGTCATCGTTGTGGACCCCTCGCCCGTGATGATCCGGGAAGCCCGACGAAAAGGACTCCCCGGCGTGCGGGCTCTGGCCGAACAGCTCCCCTTTCCCACGGCCAGTGTGGACCGCATTCTGATTGTGGATGCCTTCCACCACTTCGCGCATCAGGAACTGGCCGCACGGGAGCTGATGCGCGTGTTAAAATCGGGCGGTCGCATCGTCATCGAGGAGCCAGACCTGCGCTTCTTTGGCACCAAGATCATCGCATGGATGGAGAAGATCGCGCTCATGCAAACCCGATTTCTGGCGCCCCCCGACTTGATCCACCTGTTCGAAGCTCACGGCGCCCACCTTGCGGCCCTGGATAGCGCCAACATCAGCGCCATCATCGCCCTGACCAAATCCTAGAGCAATGGCTCGTCGATACTGATACAAACGCTTTGCCGCCACGCTTGCCCGGAAAGCCAGGATCGTGAACCGTTGCGTCAAATCATTCTCACGTTTCACGTTTTCACGTTTCACGCCCGATGTTGCCTCGTCTAACGTTGGCCTGGCGATCCCCTCGCCCCCAGCCAACCTACTATTCTCAAATGGAGGTCTTGCATGCCCACGCTAGCTACCGTCCACTGGGTTGACGGCTTGCAATTCGAAGCCATCTCCCAGGAAGGCTATCAATTCACCATCGACGGCAAAAGGGAGACCGGAGTCGGGCCGATGGATCTGTTACTCTTCGGCCTGGCCGGTTGCACCGCGGTGGATGTGGTCATCATCCTCAAAAAACAACGCCAGCCGGTCCAAGGCGTGACGGTGAAAGTCCGTGGCGAACGGGCGACTGAGCACCCCAAGGTCTTTACCAAAATCCACATCGAATACCTGGTCACAGGCGATCTCGACCCCAAAAAGGTGGAGCGAGCCATTCAGCTTTCCGAAGAGAAATTCTGTTCCGCGTCCGCCATGCTACGCAAGACCGCGGAAATCACCCATAGCTATCAGATTCTCCCTTCCACCACGAATCCGGTATAATCGGATAACACCCCACATCCAATCCACGCTTTCGGTGTTTTGTTATAGTGATCTCGCTCGCAGATTTCTGAACGGAGGCCCCCCATGGTCAATGCCCTCCCTCTCGCCCTGAACCTGGAGAAATCCCCCCATCCCTGGTTGAAACGCGTCTCCATCGCGTTCGTCCCCGGCCCCATGGACCCTGTGCTGGAAGAGACCGCGCAGGGCATTTTGCAGAGTTTTCGCTTGTTGGGTCATGAGGTACAAGACACCCCCAAAGATGGTGTCGATATCTTGCTCACCACCGCGACCTATGGCGTGCCCCTGAACTGGCGGCAATCGCTGGTCCTCACCGCGCGCAAGCGCTTTGGGCTCACCAACAAACCCGCGGTGTTCACCATGGTCCATGTCACCCCGCAACGCCTGGAACAGGACCTGGCGTATTTTGAAGCGATCCTGAAGAAAGAACCCCCTGACCCCGCGGATTATAACTTCCCCGGTCTGGCGCCCCAGGCCTACCGCGTGCTGTTCGAGCAAGGGCGTCGGGGCGGGCCGATCCTGGCCCTGCAACGGATGATCCAATCCCAGGCGATGGGGCTGAAAATCCAACTCGTGGTAGGGGATGAGCACCCCGAATACGTGTATCATTTCGACCTGGTGGGCGCTTATCCCAAAAGCGTCAACCGTGGCGACCCCACGTTGTTCTACCACGACATCGCCCTGCGCATGACCACCACCGTCAGCACCCGCGAGGTGACCGATCACGAAGTGGTGCCCCCGTCCATCCCCTACGATGAATGGCGATCGTGGGACGCGCCCAAGGCCATGCTGAATGCCGCCCGGGAGCTGGGCAAACGCAACTTCTTCACCGAGATGGTGCGCATCAACGATCTGGTGAAAGTGCCTGCGGTGCAGGATTCTGTGGCCAGCCAGTATAGCGAGGGCTGCTTTGGCACGTGGGAGCCCAGGGGCAACGCGCTGGTGGCCACCATCACCGGCAGCGCCCGTCCCGTGGATAAAGACAACATCACCGAGGATGACCTGGCCGTGCTGGTGGGCGTGCGCCCCGGCCGCGTGGGCGCGTTGGTCAAGCATGTGGAAGGCAAACGCAACGACCCGCCCTCCTCTGAGGCGGTGGAGATGATGGACATGGACACGCCCCTCCCGCGCGTGCATCTGGCCCCGCCCGACTGGAACATCGAGGCCGAGGTGCCGGTGGTGCGCTCCAAGCTTCACGGCCACCGCGGGGTGAAAGCCTTCGATCCCGAGCTGGTGGAATATGCCCCGCTGGAGCCCGTCTATTTCGACTACATCGTCTCCTGCGCCACCGATGCCCAGGCCCAGGGCGTGCGCGACGCGTTCGCCCGCGCCCAATGCCTGCTCAATCCCGACGATCCCCGCCAGATCGCGTTCACCATTTTACCCGGCCATGGCGTGGTTATCGCGGAAAAATGGGTGCCGGGCAAGGTCCCCTTCCAGGCCATCTGGGAAGCCATGGATTCGGGCCAGCTGGTCATCGACAGCCACGTGCCCCAGAACCATATCCGCTATCTTCCCGATGAGGATGGCCGCATGGTCGTACACGAAGCGGATTTTTGAATATCGCCTTGCAGACCAAGAAGTCGGGAGGATGGTCTAATTCCCTTACCAGAGCTTGCTAGAAAGGAGAACGCAGGAAATAGAGAAAGAATCAGTGAAAGTCATCTACGGTAATCTGCATTGCGAAGCATCTGCGCAAATCTGCGTTCCCATGCATCAGCATATACGAAGACGCTCGCTGTGCGGTTTATGGCAGCGATAACGGCCGGTCTCAGTCATGCCAGCCCAATAGCCGGGTAGTCGCGGCCCACACCGATGCGAGCGGGATGTCGCGCACACACCCGTGTGCGGGGAGATCGGGCCAGTCGAATCGGCCGCAGGGCGCGCAGTCCCACGGGCTGGGGATAACGATGTGGCGTTGGGGATCGCCCCACGGCCCGAAGCGCACGGGGTCCGCGGGCCCGAAGAGGTGCACGGTCGGGGTGCCCACGGCCACGGCCAGGTGTAGGGGGCCACTATCCGGGCCCAGGACGAGATCCGCCCGGGCCAGCAACGCGGCCAGAAGGGAGAAGGAGGTGCGCCCACCCAGGTCGAGGATGCGCGCGTCGGCCTCGGCCACCGCGCGCGTCAGCGGCTCTTCGCCCGGGCCGCCGGTCACGACCACACGCGCGCCCCGGGCCACCAGGCGGCGGGCCAGCGCCTGCCATTTGGCCTGGTCCCAGCGTTTTACAGCCGCGCCCGACCCCGGATGCACCACCACCAACGGTCCATGCCCCCGGTCGTTCAGGGGTTGAATCATTGCCTCAGCTGCCGCGCGATCCTCGGTCGGGATAGGAAAGTGCAGGGGATGGGTGATGGGATCGGGTTGGATGGAAGTGTTCAGCAGCGCGGCCATCAGGCGCAGATTGGCCGCGGCCGCGTGCTCCTCCCGCAGGGGAAGGGTCTGGCTCAGCCAGGGACGGGTTTCGGGCGTATCGAATCCCAGCCGGAAGGGGATGCCAGCCAGGTGGGCTAAGATCGCGCCCCACCAATGATCGGGACGGCAGACCAGCGCGACATCGAACCGCATGGACCGTAAGCGGCTGGCCATGCGCGGCAATAACCGCCATCGCTCCACCATCCCCGCGTGCTCCCCTCGTTCGAAGGCCGGGAAGGGGAGCTCCAGGACCTGGTCATAGCCTCCGGCCAGGCCGGGCAGCGCGGGTCGGCCCCAGGGGCCGATGGCCAGGGTGAGATGGGCGTGGGGGAGGCTGGCCCGCAGCCAGCGCAGGGCCGGCCCCAGGAAAAGCAAATCGCCCAGGTGGTCGGGGCGGATGATGAGCATGCGTGCGCGCGACAGCTGGTCGCGTGAGGGCGGTTGGCCTCGGTCCCCGCGCCATACTTTGGCCCCCGCGCGCACAAGCGCCGCCCGCACGCGGGCCTTGCCCCGGGGCGGCGCTTGTG
>DRQW01000064.1 GCA_011371305.1 Anaerolineae bacterium | reverse complement strand
TAATCGCTTGACGGTCGCTTTGGGCAATCGAATTTCGAGTGTTTCGAAGTAATCCATGATAGCCTTCCTATAACGAGAAAGGACGAGGGCTAGCCCAACCGCAGGATGTCCTTGCCCGCCAGGCGGTCGCGCACCGCGGCCTCGATGCGGTCGAGATGGTCCTTGTGGGCCACGAAATCCAGGTCCGCGGCTTCGATGGTGAGCACGGGCGAGAGAGTGAAGCCCTCGATCCAGGCGTCGTAGAGCCGGTTGAGGCGGGCGAGATAGGCGGGATCGATGTGCCGTTCGTAATCTCGTCCCCGTTGGCGGATGCGCGCCAGGAGGGTAGGGACATCCGCACGCAGATAGATGACGAGATCGGGCGGGGGCAAGACCGCGCTCAGGACTTCGTACAATTCCCGATAGCTGCGGTAATCCCGCTCATCCATCGCGCCCTGTTCGTAAAGGTTGCGGGCGAAGACCTCGGCATCCTCGTACACACTGCGATCCTGAATCACGGAGCCTTCTCGCTGCAACAGCTCATGATGGTGCCGCAAACGTCGGGACAGGAAGAAAATCTGGGAGTGGAAGGCCCAGCGGGACATATCCTGATAAAAATCCGCCAGATAGGGATTGTCATCCACGGCCTCGAAGAAGGGCTCCCAGCCGAGACGGGAGGCCAGCAGTCGGGTGAGAGTGGATTTGCCCACCCCCACGTTGCCGGCGATGGCGATGAAGCGTTTGTTCATAAAATGAATGGCGACGGCTCGCTGATACGAACGTAAATGGTGGGATACGTAGCTCCGTAATACCGGTTTCCCGGGTTACCACTTTTTGAATTATCCGTGTTTTTCTGTGTTCATCCGTGTTCTATTTTCAGAACGGTCAGGATTGGGATGGGGGCTTGGAAGGATTGGCAAAGCGGGCTTCGAAGTCGCGCTGCCAGTTGCGGCCCATTTTGCGCACATAGGCCGCTTCGAGATCGATGCCCGTGTAGTTGGCCAGTTTCAGTAAATAGGCCAGCACGTCAGCCATTTCTTCGGAAAGGGCTTGCCGACGTTCGGCAATCGCTCGCTCAATAGCCTCGCGTTGGTTGCCTGTTTCGGGCAGCAGGCGTTCAGCCCGGATCAAAGCCAATTTGATCTCACGCCCCACCTCGCCAACTTCTTCCGTAAGCCCAGCGAAATTCATACCCAGGTCCGCGCCAAAACCCTTTTCTTGGTCCAACGCTCGATGGAAGCGTTGAAAATCTCCCAGGCGTCTGCGTCCTCCATGTAGGATGCGCAAGCCAGTAGGTGGTGCCTGTTCCTTAAGCTCCGGTAGGGCCTGCTGAATTTCTCCCTTCTCCAATGCAGCTCGTACCAGCCCCACCACATAAGCCCGATCTTCCTCCGACCGCACGAAATCGAGATCGTTCGTGTCAATGGTGAGCACCGGCGCGGCTGTGTAATCGGTGAAAAAGACTTCATACGCCTGTCGCAGTTCATCAATGTAATTCTGGTCCATGTTGCGCTCGTAGGGCCGGTCGCGCAAGGCAATACGCGCCATTAGGACATCGGTGCTGGCGCGAAGATAGACCACCAAATCGGGCGTGGGGATCTGCTCGCCCAGGATCTTGTGCACACGTTCATACATGGCCAGCTCATCATCACGCAGATTGAGGTGCGCAAAGAGTCGATCCTTGGCAAAGAGATAGTCGCTGACCAGACGGGAATGAGCCAAAGTTTGAGGAATAACTTGGCTCTGTTGGTGATAACGACTTATGAGGAAGAATATCTGCGTCTGGAAGGCGTAGCGTTCTCTGTCGGCATAAAAATCGCTGAGGAATGGATTTTCCTCAAAGACCTCCAGCAACAAAGACGCGTTAAGTTCTTGAGCGAGGATGCGGGCAAGGGATGTTTTGCCTACGCCAATGGCCCCTTCGATAGCAATGTATTCGTTGTATGACATGGTTAGTTTTGCGGTGGTGAGTTGGTGATTTTGTATTGGATTTTAGCAGATTGGGTTGGTTTTAAGCAATGGTGGTTTTGTGGTTGTATAGTTGGGGTGGTGCGAATAGTCTTTGACTACACGCAAAATTGTAGGTTCTTCTTGTTGACGCCCGTATTGACGCCTTGACAACGCCGCATTGACGCGTACAGTTTACAATACCACATCACAATCCCCATCCACACCATAACATGTGAACCATGCCCATCGCTCACCTCAGCAGCGTTGACATCCACTTCGAACTCCTCGGGCCCGAGGACGCACCGCCACTTTTGCTCTTGCACGGAGCAACCGCCACCTTCCGCAGCGGATGGCGGCATCAGATCCCAGTTTTTAGCAACACATTTCGTATCATCGGGCCCGACTTGCGGGGACATGGTAAAAGCACCAACCCGGCCGACAAGCTCGATCTCCGCCAAATGGCCGATGACATGGCCGAATTGCTCACCCATCTTGGCTATGAACAGGCCTTTGTGTGTGGGCACAGCGGAGGCGCATCTACTGCCTTGTTCATGGCTGTGCGACACCCTCGCCGCATTCGGGCGCTGATTTTGGTGAGCAACAACTTTGAAGCCGACCGTGTTCGTACAGGCCAGTTGGACTTTTGGAACCCGGAGCGTATCCAGCGAGAGATGCCCCAATGGTGGGCGCAGCTGCAACGGCTGCACCCCGATCCCATTCGACTCTTGCGTTGGTGGAAAGAGGAAGATCCCATCCGGCCCGACTTCTCGCCCGAAGAACTAGCCCCCGTGACCATGCCCACCCTATTGATCAATGGCGATCGGGATGAGATCATCCCTCTGGAACAAACTATCAAACTCTACCACATCCTACCCGACGCCCAATTGGCCGTTATTCCCGGGACTGGCCACCGGGTGCATGCCCGCCGGCCTGGGTTGTTCAACAAACTCGTTTTGGACTTTCTCGACGCACAAACGTAACACACTTTATCCCACACCATCACAGGAGCCGCCCATGTTCTGGAACGAAAAGATCGAAACCATGCCTCGGGAGGAGCTCACCGCGCTGCAAAGTGAGCGTCTGCGCAAAATCGTAGCTTATGTTTACGAGCGTGTGCCCTTTTACCAGGAGAAATTTGATGAGTTAGGTATCAAACCCGAAGACATCCGCGGGGTTGAAGATTTGACGAAATTGCCCTTCACCAAGAAAACAGATCTACGCGATCACTATCCCTTTGGGCTTTTCGCAGTGCCACGTGAAGAACTCATCCGCATCCATGCATCCTCGGGCACAACAGGGAAGCCCACGGTGGTGGGTTACACGCGCAACGATCTACAGGTTTGGGCCGAAGTTTGCGCGCGTTGCTTTGCCCTTTCCGGCGCCAAGCCCGGGGATATGTTCCAAAACGCCTACGGGTATGGACTATTCACCGGCGGCCTGGGTATGCACTATGGAGCGGAGTATATGGGCATCTCCGTGATTCCTGTCTCGGGTGGCAACACGGCCCGTCAGATCATGATCCTCAAAGACTTCCAGCCCGATGTGATGGCCTGTACGCCTTCCTACGCACTCACCCTTGCGGACCGATTGCTGGAAGAGGGCGTGGACCCCAAAGATCTGCGTGTTCGCGTCTTCATTTTAGGGGCAGAACCCTGGACCGAGGAAATGCGCCAAGAGTTGGAATCGAAGCTCCATGTGGACGCGGTGAACATCTACGGCCTCAGCGAGATCATCGGCCCGGGCGTCTCTAATGAATGCATCGAAGCGAAAGATGGGATGCACATCATGGAAGACCACTTCCTGCCCGAGATCATCGATCCCGAGACCGGCGAACCACTCCCTGAAGGGGAAATCGGCGAACTCGTCTTCACAACCCTGACGAAAGAAGCGCTGCCCCTCATCCGATATCGCACAGGCGATCTCTGTTCCATCACTTACGAGAAATGCAAATGCGGCCGCACCCACGCCCGGATGAGCCGCGTCCTGGGCCGGGCCGACGATATGCTCATCGTACGCGGGGTCAATGTCTTCCCCTCTCAGATCGAATCCGCCCTGTTGAACATTGAACATATCGCCCCCCACTATTGCATCGTTCTTACTCGCGAAAACCATCTCGATGTGATGGAAGTCCAGGTCGAAGTGACAGAAGACTTCTTCCGTGAAGTGGGGGATGAAGTGTTTGCTGGACATACTGTCGAAGTCGTTGAAGAGGTCCACGAATTGGAGCAAGTGGTTCGACGGCGGTTATGGGAGACCTTGGGCTTGAACACCCGCGTCAAACTGCTTGGCCCAGGCGAAGCCCCTCGTAGCGAGGGTGGCAAACTCCGCCGTGTCATCGACAAACGCAACTTGCAGTAACATCACTCTTATGTTAAGCCACAAAAGACACAAAGGAAATTCTGTGACAGCATTTTTCACATCCTACACTCTCCCATACTTATCCCATGCCAGAAGCCGTAATCATTGACGCCCTCCGTACACCTGTCGGTCGCTTCGGCGGTGCCCTGGCCCCGGTGCGGCCCGACGATATGGCCGCGCTGGTCATCCGAGCCTTGGTGGATCGCACTGGCTTGGATCCGGCACAAATCGAAGAAGTCGTTCTCGGCTGTACCAATCAAGCTGGCGAAGACAACCGCGACGTGGCCCGCATGGCCCTGCTACTGGCTGGCTTGCCGCAAGAAGTCGCGGGCATCACCGTAAACCGGCTCTGTGCTTCCGGGTTGGATGCCATCGCCTACGCCTATCGGGCCATCCGTTTGGGCGAAGGAGATGTGTTTATCGCGGGTGGGGTGGAAAGCATGTCCCGCGCCCCCTTTGTCGTGGGCAAAGCGGAACGTGCCTTTGATCGTAAGGCCGAAATGTACGATACGACCATCGGCTGGCGCTTCCCGAACCCAAAAATGGCGGCTATGTTCCCCTTGGAAAGTATGGGAGAGACCGCAGAGAACATTTATGAGATGACCGGCATCCCACGTGAACGCCAGGATGCCTTCGCTCTGGAAAGCCAGCGCCGGGCAGTGGATGCCATCAACGCGGGCAAATTCAGGGATGAGATCGTGCCCGTCCCCGTGCCCCAACGCAAGGGCGACCCTATCATCGTGGACACAGATGAGCATCCCCGCAAGAAATGGGTCGATGGCCGCTGGGAATTGGATACCAGCATGGAGAAGCTGGCTAAGCTGCGGCCCGCGTTTCGCCCTGGAGGCACGGTCACTGCGGGCAACAGCTCGGGCATCAACGATGGCGCAGCCGCAGTCTTGGTGATGTCCGATGAAAAAGCCAAGGCATTGGGCCTGAGCCCTCTGGCCCGCATCGTCAGCGTCGGCGTCGCAGGGGTGAATCCTCGCACCATGGGGCTGGGCCCTATCCCAGCCACGCGCAAAGCTCTGGCCCGAGCCGGGCTGACCGTGGACGATCTAGACTTGATCGAACTGAACGAGGCCTTCGCCGTGCAAGCCCTTGCCGTTATGGATGAACTGGGCTTTCCCCACGACCGCACCAATGTCAATGGTGGTGCCATTGCCCTGGGGCATCCCCTGGGATGCACCGGCGCCCGGCTGACCACCACCCTGGTCCATGAGATGAAACGCCGCCACGCCGCGGGTATCGCGACCAGTCCATACGGTCTCGTCACCATGTGCGTAGGCGTAGGCCAGGGCGTGGCCGCGGTATTGGAATGGGTAGGTGACACTTAAGCCTCCGATGATACCGGTTGAACATGTTTAACAGCCAGACTGACACGAGGAATCAGTGCCGTGAAACATAATGCGTAAAGCGTCATGTCTTCACGTTTCACACCCGCTGTTGCCTCGACCACCGTCGGCCTGACGATCGTTATCCAAACCGCAACAATATGCTACTTGCCAACTAGGAGGTGCCCCATGACCGACGACCGCACGTATGAAGAGAAGCTAGCCGAATTCGAAGCCCGCATCGAGCGGGGGGAGAAGATCGAGCCTGGCGACTGGATGCCTGATGAATACCGGCGCCAGCTCATTCGTATGATCTCCCAGCATGCACACAGCGAAGTGGTGGGCATGCTCCCCGAAGGCGCATGGATTCCCCACGCGCCCAGCCTGCGCCGCAAAATGATCCTCATCGCCAAGGTGCAGGACGAAGGCGGGCATGGCCAATACCTCTATCATGCGGCCGAATCCCTGGGGGTGGATCGGGAGGAACTCATCGAAGCCCTGCTCGCGGGCAAAGCCAAATATTCCAACGTCTTCAATTATCCCACCCTCACCTGGGCTGATATCGGTATGATCGGCTGGCTGGTGGATGGCGCGGCCATCAAGAACCAAACCATGTTGGCCCACTCGTCTTACGGCCCCTATTCCCGGGCTATGGTGCGCATCTGCGCGGAGGAGACCTTTCACTACAAGCAAGGGAAGGAGATGATTACCCTCTACGCGAAAGGGACGCCCGAACAGCGCCAGATGGCCCAGGACGCGCTCAACCGGTGGTGGTGGCCCGCGCTGATGATGTTCGGCCCGCCCGATTCCCAATCCATCCACACCGAAACGTTGATGCGTTGGAAAATCAAGATCAAAACCAACGATCAATTGCGACAGGAGTTCATCAACGAGATCGTGCCTGAATTCCTGGCCCTGGGCCTGGAGATCCCCGATCCCGATCTGCACTACGATGAAGAAACGGGCAATTGGGTCATCGGCGAGATCGACTGGGATGAATTTTGGCGGGTCATTCGTGGCAATGGCCCCATGAACCGAGATCGTCTCGCCGCCCGTCGCGAAGCCCACGAGAAGGGCAAATGGGTGCGCGAAGCCCTGGAAGCATATGCACAACGTCAGGCCCAGGCTGCCTGATATAAAGCATGATTGTTTTCTGTGGAGAAAGGAGGAAATGATGTCTCGCGATACCCAGTGGCCTCGTTATGAGGTCTTCAAACAAGACCGTCCCGATAAACCCCATGCGGCGGTCGGCACCGTACACGCCCCCGATCCCGAGGTAGCTTTGCTCAATGCCCGTGACGTGTTTGTGCGCCGACCATCCTGCTACAGCCTATGGGTCGCACCCGAAAGCGCGGTCTTCAAGATGACCGCCTATGAACTGGAGACCCAACCCAATTGGTGGGTGGAAGAGCTACCCGAAGAAGCCCCCGAGGAGACCTATCATATTTTTAACAAACAGACGCAGCGGCGCTCCATGGTGGCTGTGACCCACGTGGGCGAAGTAACAGCACGCTCCCCGCGCGAGGCTTTGCGCAAAGCCATCGAAAGTGGCCAGTTCGTGGAAAAAGTCGCCTACATGTGGTGGGTCGTGCCCGAAAGCGCTATCGCCCGCAGCAGCGAGGAAGATGTGCTCAGCATGTTCGAACCCGCCAAAGACAAGACCTATCGTGACCAAAGTTATTACACAGGTGGCGTTTTCGCTCGCCGATCCCAACGCCGACCGGAGGACATTCCCCTATCATGAACAAGAAACTGCAGCAAGCCCTCATGGATCGTTTGGTCGCGATGGCGGACGATGAGGTCATCCTCGGCCACCGCGACTCGGAATGGACGGGCCACGCGCCTATCCTGGAGGAAGACATCGCCATTGCCAACCTGGCCCAAGACGAGATTGGCCACGCCATCATCTGGTATGAGCTGGCCGAACCTTTCACCGGCAACGATGCGGATAGCATGGCCTACTTCCGCGACGCGCGCCAGTTCCGCAACGTGCAAATGGTTGAGTTGCCTAACCACGACTGGGCCTTCACCATGCTCCGCCACTACCTCTACGACGCGTACGAGCTGGCCCTGCTCACCCGCCTGGTGGAAAGCAAATTCGAGGCGCTGGCTAAAGCCGCTGAAAAAGTACGGAATGAAGAGGTATATCATTTCCGTCATACCAGCGATTGGGTTGAGCGCCTGGGCTTGGGCACCGAAGAAAGTAACACACGCATGCAACGAGCCTTGGATCACCTCTGGCCCTACGCACTGCAACTCTTCCGCCCCATGCCCCTGGACGATACGCTCATCGAGGCAGATTACTTTCCAGAACTGGGGGAACTGCGCAGCGCCTGGGAGCAGGTCGTTATCCCTCACCTTGAAAAGTCCGACTTGAAAGTACCCGACGCTGAACCCATCTACGCGCACCGCCATCATCACACCGAGCATTTGGTTGATCTGTTGGCCGACATGCAAATGGTCGCCCGCAGCCTGCCCGATGCCGTCTGGTAGCCCCCACATCATGTCCACACAAACCCCACATTTGACCGAGGAACAGATCTGGAATGCTTTGCGGCAGGTCATGGATCCTGAAATCCCCGTCGTGTCACTGGTCGAACTGGGCGTCGTGCGTTCAGTGGAGACCGATGGCCAAAGGGTCACCGTAACCATGACCCCGACCTTTTCTGGCTGCCCCGCCCTGATCGTCATGCAACAACTGGTCGCGGATAAGGTGAAGGAGTTAGGCGCGGCCGAGGTGGATGTCAAGATGGTATTAGATCCCCCTTGGAGCAGCGATTGGATCACCCCCGAAGCCCGGGAGAAACTCCGGGCCTTCGGGCTCGCGCCCCCGCCCGTGCACGGGGGTGATCTTCAAATCAAACTCAACCCCCGCGTCACCTGTCCCCGCTGCGGCTCCGACAACGTCACTATCAAAAACCGATTCGGATCCACCCTCTGTCGCGCCATCTACTATTGTAACGACTGCCAGGACGCGTTCGAACAATTCAAACCTCTCTAACTCCGTTCACGGAACCTTCCATGACATCCATCGCCATTGTCGGGAATCCCCCTTTTGCCGATGCGCTGGCATCGTTATGTAGAAAAGCTGGTCACCGCGTCGAAGTGCATGATGCCGAAGTCCTGAATGACGCCGCGCCCGGTCACATTCCGCTGTCCGACAAATCCATCGTCATCGACTTTTACCATCATTCGGACAAATCCTTTGCTTTGTGGAACCTGGAGAGCCTGATCCCACCCTCCACCCTCGTCCTCACCTCGGCCTTGCCTAGCAGCGTCACCCTTGCCGGGTACGACATGGGGCTGCCCGAGCGGCTCGTGGGCTTTTCCATTATTCCCCCCTTAAATCAAGGTGACCCGGTGGAAGTGGCTCGCGGCCTGCGCACCTCCGACAACGCGTTCCGAAAAGCCCTCGAATTCTGGCAAAGTCTGGACCTGGAACCCGTGGAAGTGGGTGATGGACCGGGCCTGGTGCGCGCCCGGGTTCTGGCTTGCCTAGTTAACGAAGCCATCAGCGCCCTGGCCGAAGGTGTAGCCACAGCCCGCGACATCGACACCGCGATGAAGCTAGGCACAAATTACCCGCGCGGGCCTTTAGAATGGGGCGCCTACCTCGGCATGGACACCATCTACGGCGTGATGCGCGGCCTGCACCAGGAATGGGGCGAAGATCGGTACCGCCCTCATCCCTTGCTCCGTCGCATCGCCCTCGCCGACGCGCAAGAAAAGATCTGGCAAACGGCTCAAAGATAACAGATCGCTGATTCGAACGAAAAAGCCCCGCCACTAACCTCCAGACTTCATTTCCAAACAGGAGCTTCCCCATGTACAAAATGGTCGTTCTCTACACCCGCCCCGAGGACCCCGAAGCCTTCGACGCAGCCTACGCCGAGCATCTCAAACTGGTGGAAAAAGTTCCCGGCTCAGCAGGGTACACGGTGACGAAATTCAACAAAACCCTCGCGGGCCAGGAGCTCTATCTCATGTTCGAAATGCGCTTCGCCTCCAAGGAGGACATGAAAACGGGCATGAATTCCCCGGAAATGGCCGCGGTGGGCAAGGATTCCCGACGTTTCAGCGCCAACCTCCACAGCATCCTGTTGGGCGCGGAGGAGTAAACGCCCATGAGTTATGAAACCATCCTTTTCAATGTGGCCGACGGCGTGGCCACCATCACTCTGAACCGGCCCGACACTTTGAACGCATTCAACGATGTCATGATCCGTGAAACGACAGACGCGTTCAAGCAGGCCGGTCGCAACCGCGACATCCGCTGCGTCGTGATCACCGGCGCGGGCCGTGGCTTCAGTTCGGGACAAGATCTGGCGGATGTACAGTCTCGTAGAGACAACTTTTCCATCGGCGAACATCTGCGCCACGGCTACCACCGTCTGATCAAAGCCATGGTCCGACTGGAGAAGCCCGTGATCGCCGCGGTGAACGGTGTGGCCGCGGGCGCGGGCGTGGGTGTAGCTCTGGCCGCCGACATCCGCATCGCTGCGGAGAAAGCCAGCTTTATCCTCGCCTTCAGCCGCGTGGGGCTCATCCCCGACAGCGGGGTCAACTGGTTCCTGCCCCGGATCATCGGTTACGCCCGGGCCTATCAAATGGCTATCACCGCAGAAAAGGTGCGCGCCGAGCAGGCTCTAGCCTGGGGTATGGTGAACGAGGTCGCACCGCTGGACACCTTCCAGGAGCGGGTCCAGGCCTGGGCCCAACAGCTCGCCTCGGGCCCGAGCCTCGCGTTTGGTCTGACCAAGCGCGCTATGTACAAGGCCCTGACCCAAACCCTGGATGAGGCCCTGGATTACGAGGCCTATCTGCAGGAGATCGCGGGCCGCAGCCACGACTACCGAGAAGGCGTCCAGGCCTTTCTGGAAAAACGTCCGCCTCAGTTCACCGGATCATGACCATGGACGCGAACGCCATCCAAACCGTCGCGGTCATCGGCGCTGGCGCGATGGGCCGTGGTATCGCCCAAGTGTGTGCCCTGGCTGGGTGCCAGGTCTTTCTCTATGACATCGCCGAAGATATCCTGAACACGGCGTTGTCCCAGATACGTGCTTCCATTGATAAGGGCGTGCAACTGGGCAAAACCGCCCCGACCCAGGCCGAACAGGCCAAACAAGCCTTCCAGATGACTACCCAGTTGGAAGAGGCCGCGGCCCAGGCGGACCTGGTCATCGAAGCCGCGCCCGAAAACCTGGACCTGAAGAAAAACATCTTCCGCCAACTGGACGCGCACGCGCCCGCCCACGCCCTGCTGGCCAGCAATACCTCCAGCCTTAGCATCACCAGCCTGGCCGCGGCCACCCAACGTCCCGATCAGGTCCTGGGCCTCCATTTCTTCAACCCTGCCCACATCATGCGCCTCGTTGAGGTCATTCGCGGGGACATGACCTCGGATGAGACCATGG